>JAPLFG010000003.1:1916276-2235655 GCA_026390795.1 Ignavibacteriales bacterium
ACTCTACCGGCTTCATCAACTACACGCGTAACCAAAGATTATACACAAAACGGTGGTATTCTTTTATACACTGCCGACGCTTCTTTAGATATTAAAGCTAATTTTATTAGAAATGCAGGTACTGTTACCCCAGCTTCTGGATTGTTAAGATTCAGCGGTGGAATTGCTCAAACCTTCTCTGGCGGTACAAACCTTCAAGTATATAACTTTTCAACTTCTGTTACGAATACCAATGTTACATTTATAAACGGTTCGCTTGAAGTATTGAACACAGTTACAATTATTTCAAATACTACCGTTAATGTAGGAACATATAACATTAGAATGCTTGGTAATGGTACTGCTTTCCCAACATTCGGAAATCAAGGCAGCTTACTTTCTTCAGGTGGCGGTGGCGTTATATTCTTAGGCCCAACCTCTGGTCAACTTTCTATTTCTGGTAATGGTACAAACACAAATATCGAAGTTAGATTAACAAATCCAGCAAATTTTGTTGATGTTACTAACACAACAAACGGGCAAGTTAATTTCTCCGGTATTTTAACATTGAGTTCTGGTACAATTAGAATCAATGCTGGAAATAGTTTTAATCCATCAAATTTAATAACCACACCTACAATCCGTAGAAATATGGGTAATACATTAGGTGGAGCTCCTGATGGTCAACCGATAAACTTGAATACTGGTTTATTTAATATTACAAATACTTTATACAATCTAGAATATTTCAGTACTGGTACTGTTGGTGCAACATATAATGTAGGTCCAGAATTTGTAATTGGTGCTACACCTTATGTTATTAATCTCACAATTTCAGCAACCACAGGTGCAGTTAATTTCCCAGCAGCTGGTTTATATCAGTTTACAGGAAACTTAACTGTTGCTAATAGTGCAACTGCTACTTTAGCCGGCGTTAGCGGAACAGATGATTTAGTATCAACTGGTTCTAGTGCTGTACATTCAGTTAAAGGAACAATTAATGGTACTGCTCAATTTCTTTTAACTGGAGATGGTACTCTTACTGGCGGATTAGCTACAGCAGCCCCAGCAGATGCTTCTGCAATAACCACTATGACCATTAATACTGCAACTACTTCAGCTACTTATACTATTACTAACTTAAAAGCAATTACTACATTAAATGTTGTTGCTGGAATTGTTAATCTTGGCATGGGAACTTGGAGTTCTGGAACATTAGGTACAGTTGCAAACTTCAACTTAACAGGTGGTTCTGTAGATCTAACAGCAGATGCAAATGTTTCTACATCATTTGCAATGGCAACCGGAGCTACATTTGATTTTAACAATCAAAACCTCTATGTAACTGGCGGTACTTTTGGTACAGTTGCAGGTGGTACATTCTTAGCTACCGGCGCAACAACAAAAGGTTGGCTCATGTTCAAAGCATCAGCCGGACTTAACACTGGTACAGTATTAGTTCCAAAGATTCAGATTCAAAATGGTTCAACCGTTACCTTAGGTGGTAATAGTGGTGTTTCTGATACTTTCCAAGATTATGATGCAACACCAACAGCTGGTGTATTTGCGATGGGTGCTAATACATTCACACTTGGTGGCGGAACTTGGAATACTATGGGCGGTACATATAGCGGTACCGGTACTACAATAGTTACTGGAGCTACAAATATTAATTTAGGTGCTTCTTTAATTGTTCCTAACTTCCAATTAAAGAATACAACAAATACAGCTACATTAGTAAATAACACCGGTATTTCAACTCCTCCAAGCTTAACAACCGGTTCATTTACTTCTACTAGCGGTACATTAGCACTTGGTGCTCAGGATGTTATTATTAACGGTACAGCTGGATTCACTTTTGTTGCTGGTACTTTTACAGCTACAACTTCAAATACAATTACCGCAACAGACAATGCTAACGGCGAATTTGTATTTGATAACGTAGCAGCTCAAGCATTAAGCACAACAGCAACCGGTTTAGTATTCCCGAACGTTCGCGTTAATAATACCGGTAGTTTAACTTTAGCTGGATCTCCAAATAATAACATATTTACAGTTGCTAACAGACTTGTTCTTGCTAATACCGGCGATGTAACAGCTGCTACGACTAAATTGGTTATTGGTGATGGAGCATTGATAAAGAGAATGAATAATGCTGGAATTCTTAGTGCACTTCCAACATTTGCTGGCGTTGTAGATGTTCAATACACTGCTACTGCAGCAATTACTCCTGCATTAGAAATGCCCGGAACAGCAACAACCCCATTGTCAGTTAGAAACTTATATGTTAATAACACAGCAGCAATCCCTGTAAATGCTTCTAAGCCTGTTACAGTTACTGGAACTTTATACCTATATACCGGTGACTATGATTTCGAAGCAACTGCAGGTACAATCTATGGTATCACAATGGGTGCTGCTTCAACAGTAAACGTACGTGACGGAAATCTTCTAAATTCCGGAAGCACTACTGTCACAGGTTTAGCTGGCGGTCCAGTTACATTGACATACTCAAACACAGCTTACAGATTAATCACTTCACGTGAATATCCTGCAACAGCTGCTTTTGTAAGTGTTCTAAATGTAAATAGCAATACCGGTGCTACGACTGTTGGACTCAAACTACATGCAGATCGTTCATGCGGAGATTTCGTTCTTGCATCAGGTAACTCAACAACACCAATTAATGATGTTAGATTCGATCTAAATGGTAAAACATTAAGTGTAACAAACGCTACAAGCGCTACACTTACAAGAGGTATTTTGTCAAGTGAAACTAATCCAACAGCACCTGCTACAAGCAACGTTGCTGGCACATTAACTGTAACTGGTACACTTACTTCTGCTGCAGCTGCATCAATTATTAACGTTAACGTTACTGCTGCAACAATGACCTTGGCTGGTCCATTCACACAAGCATTATACGGCACAGCTACTACTACGTCATATACATCAGCAACAGCTACAAATGCTAGTTCAGTAGCTGGATTTAAAGGTAACATAACAAGCGCTGATAATTTAACTCTCAACGGTGCTTATACCGGTGGAACAATTACAGCATCGAAAGATGTTACAATGGCAACAGGTAGTTCAATGAATGCGCTTACAAACTTAGTATTTACAGGCACTGCAAATGCTACGTTTACTATTCCATCTGCTGGAGCTACAGTTGGTGCATTGACATTTAGCAAAACAAACAATACAAATACAGTTACATTAGCAGGCGGTAATTTAGCATCAACTGCTAATACAACATTTGTAAACGGCTTGTTTGTAACTGGAGCTAATACATTTAATATGGTTGTTCCTGCATTTGGCGGTGGACAAGGATTTACAAGAACTGGTGTTACTGGAACAAATATCAGTCACGTTGTTGGAAATGTTGCTAAGACATTGTTCAATGCAGGAGGTCCTGGTTTAGCTGGTTCATCTGAACCAAGACAGGTATTCCCAGTTGGTACAATGACAAAATATAGAATGGCGGCAGTTACTTTCAATCCAGCATTTGGATTACCTACTACACCAAATACTACAATTACAGTAAATGCAGTTGATGGTAACCCAGGTGGCGCAGTAGGTTTACCGATAAAAGATGGTGTTGCAACTGGTATTGATGTTGCAAGATATCCAAACTTCTATTGGACAGTTTCTACTTCACCTAGTGATATTGGTCCAAGTACTCCATTTGATTTAGAATTAAGTGCTCAGGACTTTACAACATTTGATGCTATTGGTAACGTTAGGCTAATCCGTAGACATGGTGCGGTAGCTGATGTATCAAATTCATGGTTGCTCCAGGGTGTTAATACTTCATATGATAACTCAATGAATGCCACTACACCTACTATCATTCAGAGAGGCGCTAATGCTGGATTAAGAGCTGGTGGCGCAGTATTTACATTTGGAATGAGTTCGAATCTGTCAGTTAAGAACGCAATTGCAAAACAGTGGTTAGTAATTCCACAAGGTGCTAAGCTTGTCTCTTTAGCTAATGTATTCCAAGGCAATATTGGCACGTTGTCATTCACAGCCCAATCATCAAACATAGCAGTTGCTACAGCTGAAATAGTTGGATCATCAGTTAAACTGACCCCACTTACAATCGGCGAAGCAGTTATTACTGTTACGGCAGTAGATGCAGCTAACAATGACTTCTTTGCATATAGCTTCTCAGTTGATTCACGTAATACAGACGTTGCAACGACAGAGGAAATTCCAACTGAGTTCGCGCTCATGCAGAACTTCCCGAATCCGTTCAACCCAACAACAAACATTAAGTTCGCATTACCAAAAGAAAGCAATGTAACATTGAAGATATACAATATCCTCGGTGAAGAAGTTGCTAACTTAGTTAACAAAGTAATGCCTGCTGGATATCATACCGTTAATTTTGATGCTACAAAATTAGCAAGTGGTATGTATATCTACAGAATTGAAGCTGGTAGCTTTGTTCAAGTTAAGAAGATGTTATTAATGAAGTAATCTTCTGAATTGAATATTCAGCTTTTAGAAATCCCGCTTCGGCGGGATTTCTTTTTTAAATCAATCAATTTATTAAAACTATGTTGATTATAAAATGAAGTTGCTTACTTAGGTATCAAAGTGTTTTTAGAAATGACTGGAAAGGGAATAAAGCTATCTTTAATGGCTATTGCCAATTTTAGTCTTGAATTGCAGAGTAATAGGAAAACATAGTGAGTTCAGAATCTGATATTATTTACGAATGATTATTTGAATATTCTTTCTATTTACTGGGGCGATTTATTTTTTAATTTATTTACTAATTTCATATCTGGTTCCAAGCCTTTCGTTTTAATAATGTTTATTTGATCCCAGGCTTCTTTGTATTTACCAATGTTGTAAAAACTGCTTGCTAAATAATAATGTGCTTGAGTATAGGTTGGATTAAAAACCAAAGCAATGGAAAATTTTTTGATCGCTTCTTCATAATTGTGCATAAAATAGTGAACATAACCTAGATTATAAAATGCATCTGTGTAATTACCTTGAAGTTCTATAGCCTTGTTAAGGTCAACAAGAGCTTTCTCGTAGTCTTTAATATAGATATAAGCACTTGCCCTGTTGTTGTAGGCATATGGCGATTCAGGTTTAATCCGAATGGCCTCATTCATATACTGAATTGCAGTTTGGAAATCCTTCTTTTCCTGATATGCAATACCTAGATTATCATATGCGCGGTAATAATTTTTATCTTTTGCAATAACATTTTTGAAATCTAATATCGCCATATCAACTTCGTTCTTTTGTAAATAAACATATCCTCTAAAAAACTCCGGACGAACTTTATTAGGCGACTTGTTCATTGAATCAGTCCACATTGCAATCGGATCGTTCCACAATTCGTTTCTTAGATAGGTTAGAACCGAACAACTAAGTATAAAAACAGCAAGAATGGAAAATTTCAGAACGTTGTATCGCCGAGGAATCATAAAAACCAATGAGGCAATGAGTAATGAGAGTCCGAATAACGGTAAATAAAGACGGTGTTCAACAATGACGTCTCTAATGGGAATGATGCTGGACTCGATGGAAAGGGTAATAAAAAACCACAAAATCGAGAAAGAAATTAGAGGATACTTTTTCCAGAATTTAATACTAACGGCGATCAATGAAGTCAATAGAAGTAAACAACCGATAGTTTTAACATCTAACAGTGATTGATAAATTGGGAAATCATAATCTAAATTTTGATTAATTGGGATTAAGAAAAGTCTAAGATAAGTTACTAAGACATTAATTTGAGTAAGTAAATAATCTTTTCTTGAGATTTCATCTGTTTCTGAAGGTAAACCAAAAATTAGAATTGCGATTATTACAAAAATGATAAATATTGATATTAGTGGTAATACTACTTTCCAGTTAATTCTTTTCTCTTTATTCCTGAAGAAAAGAATTTCATAAATAATAATTGTTGCGGGAATAGTAAGGACAATTTGCTTACTTCCCATCCCCATGAATGCTGAAATAATTGAAAAGATAAAAAGAATCGTGACTTTAAGATACTTTTTGGTTGATTTAACAGGACTGCTTAAATAAATCGATCTGGCTTTAATGTAAATGCATAATGATGCTAAATAACACATAGTGGCTAAAGAAGTCATCCTTTGAATAACATAAGTAACTGCTTGTGTTTGAACTGGATGAGAAATGAAAATTAATCCTACAATCAGGATAAATGCAGTTTTATCTTTATTACTGAAAATCTCACGCAATTTGGAAGTATTTAGAGTAAGCGAGGTTAACATCATTACTAATAATGAGTTGACGAGGTGAATGGCAATATTTACAATATGATAACCGGTAACATTTATTCCATCAAAATGAAAGTTTAGTGCAAAAGTTAAACTGGATAAATACCGGGCATGTATGAAATCGTAAAAGCTTGGAAATCGAAAAAAGTTATCAAGATTCTTAATTAGTGGATCGCCGACTATGGAGTCATAATCATCGTAATAAAATGGCACTTTAAATGTATTTGAGTATAATATAACTCCTACTGCAATTACAGCAAGAATTAAGATCCAATTTGGCAGATTTAAAACAAGGAAATCTTTTTCGTTTTTGACATGAAGAGTTTTATCTTTATTTACTTTTTTAATGTTATTTTTTAATTCTCTACTTTTGCTCATAGCCTAAGTATTTATTCATTTGTGGGATATTTATAATCTATGATTTGTATTAATGCCCGTTTTCTTACAAGAACCATAACTGGAATTGAAAGATACGCTACTGAAATTTCCTATGCACTAAAAAAAATCGACAGCGATATTTTATTATTATGTCCTGCCAATTTATCCAACCCACAATTGGAAAAAGAATTAATTCCCAAAAGGATCGGCATATTTAGAGACCATCTCTGGGAACAAATAAGTTTACCCCTCTATTTAATAAAGAACAAGAAACCGTTTCTAATTAACCTGACAAACACTGCTCCTATTTTTTATAAAAATCAGGTTTTAGTAATTCATGATTTAGCCTTTCTTCATCAGCCCAACTGGTACACAAGAAAGGCCGCCATTTCTTTCCGTCTATTTGTAAGTAAATCAGCGAATGCTTCAAAAGCAATTATTACAATGAGCAATTTTACAAAGCAGGAGATTATTAAATATCTAAATGTTCCAGCAGAAAAAATTACAGTAATCCCATCAGCCATCCCTTCTTTCGTCAAGAAATATTATAATAATGAGTATGAAAACAAGTATGGTGAATATATCTTGACTGTTTCATCAATAGAACCCCGAAAAAATATAACAAACTTGGTTGAGGCTTTTATTAAGCTCGATAGACCTAATTTAAAACTACTTATTGTTGGAAAAATACACCCGAGGGTTTTCAGGAAAGTCAGGCTTGATTTCACTAAAAATAAAAACATCCTTATGCTTGGTTACGTTTCGGATCAAGAATTGGTCGGTTTGTATAAAAATGCAAAGCTTTTTGCTTATCTTTCATATTACGAAGGATTTGGTTTTCCACCAATCGAGGCGATTTTTTGTGGATGTACAACCATAGTCTCAAATACAAGTAGTTTACCTGAAGTTTGCGGTGAATTTGCAAATTATTGTGACGCTTATAGCACAAATGATATTGTCTCTAAATTCGATAAGATCCTAACTGATGACGTTAAAATTGAGGAAGAAAGGCTAGAGCTTTTCAGACAGAAATTTAGTTGGAATAATAGTGCTAGAATGATGTTGGATTTAATAAATAAAGTCTCATAATGGGAATTAATTCAAAACATTAAAAACTCGGAATATTAGTTACGCTTCAAAATATGTATAATATAAGACCAAATTATATCAAGTTATTCACTGGCTTTATCCAAGAGATCTATTATAAAAAATCAATAATATATGAACTAGCTAAAAGAGATTATCAAGTTCAATATAAAGGATCTTATTTAGGCTTTTTTTGGACCTATATTCAACCGCTGTTGTTTATACTTATTATTTGGGGTGTGCTATCGATTGGTTTTAGACTACAAAATATTGAGAACACATCACACGCCTATTGGTTAATTTGTGGAATGATCGTCTGGCTCTATTTCTCCGAAGTGTTTATTGCTATGACGAGCGTGATTCAACAATTTAATTTTCTGATAAAAAAAGTAGACTTTAGTCTTGGAATATTGCCGTTGGTCAAGATTTTCAGTGCTTTGATTAATCACTTAGTCTTTATTTTCTTAACAATTGTACTTGGTTGTTTTTACTCTGTTTTCCCAAGCATCTTTACTCTGCAAATCATCTATTATATTTTCTCAATGGTTGTTCTTCTCATTGGTCTTGGTTGGATAACATCTTCTACTAGTGTATTTGTAAAAGATGTGAATAACATAGTCTCAATTTTAATCCAATTTGGATTCTGGTTAACTCCAATCTTCTGGAGTATTTCTATGATCCCACAAAAATATCATTGGATGGTAAAGGTTAATCCAGTCTATTATATCGTATCTGGCTATCGAGACACGCTCATTTATAAAATTCCATTCTGGGAAAAACCCTTGGAGTTAATCTATTTTTGGGGAACGGTCTCCATTATTTTAGTAATAGGAGCGATTGTTTTTAGAAGATTAAGACCTCACTTTGCAGAGGTTATATAATGGGTAGCAAGACAGTTGTAAAATTAGAAAATGTTTCAAAATTCTTTAAACTTTATAATTCGCCTCAAGATAGGCTCAAAGAGGCATTGAATCCATTTGGGAAAAGATATCACAAAGAGTTTTATGCGTTAAAGAATATCAGCTTCGAATTAAGACAGGGAGAATGTCTTGGTATAATTGGTAAGAACGGTATGGGCAAATCTACTTTGCTTAAAATAATTGCTAATGTCATTCAAGCCAGCAGTGGAAGTGTTCTTGTTAATGGAACCGTCTCTGCATTATTAGAACTGGGAACAGGATTTAATCCTGAATTTTCCGGTCGTCAGAATATTTATTTTTATGGTACAATCCTTGGATTCCAGCGAAATCAAGTTGAGGCAAAGATTAAAGAGATTATCGAATTTGCTGACATCGGAGAATTTATAGATCAACCAGTTAAGACATATTCGAGCGGTATGTTTGTAAGGCTTGCATTTAGTGTTCAGACTAGTCTTGAACCGGATATCCTAATTGTAGATGAAGTGTTAAGTGTTGGAGATATCTTCTTTCAGCAAAAATGCCATTCGCGTATCGAAAAAATGTTGAGTAAAGGTACTTCCTTAGTTATTGTATCTCACGATATGCAATTGGTTGAAAAATACAGTAAAGAGATAATTGTTTTATCCAATGGTGAATTGTTATTTATTGGAAACCCGCACAAAGCAATTCATAAATATTATAGTCTGGATAATAATTATAGGCATGTGGAGCCGAGTACTGATGTTGGAATAAATAGAGAAGATAATTTGATTCAATCAGGAGATGCTTTCAATTTGATTGACAGTTGGCCAGAACAAGAAAATATGGTTGATCCTGGTAAAGTTGAAATGTATGGAGATAAGAATTTAGCTGTTCTAAAGAAAGTCACTGTATGTAATTCTGGAGGAGAGATTTCTTCTGATTTTTTGGTTGGTGAAAGAATAAATGTTTTTTACGAATTCCAAATGCTTGGAGATATCCAGATACCGATTGGAGCAGTGGTCTTTAATAATTCACTAAATATAGTTATTCATGGGAAAGATACTTTACAATATTCTAAGTCATCAGCTGAACTGATTGATAAAGTTGAAGCAGGAAGAATAATACGATTCAAACAGCACTTCATATTAAACATCTCTCCAGGTGAATACACCTTCGCAATTGGACTGGCTACGATTAGGAAAGAAGATTTAGAAAAAGTTAACAAAGTGGATTTTGAAAAAAGAGATTTGATGATCAAACAAATTCTAAGAATTCCACAAGCTGGAAGAATATTTATACGTCCAGATTCCCGCAACATAATGTTACCATTCCATGGGTATGCTGATCTGGGTGGGGATTATCAGATTATGGTATATCCTAAAGGAGTTAATGCTTAAATGAATGACTCAGCTGAAGGATTTGATAAAGATGTTCTTGACTCTCCAGAAAAGACAGATATTTTGAATCTGAATAGCACTATTCAAAAATTACTAACCAATGATAGTACTTTTCTAGATATAGGAGCTTATCTCGGCGACTTTACAGAATCATTATTGCAATCAAATCCAAATCTTAAGGGATATATTTTTGAACCAACATCAGAAAATTTTAAAATACTCACCGAAAAATTTAAGAATAATTCCAGCATTGAAATATTCAATGTTGCTCTAGATAGTGATGCAGGTGAAAAAGATTTTTTTGTAATTGAAGATGCATCTCAAAATAGTTTATTGAATTTCGAATCTGCTAATTCGATTTTAACAAAAACAAAAGTGAAAACGGAAACAGTAGATGCTTTTCTGAGTTCACGTAATAATATTTCCAATTTGGATTTCGTTAAAATTGATACTCAAGGATTAGACTTACGCATTTTGAACGGTGCTGTTGGCACGATTGCTAAATATAGACCAAGTATTTTAACTGAATTCATATTTGCACCGTTATACAAAAATCAGGGTTCCTATTTCGAACAATTTGAATTCTTGAAAAGAATGAGCTATTGTTTTGCCGGGATTTATAATACTCATTACACCAAAGGTGGCTTGTTAGCTTTTGCCGATATTTTATTCATACATGATTTAAAATACACCAAAGTGATTGAGGTCCTTGATCCATCTACAAATTATCAATGCACTGATTATTTCGCATTATTGGAAGAGAACATTAAATTAAAATTGATTTGTGAGGAACGGCTGCAATTAATCAATAGAGTCTCGCATGAGGCAGAAGAAAGATTGAAAATAATAGAATTATTAGACACTGAATTATCAAGAATAAAAGGTCTTAACAAATAATATGGGTGCAGTAAATTTTTCGTTAGACTTGAATCTGGTTAAGAATCTCAAAAAATATCTTCCTCTAGATATCTTTGTTGAAACCGGCACTTTCGAAGGCGATACTATAGAGAACGTTAGAAATCTTTTTGGAGAAATTCACTCGGTCGAACTTTCCGAAGAATATTACAAACACGTTAAAAATAGGTTTGAGAAACTGGGAACTGTTCATTTATATCTGGATAGTTCCGAAAAATTTTTAAAGAAAGTCCATCCAGACTTAAAAGAAAAATCAGTTCTATATTGGCTCGATGCCCACTGGTGTGTAGCGGACAAAACCGCTGGGGAAAAATCACAATGCCCATTAATTGAAGAACTAAAATCGATCGAATCACTCAATAACAAAAGCCTGATTATTATTGACGATGCTCGGTTATTTATAGCACCTCCGCCATCACCTCATGAAATTACACAATGGCCTGATTTTAATTCTATAATAACATTATTAAGTAGCTTAAGCCGTGCTCACGAAGTAATAATTTTAAACGATACGATTATTTATTATCCTAAATCAGTTAAAGAAATAGTACAGGAATATGCCTATAACAATTCTATAAATTGGTTAACGGTATTAGATAAATCCCGAGATTTTGATAGTTTGTTGAAACAGCAAGAAGATATGCTGGTTCAACTTAAGGGGAAGGATGAAAAAATAATTGACTTGTCTGATGATTTAGTAGATAAGGACAAGAAAATCTTTGAATTATCAGATGATCTTGTAGAAAAGAACGACACCATTCTTACGCTTTCGGATGATTTGGTAGGTAAAGAAAAGGAAATCGATTCATTACTTGTAAGCATAAATGAAAAAAATCAAACTATAGGTTCATTATCAGATGATCTCGTGGGGAAAGAAAAAGAGATAGATACATTATTAGAAGATCTGGGTGAAAAGAAAAAAGTAATAATATCTTTATCAGATGATCTTGTTGGGAAAGAAAAAGAGATAGATACATTATTAGAAGACTTGGCAGAAAAGAAAAAAGTAATAATATCATTATCTGAAGATCTTGTTGAGAAAGACCAAAAAATATTCGCATTATCAGAAGATTTAGTCATCAAAGAAGAAACTATACATCAAAAGGAATCGGCCATCACTTCTCTTTCGAATGAACTTGTGGATAAAGAACAAGAAGTTATTTTCTTATCTGAAAGTTTGAGTATTCTAAAAAAACGTCTATCCACACCAATCTGGGGTTTAATAACTTTATTCCAATTCCATTTTCCTAAAATATGGAACTATTTATATAACAAAAAGAATAAGGCTGTAAAGGAAGAAAGAGTTGAACATAAACAGACTGAATTAGTGCAACCTACTATGCAAGAACTTGAAAAGATTGATGATAAGCCAGATAAACTAGAGCAGGAAAAAATAAAAGTTAAAAAGAATAAACTAAAATTTCATATCCCGAGATTAGGTCAGCTAAATCATTACGAACCAATTGAATTAATTATTCCTAAAAGATATTCAAATACTAGACAAATAGTTAACCCTCTTCGATTGTCTATCGTAACACCTTCGTACAATCAATGTGAATTTTTGGAAAGAACTATAAAAAGTGTTCTCGATCAAAAATATCCCAACCTTGAATATATTGTTCAGGATGGTGGTTCAAATGATGGCAGCAAAGAAATTCTTAATACATATAGAAAACAACTTAAGTCTGCTAAATCAGAAAAGGATCGAGGCCAAACTGATGCAATAAATAAAGGATTTCAATTGACCTCGGGCGACATTATGGCTTGGCTAAACTCTGATGACGTATATCTCCCTGGAACTTTTAATTATGTGATAAATTATTTTAAACGGCATCCGGAAGTCGATGTTGTATATGGCCACCGTGTTTTGATAAATAATTGTGATGGAGAAATTGGAAGATGGGTTCTTCCTCCCCACGATGAAAATGTTTTAATCTGGGCCGATTTTATTCCGCAAGAAACATTATTTTGGCGACGTAGAATTTGGGAAAAAGTTGGAAGCCGTCTGAACGATGAATTCGATTTTGCTTTAGACTGGGATTTATTGTTAAGATTTCAGGAGGTTGGGGCAAAATTAGTTCGGCTCCCTCGTTTTTTGGCGGCTTTCAGAGTTCATCCAAATCAAAAGACCTCTTCACAAATTTCCTCACTTGGAGAGAAGGAAATGACGAAACTTCGGAGTAAGTACATAGGAGAAAATGTTAGTTACCCTGAGATAAATAAGAAAATTTTCAAATATCTTCTAAAATCAGAGATCTATCATAAATTATACAGAGGCGGAATTTTTAGATATTAGCCCGTATATATTTACTCATTCAGAGGTTAAATGCATATGAAAGTTTTGGTTACAGGAGGCGGTGGATTTATAGGCTCACATCTTGCTGAGGAATTTCTAAATAAAGGATTTTCTGTTAGAATAATTGATAATTTTTCAACAGGGAATAGAATTAATATTGACAGCTTTAAAAATGATATCGAACTTATTGAAGGAGACATTAGAGATTTTCATACTGTCTCTAAAGCTGTTCAAGATGTTAATTTCATAATTCATCAAGCTGCTTTGCCCTCAGTCCCCAGGTCTATTGCTGACCCAATAACAACAAATAGTGTGAATATTGATGGAACTCTTAACTTATTGTGGGCTGCTGTTGTCAATAAGGTTGATAAATTTTTATTTGCATCATCTTCTTCTATTTATGGTGATACCATAGAATTACCTAAACATGAAAGAATGATTCCGAACCCGTTATCCCCCTATGCAGTTTCCAAATTGACAGTTGAATATTATTGTAAAGTCTTTTCGATGACCTACGGGTTAAATACTGTTTGCCTGAGATATTTCAATGTATTTGGTCCACGACAAGACCCTAACTCCCAATACTCAGCTGTGATTCCTAAATTCATTAATCTAATTAATGAAAATAAACAACCAGTAATTTTTGGAGATGGTCTACAATCGCGTGATTTTACGTTTATCAAGAATGTCGTAAAATGTAATATGCTTGCCATCGAACAAAGTACTGAAAAAAATCTTATTCTCAATTGTGCATGTAATCAACAGATAACTCTTAATAGTCTTATCTTTGAATTAAATAGATTGTTCGGGAAAAATATTCAACCATTATATGATCCAGAAAGATTAGGTGATATAAAGCATTCTTGTGCTGACATAAGCTTAGCACACGAAAAAATAGGCTATCATCCGGAAATATTCTTCAATGATGGATTAGAATTAACGGTAAATCACCTGAGTAAATAATTTATTAATCGATGAGGAAATTTTGAATAAATTGACTGTAATTATCCCTGTATTTAATGAAGAAACAGCGATAGAAAATACCCTGAAAGAGCTATTGGTCGGTTCCAGTAAAAATAATTGGGAAATTCTGGTAGTAAATGATGGGTCTACTGATAACACAAAAAATATTCTTAAAAATGCCCCATCCATTAGAGTGGTTAATCATCCGTATAATAAGGGATATGGAGCAGCGCTTAAAACGGGAATCAAAAATTCAACAACTGAATTAGTCTGCTTTTATGATGCGGATGGTCAACATAATCCATCAGATATTGAAAATCTCATCAAAAATTTTGATACATATGATATGCTGGTGGGTGAGCGACAAAAAGATTCTCATCAGGAATGGGTTCGTAAACCCGGGAAATGGTTACTTTCAAGTGTTGCAAATTTTCTTACTGGCAGAAAAATACCTGATCTTAATTCAGGTCTAAGGTTAATTAGAAAGGATGTTATAATAAAATTACTTCATTTGTTCCCGGATGGTTTTTCTTTTTCAACAACCAGTACAATTGCTTTTCTAAATCTTGGATATAATTTAGGCTATTTCCCAATCAAGACTAATAAGAGAATCGGTAAAAGTACTGTTAAACAATTAAAGCATGGATCGAATGTTTTACTTTTGATACTTAGGCTCATCATACTTTTTAATCCATTGAAAATATTTGTTCCTGCAAGCATTTTGATATTTATATCTGGAATTATATATGAATTAATTCAAGGGATAATTTTAATGCCTCCTGGAGCTGCTCGATTGATCCCTGGTGCTTTTTTTCTAATGATCACAGGGATATTGATATTCTTCTTTGGGCTTGTTGTTGATCAAATAAGTGAAATGAGAAAACACCAATTTCATGATTGATATTTTGATCCAGGAATGAATAAGATGTTAGAGATTCGGGAAATAAACCATAATGATAGCAAGCTATGGAATGATTTTGTCATTTCAAATATTCATTCAAATTACTCTCACCTTTATGAATGGAAAGTGATATTTGAGCATTCATACTCACTTAAAACAATTTATATAAGCATTTTTGATGATAACGTGTTAATTGCTGCTCTGCCATTATGTTTGATGGATTATCCCACTAAAAAGACATTCGCAATTTCACTCCCTTATCTAAATTTTACTGGATTAATAAAATCAGATTCTTATGAAGAAAGTACTTTATTGGAATTAATAGAAGTTTATCTTAAAAATAAAGGTTTGTCTTATATAGAACTAAGAAGTATTTCACATAAACCTGGTGAATTTGTCTCTGGTATATGTACACTTCAGAGGAAACTTCCACAAGATCATATGCAATTATGGGATGAACTTAATGCGAAAGTGAAGAATCAAGTTAGGAAAGCGGAAAAAATCGGGCTCTCTCCAAAATGGGGCAAGAACCAGCTTGACGTTTTCTATTCAATTTACGCTAGAAATATGCGCGATTTAGGTACGCCCGTTCACGGCAAAAACTTTTTCGAAAATATTATAAAAATTTTGAATGATTATGTTCAAATTCTTACAATATACAAAGGAGATATAGCTATTGCGGGTATGTTTTTGGTGAAATTTAAAAATAGTTTATCTGATCCCTGGGCATCATCATTAAAAGAGTATTTGGACGATTGCCCTAATATGCTGATGTATTGGGAGGCTCTGAAATATGGTTGCGCATTGAACCTTGATGAATTTGATTTCGGTCGTAGTGAGTATAATTCTGGAACTTTTAAATTTAAGAAGCAATGGGGTGCTTATCCCATTGCTTTGGATTATCGACTGATCAATTATTCGGAGAGAGAGATTAAAACTACTATTTCAACATATAATCAAAATAAAGCTGCACATGTTAAAAATATGTGGAAACTCATGCCATATAAGATCTCGTTATGGCTGGGGCCAAAAATAAGAAAATATATACCATGAGTAAGAAGATCAGAGTTCCAAAATATCTATATAAAAATTTTATCAAAATTTTCGGAATCCTTCTTTTCATTTATATTATTACAAAAATTGATATTAGTAAAGTATTAACGGAAATAAAAAATTTTAATTTGTGGTGGCTCCTTCTTTATTTGTTTTGCTATGTTTTTATGGTTCTGATGAAGTCGATTAGATGGAGGACGCTTTTGATTTCACAGGACATATATTTACCCTTGAGTAAAGTTATAAGTATTAATATAATGGCAAATTTTTGGGGAATCGTAACACCTGGAAGAATAGGGGAACTTAGCAAGATTGCGTATCTGCAAAAAGATGAATTAACGTTTTCTAAAAGTATTGTAAGCGTAATAATTGATAGATTATATGATATGGCTATGTTGATTCTCTTTAGTTTCATTGCAATGATTTACTTCGTAAATCATTTTTATATCCAAATGATTGATATATTATTCTCTATAGCTCTTATTGTTGTAGCTGGTATAGTAATTTTTTTGTCAAGATATTGGATCTGGTCCTTGTTAATAGCAATACTTAAGAGGTTTACCTCAGATTCAAAATATGTTATTATTCAAAATAATTGGCGAGAATTTATATCGGAATTTAATAAAATTGCCGCAACAACGATTCCAATTATGACAATATATTCATTCATTATCTATATAACATATTTTTCTATGACGTATATAGTTGCTTTGGGATTCAATATTTCTATTTCATTTATTTACTTATCTCTTTGCCTCTCAATATCGGCTTTGATCTCCTTGCTGCCAATTTCAATCGGAGGTTTTGGGACGCGCGAAGCGATATTTATAATGTTCTTAAGTAAAATATCAATCCCCAAAGAGACAGCGCTCTTAATTCCGTTCATTGATAGTACAGTACTCGGATTTACAATAGCTAGTTTGTTAGCATTGGGGTATAAATTATTAAATATTCGTTCTGGTAATAAAATGAACATGGGATAATGGAAAAGAAGATTGTTAACATACTAAGTTTTGATGTCGAAGATTGGTACCAGGGATTTGTTCATAGAGGCATTGATGGATGGCAAAAATATGGATCGAGAGAGATTAGTAACATTAATACTATTTTAGAATTATTAGCTAAATATGATCAGAGTGCAACGTTTTTTATTCTCGGAAGTTTTGCAAATAAAAATCCTGAGATTGTTAAACTGATTCATGATGCAAGACATGAAATTGCATCACATAGTTATTCTCATGTTATAATTCCCGAACAAACTCCTGAACAATTTCGAGAGGATACTAAAAAGTCAAAAGATGTTTTAAATAATATTATTGGTGAAGAAATAATAGGTTTTAGGGCACCCAGATGGTCTTTAGGGGTTAAATATTTTTGGGCATTAGATATTTTAGCCGAAGAAGGGTTCAAATATGATTCCAGTATATTCCCTTCTAATATTTATCCATTTGGAAATTCCAAATTTAGCAATGAGCCGTGTATTGTCCCGTTAAAAAATAATAGGTCTATTATTGAATTCCCAGCGCAAGTGTTCTCGGTGGGTAGTATAAGAATTCCGGTTGGTGGTGGCTTTTTTTTCCGAGCTCTCCCATTCTGGTTCACTAAAGTTGCTCTTTTAAGATCGAACCAAAAGTTTAATTATGGTATGATATATCTTCACCCATTTGAATTTGATATTCAAACCCCGATAATTAATATTAATTTTGCATTTAACAGGATGAGATATTATCACTTAAATAAAACAGGCGAATATTTGGAAAACGTATTAAAAGAATTTAAGTTCAATTCTATAAATTCACTTTTTAAAAGTGAAAAAGATTATAGCTCGTTCATTCCTCTTTATTCCCGGGAATAGAGACTGGTCTTTAATCAAACAAATAAGATGTTCACTGTTTATTTTATACCAACTTTTAATGCTAAAAACGGGAATCTTATTTAGCTTTTACTTTAGAACTTTGCAAATATTATTATGATTTATCAACTTGTGTGGAATTGAATGATGATCTCCAAAAAATATCTAATCCGGTATCTACTTGTTATTATTGTTCTAGGGCTTAATCTATTCTTATTCCTCTCAAATTGGGGAATTCAAAATGCGGGAAATATGTCCGCAAATGAGGATGGCTGGATTAAGACATCACTGCAGTATATCACTCAGTCGAATATGGGCAGTCCAATTAAACATTCGCCTTTATTTCTAGATCTTATTTATCCTTTTGTATCGGGAACTTTCATTAATCCGCAAACTGGATTTGTGGTCTGGAAAATTATTCTGGTAGTAATCTCTTCATTACTTTTGTTTCTGCTGATATCAAAATTGACAAATACATTGTTTGGCCTTTTGTTAACTCTATATTTTCAATATTCAATATATATCTACACAAGTCCAACCTATTCCTTGCTCGCATTAATTTTCTATCTTCTGGCATTGGTGGTCTTAATAAAAAATCCAAAGTATAGTGGTCTATCCGTTGGAATATTGATATTAGGGGGTCTCGTTCGGTATGAGTTGTTCTTATTTGCGTTGGTTTTTCTGGTTCTTTTGGTAATATTTTCAAGAGAAATTATAACTGAAAAAAAATTTTACAAGCAATTAATCGTTCCTTTGCTTCTCTTTATTATTCTAATCTATTGGCATAATAGTAATATAATTCGTTTTTATAAAGATTATTTTACGGGAAGCCAAGAAACCGTAGTATGGTATACTGTCGATTTTTTATATGATGAAGGGGCTTTTCATAAGTATACTAATGCCGATAGAAAATCAAAAACTACGGAAGATATTAATAGGGTCTTGTTAGATACTTTTGGCAAAAATCAAGAAGAACTTGTTAAAAACAGTACACTCGTTGATTTGTTTCGAATGAATCCAACAGTAATGAAAAAACATTACGAAACAATCTTTTCAAAACATTTGCCCGAAGGTCTTGTGCAAACTTTTTTGATATATAATCCTGTTTCAAAGGAAAAAGAATTTCGATTCCTGGCGCTGACCATATTTATCGGATTTATTTACATTATCTTTCTAGGATTTTCAAAATTGTTCAAAAAGAATAACAAAACCATCATCGATATTATAAAAACCATCAAGCATGATATTAGCAAATTTCATTTGCCAACGGAGGTGGCCCTCTTAATTGTATCTTCTGTTATAGGTTTCATTCCATGGTTGCTAACAATGCCAGAACCACAGTATTTAATACTTGCAATTCCATTAATCTATGTGTCGGTTGCTATTATATTAAAAAAGACAATTCAAATATTAGGAAAAACATTCCGCTTAGAAAATGATTAGGTTAGGATTAATTTCTATTATAATCTTAAAAGTCATTATCTGTGACAATTTGAATAACCAAGAATATAATTATGTGTTTTATCATTTATTGCTAAAATAATTTGAGATAAAAAATGTTAATGTACTTACTAATAATTTATATCTATACAATAATTTCATTCTTTATAGGTTTTCCACTAGCTAGATATTTTTGGAGTGATCGTAAAGTGAGTGTTGAAGATGGAATATTGCGATATAAAATTATTCTTGCATCACCACTCCTTGGATTTCTGGTATTCAATCTTATCGTATTTACACTTTCCGGACTATTGAAAAGCGGTGTAGATAAGCTTGCTTTACCGGTAATGTTAATTCTAGTTCTATTAGTGATTGCTTTTTATGTAAAAAACATGAATGAGATCCAACTTTTTTTCTCAATAATCAAATCCAATATGTTGCTTCTAATAATTATCGGGGTGATAGTAATTCCTATAGCGATATTCCATATTGTTTTTCCGATGATTAAGTATTCATGGTTAATGTCTTATTCTATTGGAAATGATGGATCCAGATATTTGATGATGGTGGATTATTTACAAAAGCAGAGGTTCATGTATGGTGTTACGCTAAATCAGACATTATTTTACCCCATGGCTAATAGGCCATTGATGCATTACGCAATGGCCATACCGGTTTCACTATTCCATACAAACGGATTTATCTCTTACTCGGCTGTCTCCTCTATGTTTTCTATTTTCAGTTCATTGTCATTAGGTCTTCTTATCTCATCACTTTTTAATAACAAGGGCGTCATTAGGACTGTTATTTTATCCTCTATTGTTTTTGGTACTTTTGGATTTTTCTTGAGATTATATTACGAAGGGTTTGTTGGACAATATTATGCCGCATTTCCTTTTTTATTTATGTTGAGCATAATTTCAATTGATAAAAAGACGAGCAAACATTTTGTTTTTCTGCTATTTGGGTTTATAGTTAATTCGGCTATGTATTCAACTGGAAATACTGTTTTGCTCGTTTTATTCATGATTGCGTTAATAATTCCGGAATACATAATCAGAGATAAATCTTATAAACATGCAGCGATTTTTGTTTTAATACTAGCTTTAACTTGCTTAATATCACTTTTCATTTTTAGCTATGAACTTCACAAGTATAATCCTTCAGATTTTGTGTCGCAAAGAAATGCTGGATATGATTATGGATTGACACTTAGTTTATTGAACCTTAGTGGCTTACTCTCTAAACATTTTCAGATTGCGGATGTTGGAACTCTTACAACCTATATCTATGCGTTTTTTATAATATTTTTTAGCACATCAGTATACCTAATGCTGAAGGAGAAGAAAAAAGTTATAAGTTTTGCATCTTTATTTATTATTTCGATTATAACAATAATCCTCCTCTATAGAACATACAATTATTACTTCTTAAATAAAGTTTCAACCCTCTTGATGCCTCTATTTTTTTTAAGTCCAATTTATTTTTTATCGACTATAAATTTTAAAAAATTCTCTATCATAAAAGCTATTTTACCTTTCGTTTCATTGTTGATTATAGGATTGTTCGTTTATAGTGGCTATAAAAATCTTCGTCTATTTGCAGAAATTGCGGACCAACGAAAAACAAATGTTGATAGCGAGATGATCAAAATGAAAGATCATTTATTGATTAATAATCCATTTGAGCGAAAAATATTTGTAATAGACTATGGCCTGGAAAGACATTTATTGTTGCGACAGTTTTTCAAAGAATTTCAATGGCAACCAATTAAGGACGAATCATTATGGGCCGAATTCATGTACAAACGAGATTCATATCCAAAAGAATTCGATGACTATGAGAATAATATTCTGTTAGTTGGTAATGATTTGACCGATCCAGTTGATTATTCAGCGGATAAAGATTATTTAATTTACTCTAATAATTATTTTAGCATTTATAATAAAACAGCTAGCTACTTTGATTTTGATCTTTCTTGGAAATATCAGTTTTTAGAACGAATACAAAAAGGTTCAAGCCATGTTGATAAATATTCAAAGACGACTAAAGACACAACGTCTATTATCACTTTTGTGAATAATGGGGAATTTGGAAAACTTCAGGTGGAGTTTGAGTGTAAGAATCCACTTAATCTTTCAACGGAACCTCTGTTTTCTGTTATGATCGGCAATAAATCAGTTACAAAGGAAAATTTGAAGGTGCTTTCCGCGGATAATTATTTATTATCGTTTACTAGGAAAAATGATTTTCCAAAGCGTGTGACAACTATTACTTTTAATCAAAAAGCAGGCTCACAAATACTAATTAGAAATATTCTGTTTGATAGGGAATAATTCATGTTAGATCAAAACAATCAAATAGTGGTTCTTATCCCAGCTTTTAATCCTAGCGAAAAAATCCTGAAGTTAGTTCGTGATTTATCCGAATCGATGATTGCGAATATTGTAGTAGTCAACGATGGTAGCAAAAAAGAATTTCAATGTAATTTTGATAAACTGAAATCTATAAATAAATGTATCGTAATTGAGCATGCAGTAAATTTAGGAAAAGGTCGTTCCCTTAAAACAGGATTGAACTATATTTATTCGAAATTTAATTATGCCATCGGTGTTGTTACTGCTGATGCTGATGGACAACATATAGCTCATGATATTCTTAAAGTGGCCGATGAGTTATGCGAGCATTCTGCCAGTCTCATATTGGGTGTAAGAGAATTCAAAAGAGATGTACCGCTCAGAAGTTTGTTCGGAAATATTGTGACAAAATTTGTGTTTCATTTTTTCGCAGGTTTAAAAATATCCGACACTCAATCAGGACTAAGGGGAATCCCGAGGTCAATAATTCCCCAACTTTTACCTTTATATGGGGAAGGTTATAATTATGAAACGAATATGTTGCTATCTACACGTGATATTGGTATAAAGATTATAGAAGTACCCATTCAGACTATTTATTTAGATAACAATGAATCGTCTCATTTTTATCCTATATTGGACTCAATTAGGATCTATTACATATTTATTAAATATTCGGCATCCTCAATAAGTGCAAGTATTGTTGATTTTATTATCTTCTCTTTGGTCTATTATTCTACTTACAATATTACCGCAAGCATTTTTATTGCACGGCTTGTTTCGTCCTTAATAAATTTTATGGTAAACAAAACATATGTCTTCTCCATAAAAGGGAATAGCGGAATTACCTTACTGAAGTATTATTTACTATTACTTGTATCAGCAACTACAGCTTTGCTGGTAATAAAAAATTTATTATTACCAATTGGAATTAATATTATTGTTGCAAAAATATTAACAGAAACATTACTGTTCTTTATGAATTATCAGTTACAGAGAAGTATAGTATTTACCAAAAAATAGAATAATACCTATGAACGAAATTGAAAAAGAAGACCAATATTTATTTAATACAATCGCAAATAAGTATAGCCGGAAGGATGATGTATTATCGTCAAGCATTGCACGAAGATTCCAATTATTTAGTTTAATGGAACTTATTAAATCTATCTCCACTAAATCATTTTTTGAAAGAATAATTGAAATAGGTTGTGGCGTAGGTGCATCAAGTAAGTATTTAGACGGATATTACAAGCAATATGTTGGTATAGATTATTCGAAAGAGATTATCCAGATTGCCAATAAAAGATATAGTAAGGATAATGTTGAATTCATCTGCTCTAATATCAAAGAATTTAGAACCACTCAAATACCAAACTTGGTGATTGGAATTGGTATTCTTCACCACATGGTAGATTTAGATACTGCATTAAAAGAATTAAATGAATTTACTAATAATGAGACCATTATCGCTTTCATTGAGCCAAATTCCGGAAATCCATTTATTCAACTATTGAGAATGATTCGGAAAATAATTGATAAATCTTATTCAGAAGATCAATCTTTCTTTTCAAAAAAAGATTTGCTGGATCTGTTTAGTCGAAATGGTTTTGTTGTGGAGGGTGTAAAATATGAGGGATATTTTTCACCACCCTTTGCCCAAGTTATTATCCAACCACAGTTTATATTTAAATCTATTTCTTATTTGACAACTATGATGGATGGCTTCATCCAAAAGCATTTTAATTTTTATCTATCTTGGAATATTATGATTGTTGTAAAGAGTAAAACTAATCCAAAATAATTTAATAATTTGGCAGGAATAAGATAAAGTGAATAGAATTGTATTTAGTTGTAGTAAGTGGCTAAACCGATACTAGTGCATATTGCATGTTATCTTTCTTAAAGTTCATTAATAATTTTAACAGATATCTAAAATAAATCCATGTTCATACTGTTCAGTGTTTTATTCATACTATTTATTTCATTCATTTTTGGTTATGGAATTCTTCAACTAATTAGTTCGACTGATTCTATAAATAAAAATAATCAACACCTCATCTTCCTTAGCCCATTAGTCGGATATTGCACATCACAGCTACTGTTTTTGTTTATTTATTATATAAAGGAAAATGTTTTGATTTCCTTTTGGGTAACGATTATTTCTTTATTGTTAATTACAATTACTGTTAATTTATATAATAAATCTAAAAGAGGATATTCCATAGCTTCTGTAAAAGCTATAATAAAAGAAAATTATAATCTTCTTTTTATATTGATTGCAATTGTGATTTTAAGTTCTTGGCAATATTTAATTGTTGGGCAAGAAAATTATTTGCATTCTGCAAACGAGGACTTTTTCGATGCAATAAACGGAGGTAAGAATTATTTTACTAATGTACCGTTAAAATTGATGGAAGAAGATTTTCGAAGCAATTTTCCGTTACAATACAGCAGCCAAACATTTTGGCATATGTTTTTGAGAAACGACTGGGTAGACGGATTTCTCCAACAATCCATATTAAATCTATTTCTTACCGCTATTGGAGTCTTTTGGCTTACTAAATATGTATTCAATACCAAACATTATATCGCATTGTTAGCAAGTTTTTGGAGCGTTGCTTCGAATTTTTATCTGACAACTTATTTAAATGGTCATATCGGCTCATTGATGTATGGCTCTGTGATCCCTTATTTCGTTGGAATTATTTTATTGTGGAGCCAAAATAAGCTAGGCAAAAAATGGTTGATTTTTCTGATATTTCTGTTCTTATGGATTCACATCACTTATCCCGGCCCCATTTATTTCGTGCTGATTCCTGCGCTCATTATTGTTATCTATGAAAAAATAATTTTACCATTAGAATTCGACAAAAAATTTCTAAAATTTCTAAAAAATCAATCCAAAAACTCTATTAATGGCCCTCGTTTCAGAGTCAACATTTTACGTGTTTTGATTTTGTCTGGAATAATTTTGCTCGTTGTAATGTCTATTGCTTTGTGGTCTTATAATTATTTCGAGCCAAGAAGAATAAGTGCAATATTAAGAACAAATGTTAGCTGGAAAATATCATTATTCAAAGAAATGCTAATGGTATTCTGGGGTATTTACCCATCCGGCTCTTCTGGGACGCTTTCATTATTGCCGTTATTAATCTCTAACGGAACGATTAACGCTCTTTCGCTATTGGGTGCTATAATAGTAACATGCATATCTATTATCGCTGCAATCACTAATTATCATATTAGAAACAGATCGTACCTGTTAGTTTATTCGATCCTATTCATACCGTTTTTTATAATAATGCGCTACTTTTGGGGTAGCCCGTATTACTTCTACAAATTTTTGTATACAAACTACTTCTTAATAGTAATTATTGTTATTATCTGGTTATGTGAGAACAATAAGAGCTATCGTGTCTGGAAGATAAACCCCATTATATATTTGTTCAGTTTAGTCGGGTTATTGAACATTGCTTGGGATATTTCAATTAGTTATGATTTTTATAGAAGAATATATAATCAAAAAAATGTTATCTCTGATTTCGTTACACATTTATCAGGAAAGGAATATGAAGGCAAAATAAGATTAGATATACCAAGTGATCTTTATAGTAAAGCCTTCCGGTATATATTTAATAAAAATGGAATAGGAATAGTTCAAGATCGCACTCAAGGTGAATTTGTTGTACAAGTTAAAAATATAGGAGACGTATCATACAATACTGTAGATAAAGACACTATCATATATTCCAATGATCTCTTGAAATTAATCAAACCAAACATATGCAACAGGATGTCAATAGAAACTCAATATCCGCCTGAATATAATGGGAGCGTGAATATTCATTGGGTGGGTAACCAACTGAGTTTACAGAGAGGTGTAATCACCAATTCTGTGTTAGAAGTTGCCAATCAAATAAATAAAATGGATATAGGTGGAAAAATATTTGTCGACATTTTTACCGATGATATCCAAGATTATACTTTTTATATCGTTGATAATATCTTTGTGAATGAGAGGATCAAAGCGCAAAAAGATCCAAATGGTGCAGATTATTTTCTAAGAGTGAGAGGGGATAAAACCAATTTCAAATCTATCATTCAGAATAATAAGGAAGAACGTATAATATGGCAAAATGATTTTTTTGAAATAGTTCTTATTCCAAAAGACAAAAGAACGTTGGCTCACGATATTGTAATGAACATGAATGTCTCAACTTTGGTTTCAAAAATAAAAGAAATCGGTAATACTATATATGTTGACACTCCTAGAGAAGATGATGTTTTACAGCTATTTTTTAAACAGAGGGTTGTGCCGCATGGTATCAGAATAGTAAATGATCCTGACAGTACAATGTTGTTCTGCAGATATAAATTTTATTCCCCACTGACTAGTCTGTCTAATTACACAATAACATCTTCCAAGGAAAAGTTAATATACAGAACTACAAATAATATCGATAAAAACTTTCCCGTAGATTTCGAATTAATACAAATACCTCTCAAAGGTAGAGATACACTTAAAAGAGATGGAAAAAGTTTTTTCAGAGACCGGTTCTTATTAGGAAAAAGGAAGGAAGATTTTAAAGTTGTTATTGATAATCCTTCTGAAGCCGTTAAATTTATCCGAATGTTAATCGCTCCCGGCCCAAGTATCGATTTTAAAGGCTTTAACCTAATTGTAACTTCAAATGATTCATCATTCAATAAAACCTATTTGATTCAGTCACCGGTAACCAAAATAGATATTCCTATTAATCAATTTACTTTAGACACTCAAACACAAATTCGAATAAATTTAGAAGGAAAGGATTTTAGTGGCAAAAACTTAACTGGGCACTCCTTGCTTCCTATTGAGGAAAGGTATTTATTATATAATGTTTTAGCTATGGAACTAACGGATAATATTAATAGCTATTCATCTAATATACTTCGGATATTAAATAGTCAACCTCAACCAAGATTTAATCCTATCATCAAAAAATTGTTTAATCTTAAAAAAACTGAAGATATTATCGAAACATCCGACACCAATAAAGTCTTTTTTGGATTAGGATGGTATAATCCAGATAAATATAAAGGAGAATTATTCCGCTGGGTTGGTAAAGATACTGCTGAAATTATCTTGAACCATTTCAAGCCGAAAGAAAATTCTTTAATTCTTAATCTTGAGCCTGGACCAGGTACAACCGGTTCGCCGCTTGAATTAAATGTTTTGTATAATGGAAATATTTTTCAACAATTTAAGGTGGAAGGGAAGCGAAACGTTGAAATTTCTTTTCCGAGAGAAACATTTAAAAATTCTCCTGATCAGATTATTCTAAAATTAATCACGAACAGCCAAGATCATAAAATTGCTTCGGATCCGCGGATTCTAAATTACCGCGTAAATAATATTTCATTGAAGCAAATAGAATTGAAAAAGAACGATATTGTAGAAGCTATTAATAGAGACGAGATACAAGTTGGTGCGGGCTGGTACACGTATGAAACATATAATAATGAATCATTCCGTTGGGTTGGCAGGGAGCCGGCCGAAATTATGATTTCAAATCCAGACACGACATTTCATAAAATTAAACTTGATATTGAACCGGGTCCGGGATGTGCTGGAAAACCTTTACGAATAAAAATGTTTTTTGACAATAGATTTATCGGAGAAAAAACTGCAGTTGGCAGAGAAAGCTTAATAATAGATCTACCTGAACGTTCAAGAAAATATAAACCGGTTGTTCTAAAACTTCTTCCAGTGAGTAAGAATTTAGCAATCAAGTCCGACAAAAGAATTTTAAATTTCAGAACATTTAACATAAGTCTGCTCAAATAGGATCAACCAAAATTATTTCTTGTATGATGATAAAAGAAGGCGGAAAAAGAATAAATAATATTTCGAGAATCTCTTCAGAGGAGAATCCGTTAGTCAGCGTTATCACCGTAGTACTAAATGGGGAAAAATATCTTGAGCAGACAATTAAAAGTGTTCTTGAACAATCGTATGGCAATATAGAGTATATCATAATTGACGGGGGATCAACGGATGGTACTCTTCAAATAATTCAAAAATATAATGAATCAATTGATTATTGGATCAGCCGGCCGGACAACGGAATCAGTTCTGCTTTTAATTTTGGCATTGAGAAAGCTAATGGAGTAATAATTGGGATGATCAATTCCGATGATTGGTATGAACCTGATGCTGTTCTAAAAATGATTAATTCATATAAATCGGTAAATCCGGATTTGATTTGCGGAGCTGCCCGATTCTGGCAGAAGAATGAAAAAGTAATAATCTCTCATTCGGATATAAAAAAAATAAAAAGAGAGACATCAATTCATCATTCAACGGTCTTCATTAAAAAAAATATATATGATGCTTACGGCGGTTTTGATGTTAATTATAAATACGCGATGGATTATGAGTTTCTCTTAAGATTAAAAATGAATGAAGTAAAATTTTACGCACTTAATGACGTTCTAGCTAATAGCAGACTGGAAGGAATATCTGATAAAAATAATAAATACGCTCTTGAAGAAACTAGGCTTGCAAGATTGAATCATTTCTCCAGAATTAATGTATGGTCCAATTATGGCTATATTAGAATTAAGAATTACTTAGGCCGATTATTAAAAGAGAGTATTTTTATTTTCGTGTACAGATCTTATTGGAAGAGAAAAAACAAAAAATTATCTAAAGGCTAATTATTTTGAAAATCTGTTTTGTTACCGATTCCTACCCGCCAAACATTGGCGGTGCCGAAATAGTTATTCAGAATATAGTGGAGGGAGTAGCAAAACATGGAATTGAGACTATAGTAATAACAACCCGTCCCAATGGTCATTTATCATCAGGAGTCCAATCCGAAGAAAAAAACATTATACGAATCAAAATTCCAAAATTTTTAAGTCGTTTTTGGTTTTTGATTTTTTCTATCTCCCAGATTTTAAGACATGCCAAAGATGCAGATCTTATTCACGGTACAAGTTACGGCGGTATTATGCCAACATTCATTGCGGGCAAACTATTACATAAACCAATAGTCCTTACTATTCACGAATTTATGGGAAATAATTGGTTTAGGTTTGGCAATAATTATTTCTCTGCCTTATTCTATTTTCTTGCCGAAAAAATATTCGCAAGACTTTCATTTTCGAAATTTGTTGCAGTCTCAAATTATACTGAAAACATTTTGATCAATGCCGGTATTAAGAAAGAGAAAGTAACTCTAATTTATAACGGCGAAAGTTTCAACGAGATCAAGTTTAGTAAATCTGCTTCTGAAATTAGGAACGAATTAGGTATTCAGCCAAATGATTTGGTGTTCGCTGCATATGGAAGAACAGGTTTAACAAAGGGCTTTGAATATCTCGTCGACTCTATTCCATTGGTCCTTAATGAAATCAGCAATGCGATCTTTCTATTGATTCTGACCAAGGATGATAAGAAAATATGGAATAGGATCACTGCAAAAATTAATAGAATAGATAAAAAACGAATTATATTTTTCACATCTTTGCATAAAGGAAAATTATTCGATTATCTAAACGCAGCAGATGTAATAATAATTCCTTCTTTGTCAGAAGGATTCGGTTACACAACTCTTGAAGCTGTTAAGATGAATAAGAATATCGTGGCTACAAAGGTTGGTGCAATCCCAGAAGTAATAAGCGGAAAGTACATTTTTGTTGAGCCGCAGTCTGCCGAGGCTATTAAATCCGGTTGTATTAAAGCCTTTAAAAACGAATACGTGTATAAAGAACCCATAATATTTAAATGGGAAAATTCTATAAATAGTTACGTGAAATTATATAAAGAAATAATAAATTAGAGCTGCAAAATTATAATAAATATGGGTATTGCTTGACTAATCGTTACGGGAAAAAATTTTTAATCTTAATCCCTGCTTTCAATGAAGAGGATAGAATAAGCAATGTAATTTGCGAGTGTAGGAAATATTTATCAAATGAAACAGATCTGTTAGTAATAAATGATGGCTCGACTGACGGGACACTTTTGGTATGTGAAAAAGAAGGAGTCGATGTTATAAATACTCCTTTTAATCAAGGGATTGGAAATGCGCTTCAGACAGGATTTCGTTACGCAATTGAGAATAATTATGATTTCTTAATTAATCTAGATGCTGATGGACAACATAACCCATCAGACCTCCCAAAATTTATTAAGAAGTTGCATGATGGAGAATATGATATAATAATCGGCTCCCGGTTTCTCGAAAAAAGCAATTACGATGGCGCAATGGTTAAAGTCCTTGGAATTAAGTTCTTCTCGAAATTAATTTCATTATTGATAAGAGAAAAATTGACCGATGTAACTTCCGGTTTTAGAGGTATGAACAGAGCAGTTCTAAATTTTGCACTTATTGACACATTCAACTTCGATTACCCTGATGCCGATTTTCTTTTAACTCTTCATAGAGCTGGTTTTAAATTTTGTGAAATACCGGTAGTTATGCAGAAACGGTTGGGTGGTAAATCGCAGCACAGAGGACTTAAGCCGCTCTACTATATATTCAAAATGTTACTTTCTATTTTTATTATCTTATTAAGAGAAAAAAAACGTTGAACAATTTTAGAGGAGAAATTCCATCTCTACGCGATTAAATATTATTGTAATTATAATAGGTGCTATAATTGTGGTTGGTATTATAGAACTCGTAAGAAGAAGAAAATTGAACGAGGAATACTCTTTTTTATGGTTGATAATTGGAATTGTTTTATTGTTGATAACTTTTTTCCCTCAATTAATCTACTATATTTCTAATGCTTTCGGGACCGAATTGCCAATCAACACGTTATTTTTTACAGGTATTGTATTTCTTATGCTCCTTGGTTTATTCTTTTCATTGAAGATTTCGATTTTGTCAAATCGGGTAAAAAAACTCTCCCAGAAAATTGCTTTATTAGAATTTGAGATGAAAAAAAATAATAAATCAGAAGAAGAGAGCAATAGATAATTATTTTAATAAAATAGAATTAATAGCCACGTTTGAGAACTTTTTCCAAATCCGACTTTATCATAATCTTTACCAAATCAACAAATTTTGTTTTTGCTTTCCATTCAAGTTCTCTCTTAGCTTTTTCTGCATTCCCGATTAGCAAATCAACTTCTGTAGGTCTGTAATAATTTGAATTAATTGAAACAACAACATCGCCGACTTTTACATTATTTGAAAGTGAAAATCTTAGATCTTTTTTATCAACCTCAACTAATTGTTCTGCAGCTGAAAGATCAATCTTTTTAATGATTCCTTTTTCGTCTTCTTCCATTCCATTCCATTCTAGCTCAATACCTACTTCGCTGAATGAATTTTCAATGAATTCCCTTACTGTATGAGTTTCTCCGGTAGCAAGAACAAAGTCGTCGGCTTTTTCATAATGCAATATTCTCCACATACCTTCACAGAATTCAGGTGCATAACCCCAATCTCGTTTGGAATTTAAATTACCAATCGATAACTCTTTATCAATTCCAGTAATTATACGGGAGACAGCACGTGTTATTTTTCTTGTTACAAAAGTTTCACCGCGTCTAGGAGATTCATGATTAAATAAAATACCATTTGAAGCGAAAATATTATATGCTTCACGATAATTCACAATTATCCAGTATCCATACAATTTTGCTACACCATAAGGAGAGCGTGGATAGAATGGAGTCTTTTCGGACTGGGGAACTTCTTGTGCTTTTCCAAATAGTTCACTCGTGGATGCTTGATAGAATTTTACTTTGCGCAATCCCACCTCTCTGATGGCATCCAAAAATCGTAAAGTGCCTAATGCATCCACTTGTGCAGTATAATCCGGTATTTCAAATGATACTTTTACATGACTTTGAGCCGCAAGATTATATATTTCATTTGGTTCAATTTTTTCAAGAAGGCGGTTCAGATTACTTGTATCTACTAAATCACCATAATGAAGAAATAATTTCTTATTCATTATCTCATGATTATTGTAGAGGTGATCAATTCTGTTTGTGTTGAAAGAACTGCTCCTCCGAATGATACCATGAACTTCATATCCTTTCTCTAAAAGGATCTCAGTCAGATAACTTCCATCCTGTCCTGTAATTCCGGTTATTAATGCTTTTGGCAAATCTCACCTATAATATTTTTATGTTATTATTTAAGTACCACTTATAAGTTAGTTCTATACCGTCTTCTAAAGATGTTTTGTGTTCCCACCCTAATTGATGAAGGCGGGAGACGTCCAACAATTTTTTCGGAGTACCATCTGGCTTGGAAGAATCATAATTTATTTCGCCATTGAAGCCGATTATTCTTTTAATCATTTTAGATAATTCTTCAATTGAGATATCTTGACCCGTGCCTATATTTAAATGAGTTAGACTATTATCGTAAAGATCCCTTGCGTTAATTTTATCAAATAGAAAATAAATTGCATCTGCAAGATCATCCACAAACAAAAACTCACGGCATGGTTTTCCTGTTCCCCAAATTTGAACTTTATCATTATTATTAATTTTTGCTTCGTGAAATTTTCGCATCAAGGCAGGTAATACATGGGATGATTCTAAATCGAAATTATCATAGTAGCCGTATAAATTAGTCGGCATAATAGAGTAATAATTACATCCATATTGTTTATAATAACTTTCACAAAGTTTAATACCAGCAATTTTTGCAATTGCATAAGGTTCGTTGGTGTATTCTAAATAATCAGAAAGAAGATATTCTTCTTTTAAAGGTTGAGGTGCAAGTTTAGGATAAATACAAGAACTTCCGAGAAATATTAGTTTCTCAGTTCCATTTTTATATGCTTCATTAATAATATTAGCCTCTATCATCAAATTGTCGTAAAGAAACTCAGCGCGATATTTGTTATTGGCTAAAATACCGCCAACTTTTGCTGCCGCTATAATTACAACCTCAGGTTTTTCATAGCTAAAAAAACGGTTGGCTTCATTTTGTTGACGCAAATCCAATTCTTCTAGAGATCTTAAAACGAAATTGTCAAATCCTGCACTTTTAAATCTTCTTAATATTGCTGAACCGACCATCCCCTTATGACCCGCTATATATATCTTTTTGTTATTCATAGAACAAGTTCAAATTCACTTTAATTTATCAATCATGATTTATAAATATGAGGACTCTTAATTCCATGACGTTCAAATGCATTCCGTGTATCAACGATTAGCTTAGAATTTTTAGCAATCAATTCATAATCGAAATTATCGTGGTCTGTACTTAAAAGGACTAGATCATAAGAAGATAAATTTTTTGCAGAAAGATTGATAGACGGTATGTTATAATCATATTTTCTTGAAGGAGTTAGTTGGGGGGCATAAGGATCGCTAAAATCAACTTTTGCATCTTTGTTCTGAAATATTTCAATGAGTTTTAGTGATGGCGATTCACGTTTATCGTCGATATTTCTTTTGTATGATACTCCAAGAATAAGAATCTTTGCACCCTTGATTGATTTGCAATTTTGATTAAGAACACTAATTACTTTTTCTGCAACATAATATGGCTGATATGTATTGATCTCACCGGCCAATTCTATAAACTTTGTACTGATATCATATTCTCGTGCTTTCCATGTTAAGTAAAAAGGATCGATGGGAATGCAATGACCACCAAGGCCTGGGCCAGGATAAAATGCTTGAAAACCAAATGGTTTAGTCTTCGCGGCTTCAATTACCTCCCAAACGTCTATTTTCATTTTATCAAATACCATTTTGAGTTCGTTCATTAGTGCAATATTTACAGAGCGATAAATATTTTCTAATAATTTAGTCGCTTCAGCTACTCTGGTTGATGAAACGGGCACTGTTTTGATAATAATTTGGTCATATAGTAAGCATGCAATTTCAAGGCATTTGCTTGTTGTACCCCCAACCACTTTAGGAATCGTTGATGTTGAATAATTCGGATTATTAGGGTCCTCTCTCTCTGGACTGAAAGCTAAAAAAAAGTCTTCCCCAACTTCAAATTTTTTATTTCCTTCTACTAATCCGCTATCTTCGAATAAAGGAAGTAAAATTTCCTCTGTCGTACCCGGATAGGTCGAGGATTCCAAAACAACAAGCTGACCTTTTCGCAGAAATTGAGCCACCAATTCAGCGGAATTTTTCACATAAGTGAGATCAGGTTCCCGGTGTTCGTCAAGTGGAGTTGGAACACATAATAATATTGCATCGGTTTCTTTAATTCTAGAAAAATCTGTGGTTGCTGAAAACAACTGTGATTTAACCGCTAAGGCAATTTTTTCTGAAGGAATATGTTTAATGTAACTTTGTCCGCTCATTAAAAGGGGAATCTTCCCTTCATCAATGTCAAATCCAATAGTTTTAAAGCCTTTTTTCGAAAATTCTAAAGCGAGAGGTAAACCAACATATCCAAGGCCTATAACCGCAATTGTAGCAGTTTTAGAGTTAATTTTATATATAAATTGATGATAAGAATTCATATAATTATTACTCTTACTTTAATTAAAAAAATTTTCGACAATTATTAAAAACTGAAAATTTGTCCAATGTTCTCCCACGCTCAATGCTAAAATACAATAATTATATTGTTTGAGAAAATGAATATATCCGTTCAAACAATTTTCCCTCTGAATGTGTATAAACAAGTAAATTATAGTAAATTAATTTGTCCTAACTATATTTTATTTTTAAATAAATGATAATAGTATCAATTTTATGAACCGTAGTACAGATTGAGATGATTTTTGAATAATGACTTTATTAATTGTCCTATTTGTGATGGCATATTAAATAATAATAATGCCGTTGTACGATTGTCTGGAAGTTGTTTGTTAACATGTAATGAATATGGGAGCTGGATTGATTTGACTTGCCAAAATATTGTGAACCAGGAACTATTACAGGATAATCAAACCTACTACCATCATCCTTATTTTAAAAAAGAAGACAAACCAATAAAGAAGACAAACCAATAATGTTAGACTTAATTGCAATCTGATTTTTTCAAACATTTCTCGAGTTATTGATTTAAATAAAATTAAAAAATGAAAGACTATTAGATATAGGATGCGATAAGAAAGAAATTTTACTTCATGTCCAGAATGTATAAGGAATTATTCCAGTTGGTAGTGATGTTTCATTCCAGACGATCAAAAATACATATAATGGTTATGTGGTAATCTGTTATTCCAAGATTGAATATGTACATAAAAAATTGACAGTATTTATTTAATAACTTATATGATAGAAAAGTTGTTTTATAGCGTCGTAAATTTTATTTATAAGAATTTACCAAATGTTTACCGCATAATATATTTCTATTATAAAAATATCAGCGACCGCAAGAGAATAGAAATATTAAAAAACAATATAAAACCCGGAGATATTGTTCTTGATATAGGGGGTAATATCGGCTTCTATTCGTCTCTTATGGCTAAACTTGTGGGGGGAAAAGGTGAAGTACATGTCTTTGAACCGGATCCGGTAAACTATAAACATTTGGAGCATAATACCCGACGGTTTAAAAATGTAAAAATATATAAACTGGCTGCTGGGCCGAGTAACGGTTTAATAAAATTATATTGTTCAAAATATCTAAATGTTGACCACCAGACTTATGACTCTGGAGAAATGAGGGATACTATTGATGTTGAGTGCGTGTCTTTGGATACATTTTTTGATCCTTACAAGAAAATAAATTTCGTTAAAATTGATGTCCAAGGCTTCGATTACCAAGTTGTTGAAGGTATGAAAAATATTATAACCAATTCAAAAGACGTTAAGATTTTGGGAGAATTCTGGCCGTTTGGTTTAGCCAAAGCGGGCGTCAAGTCACAACAATACATTAGTTTGTTATCGAGCTTGAAATTTAACATTGAGTTTATTGATAAATCAAAAGCCACGGCATCGGAAAGTTTCGAAAATGATATAAATTACTATACCGATTTTTGGGCTCATAAATAATCCGGATAAAAACCACAAAAAAATAATTGAACATCATGAACATCGAAAAAAATAATTTAGCTGACTTGATGAATAATGTTGCGAGGGATAGAGATAAATGGATTAAAAAGAACGAATATTACTATAAAGATTTAATAAAGTTTTTTAGATACAATATACCGGAAGGAAGTTCGGTACTGGAAGTTGGTTGTGGAACGGGTGAAATTTTAGCAAGTGTAAAGCCATTGTATGGCGTTGGTATAGATATATCCGCAGCAATGATTGATATTGCTGCGAAGAAATATCCTCGCCTAAAATTTATTCAAATGGATGCGGAACAAATTATGTTTGAAGATAAATTCGAGTATATTATTATTTCCGATACTCTCGGATATTTTTTTGATATTCAAAAAGTATTCTCTGCACTACATAAAGTTGCCGATTCATCTACCAGAATAGTAATTACCTACCACAGTTTTTTATGGACACCTTTTCTAAGAATTGCGGAATTGCTGAGGTTAAAAATGCCGCAGAAAAAATTGAATTGGCTGAACCAAAACGATATAATCGGATTACTTGAATGCGAAGGTTTTGAAATAGTTACTTATGGAAAGAGACTATTATTTCCTAAATATTTTCCTTTGATTTCAACGATTCTTAACAAATTTATTGCACATTTTCCACTGATAAACAGATTATGTCTTACTGGTTATATCATTTCAAGAATGAAGTTTGATCCGTCCGATTATAAGAAATTAAATTCAATAAGTATAATCGTTCCCGCGCGTAATGAGAAAGGAAATATCGAAATAATTGCTAAGAAACTAATTGGTTTAAAAGAACCGTTGGAAGTTATTTTTGTTGAGGGTAATTCAACTGACGGCACATTAGAAGAAATAAAAAGAGTTTGTGAAAAATATAAAGGTTCGATTGACATTAAGTATTTCGTTCAGGGAGGAAAAGGAAAAGGCAATGCTGTCCGGTGTGGTTTTTCAAAAGCCAAAGGAGATATTTTAATAATTCTCGACTCTGATATGTCGGTTCCCCCCGAAGAACTTCCCAAATTTTTTAATATAATGCGCAAAGGTGTTGGTGAGTTTGTATACGGCTCCAGGCTGGTTTACCCATTGGAAAAAGATTCTATGAGAATTCTGAATCTCTTAGCGAATAAATTCTTCTCAATTGTTTTCAGCTGGCTGTTGGGGCAGCGTATTAAAGATACACTTTGCGGCACTAAAGTTATTACAAAGCAAAACTATGAAAAACTAATTAAGAACAGAAAATATTTTGGCAATTTTGATCCGTTTGGCGATTTTGACTTGATTTTAGGCTCATCCAAATTGAATCTCAAATTTATTGAAATCCCGATAAGATATTATTCTCGGCAATATGGGCAAACAAATATTTCCAGGTTTCTGCACGGCTGGTTATTGTTAAAAATGTCTTTCTTTGCTCTATTCAAAATCAAATTCTACTGAAAGTGTTCTTCCACAAGTTGTAAAAGGAGCGATAGATATTTAAAAAATATTTAATTCTACATAACTATGGATAGCAGTATTTAATGGATGAGAAAATATTAAGACATAGACAAGTTTGGCAAAGCAAAAAGATACTCAGGGACATATACTTACAGTGGTATAAATGGATTGAAAACGATTTAAGTGCTATAGAAGGAAAAACACTTGAGATTGGGAGCGGGATTGGTAATTACAAAGAGTTTAAACCGGATATCCTCAGTTCCGACATCCATGTTAATCCCTGGGTAGATTTAACATTCGATGCACATAGACTTCCTTTTAACTCCTCCACTTTTTCAAATATTGTCTTGGTTGATACCATCCATCATTTATATAATCCGATAATGTTTTTAGAAGAAGCTTTAAGGGTACTTAAAGCAGGGGGAAGGCTTATATTGATTGAGCCGTTTCCATCTCCTTTTTCTCTTCTTATTTATAGAAGGTTTCATCCGGAACCGTTTATTATGGATATAGATTATTACGAAGTGAAAAATCTAGAATCAAAGAAGACATGGGATGCTAATCAAGCTATTCCATACTTACTTTTTTTTAAAAACAAGAATAGATTTCAAACCAAATTTTTAAATCGACTAAAATTTATTAAAAGAAAAAAAATCAGTTTTGTTTTATATCCTGCAACAGGGGGATTTGAAAACAAACAGATAATTCTAAATAAGTTGGTTCCAATAATTAAATTCATAGAAAATATTTTAACACCATTTAATTGGTTAATGGCATTTAGATGCTACATAGTAATTGAGAAAATTTAATTACTGAATATTTCTGGGTCTTGAGAAAGAATTCTGAATGTTATTTTAAAATTATATATATATATTCGATATCTCATTTTACATTAAACTAAACTATGTACAAAAATGATTTTAAAGTTTCTATCAAAATTTAAGAAAGACCAAGCGATTTATTTACTATTTATTTCTTTAATAGTAACAAATTTTATAGTCTTCGCTATGTCATGGGGTATTAAAAATTTTTATTATATGGGAGCGGATGAAGATCAGTGGATTAAGTATTCTCTTTATTACATAGGTCAACAACACGCTGGTAGTCCTATATATCATGTTCCGTTATTTTGCGATTTAATTTATCCTTTCATCTCTGGAATTTTTGTTAATATGCTCACTGGTTATCTTGTTTGGAAAATAATAATTTATATTTTGGCATCAATAACGTTGTTTTTATTGCTATCAAGAGTTAGTAATATATGGATAGGGTTCGTATTAACAACCTATTTTCAATATAGTATAAATACATATGCAATTCCGACCTACTCTTATCTCGCAATGCTTTTTTATTTGGTATCTTTATTAGTTATTTACTCCCGAACGGAAAGGTCAGGCATTGCGTTTGGTCTACTGTTATTAGGGGGACTGGTTAGATTTGAAATACTGATTATTGCTCTTGCATTTTTTATCTGTCTCCTTATAAGTTCTTGGAAAATTATTTTTTCGAGAAAATTTGCTAAACAACTTATAATTCCTGTTTTAATTTTTATTTCGCTAATCTATTGGCACGGTAGTAGTATAACAATGCTTCCGAACGACTTACTTCACAGGGGGCAGACTTCAGTTGTTTGGTATATGTATGATTACTTGTATTATGAAGGGGATTTCAAAAAATATACTAATGCAGATAGAGGTTCGATAACAAATGAAGATATTAATAAAGTTCTAATGGAAAATTTCGGAAAAAGTCGGACTGAGTTAGACAATGGTTCTTTTTTTGATCTTTGGAAAGCAAATCCTCAGCTTATGATGGCCAGATATAAAAAATTGATTTCAGAACTTCCTATTTTACTTATAGACCCGTTTAAATTAAGAATTCCTTTCACTGAGCTTGATCAGATTCATCCTCTTTTATGTCTGTTATTAACTATAATACCAGCATTAGTAATTTTACTTTTTAAATTTATCAAAAATGTTAGAATAAGCAACTTTGGTTGGAGTCTTCAATATTATATTAAAAGTCAGAAAAAATATTTACCTAAGGAGGCTTTAATCCTGACATGTTGTGTATGTTTTGCTTTTATTCCATGGATGATGACAAAACCACAAGCTCATTATTTAATAATGGCTCTTCCTGCATTTTATATTTTACTTTCGATATTTTTATCCAAAATTTTCTTATCAATACAGAATATTGTTAGAAATGATGATATGATAAAGCAAGATACTCTAGATGAGCATCCGAAAGACCCATTAAAAAATAATATTAACTCGTCTGAAGAAATAGTAAAAAAACTTAGAAAAAGCTCTACAATTAATAAGAGAACTTGGGTAGCTTCAGTAAAACATTTTATGACGAACCTTGGAATAAATTATGGACTTTCTAAAAAAGACGAAAAATTTATTCGAATAAAAAAAATAATAAAACTTATAAGATATATCTTGAAAAGTCTTGAAATTAGTTATGATAATGATAATAAAAACGAAAAAATTATACTAAGAAAAGAAATAACGGAAATTTTAAGACATTTTGGAGAAAGTCACAGGATGGGCAATAAATCTTCAGCCCACAACAAAAAAATATTCCTCCCGGAAAGAATATGTTTTATAAAACATTTTTTTAATCGTCTTACAAATTACAAACTGATTCTAATCCTTAAGAAAAAGATTATCGGAAAAGAAAAAGGAAATAATCGAATTAAGTCGGTTACTATTTTCGTCGGAATTATCCTCATTGCAATACTAATTTTTGTTTTTAATAAAAAACCAACAAATACTAAGACAGTTATTTATAATGGGAAGACATATCATACAGTAGAAATAGGATCCCAAGTTTGGTTAAAAGAAAATCTAGATATCGGAGAGAAGATACCAGGGAATAAAAGTGCAGGCAATAACGGAATAATAGAAAAATATTGTTATGATAATAAACAAGAAAATTGTGATAAATATGGTGGTTTATACCAATGGGACGAGGCAATGCAGTATTCTAAGACACCCGGTACAAGGGGCATATGCCCGGACGGTTGGCATATACCCGAATTTGCAGAATTGCAAACATTATCAGCGACAGTAAATAATAAAGGTAATGCATTAAAATTGGAGGGGACAAACAGCGATGGATTTTCTGCATTACTCGCTGGTTATCGTTACACTAATGGCTATTTTAATTATGATGGAAAGCATACTTATTTCTGGAGTTCTTCAGAAAGTGGTCCTAGGTTTGCGCAAAATCTTGGTCTGAACGGAAATGGTAACTATATAAATATGTTCTATGATTATAAAGAAAGTGGTTTCTCTGTTCGTTGTGTTAAAGACTAATTCAACTGTTTACATTTTGCTGTTTTACAACAAAAAATTTAAATTATTAAGTTATGTTTGGAAAAAGAAAAAATCAAAATTTAAGTTTAACCGTTTTAATTATTACTAGCATAATAATAATTTTTAATAGTAAAAAATCAACGGGTACAGAAACTATAATTTACAGGGAAAAGGTGAATTGTACTTTAAAAATAAGTAATCAGGATCAACCCCACGAAATCGTTAAGAAAAAATCAAAATTTACTAAGACAGTTATTTATAATGGGAAGACATATCATACAGTAGAAATAGGATCCCAAGTATGGCTGAGAGAGAATCTTGATGTTGGAGAGATGATACCAGGGAATAAAAGTGCAGGCAATAACGGAATAATTGAAAAATATTGTTATGATAATAAACAAGAGAATTGTGATAAATATGGTGGTTTGTACCAGTGGGATGAAGCGATGCAATATGGTAAAACACCCGGTGCAAGAGGTATCTGTCCGGAAAGTTGGCATATCCCAACATTTGAAGAATTACAAACATTATTAGCAGAAGTATATAACAGAGGTACTGCATTAAAATTAGAAGGAACCAACAGTACTGGATTTTCTGCTTTGTTAGCTGGATATCGTCGCAATGATAATGGTACTTTCCGAAATTTAAGTACAATTGCAAATATTTGGAGTTCGACTGAGAATAATTCATCTGGCGCATATTATCTTTATCTCTTTAAAGAAGAAAGTGCTGCTATTGATCTGATTTGGAATAGTAAAGTAAACGGCTTTAGTGTACGTTGTATTAAAGATTAATTTACATTGAGAATTGCATAAATTGGTACTCTCCTAACTTGCCCATCTAATTATGATATGAAGAAAACGTTTTCTTATTGAAATTAAGAGTTGAATTCTTTTTATCAAACAGCAATTACTTTTATGGACAAGATAGATAGTTTGTGTGAGTAAAAACAGTAAGTTATACTCAGAGTTACTCGGCAAGAGTTTTATATACCTCGAAAGAAGAAAAAATCTCTTTTTATAATCTGATATGGACTGAGATAAGATTAAATTATATACGTTGGGTGGAGTGGGTGGTAAAATTTCTTCATGAAAAGATTAAGTGTGAATTAAATTCTAACTAATTGACTAATTATCTTTGTAAAAAGAAGTATAAATTAGACTAAAGTTGACAATTATCAGCACTTAAAAGCACCTTTTTTACATTTCTATTCGACTTATAATCCAATTATTTGAAATAAAAAACTATTATTTTATTACCGATTACAAATACGTAGTGCTGTTCGAAACGAAAGTTTTGTTATCGCTTCAAATAAATTTTGATTTAGCGTTTCGTGTTTATCTGATAACATATGCAAATGTTTGTAACTATTTGTCGTAACAAAGTATAAAGTCTGAATCCCTTTTTCAAAAAATGGATCTGCGTCAGCGCCGCCGCCGTTACCTGTAGCCGGTACTAAAAGTTTGTTATTCTCAAAATCAATTTGTCTTGCGATATTCCATAGTTCCGGTGCGCTTTTCCCTCCGCCGATTTGGATGCTGTCCCCGTAACCAACACAATCCATGTTGATCATTGCTTTTACTTTTTCTTTGGGAAAAGGCAAATTATTTGAGAAGAATTTCGCACCGTACAAACCTTGTTCTTCACTTGCAAAAAACACGAATGCGATAGATCGTTTTGGTCTAATATTACTTTTTGAAAAAGCTCTTGCAATCTGTAGAAGCGCAGCAGATCCAGAGGCGTTATCATTTGCACCGGGAAAATAGATTTTACCGGCTTGACTGCCGACATGATCAAGATGAGCTCCGATTATCAGATATTCATTTTTCAACACCGGATCGCTTCCTTCCAAAATGCCAACAACATTCACGACCTCTTTTTCTTTTTCGTACTTGGTGTGAACCTCAAGATCAACTTTATTTACTAGCGAAACCGATAAAGGTTTTTTTGTCGAATCAATTATTGTCTGTAATTTTTTTAGTGTGTAGGAACTTCCACTCATCAATTCATCGGCAACCGGAAGATCAATGTGAATTTCCGGGAAATCAGTCATCTGTTCGCCTTCACCGTTGATAACACTTCCGATTGGACTTTGAGGTTCTGCATCATTTGGAAATGAAGTGAATAGAATTCCGATTGCACCGTGGTTAGCTGCGACTATTGCTTTCTCGCGCGGGTTGCCGTTCGTAAATGCCTTTTCATCAATATTCCATTTGGGATTATACTTAAAAACCATTACTACTTTTCCTTTTACATCGATACCCGAATAATCATCATAACCTTTATCTGGCTGAGCCAATCCGTATCCGCAAAAAACAACAGGCGCAGTTAATTTACCAGCGCCGGTGAATCCGCGGTAAACATAATCTCTACCGATTTTGTGATCAATCCGTTTTCCATTTTGAATAACGGCAAAATGTTCGGGAGCGAGAATTTCATTGTATTCGACTTTAAATTTTTGAAAATAATCTTTGCCATTGACCGGTTTCAGAACTGTTTTATGTAATTCAGCCGAAATGAAATTTGCTGCCTTAGTATAACCTTTACTTCCAGGAAGTCTACCAGCAAGTTCTTTACTCGCTAGAAACTTCACTGTTTTCATCAATTCACTTTTTGTAATTGAAGCGACGGCACTATCTTTTGGTTGAGAGTAAATCAAAGGCGTGAAGAGAACGATTAAAGATAAAACGCAAATAACCCAGCGTCGAATTGCCATTTTTTACTCCGGATTTAATGTCTGAAAAATTCTATTAAAAATATACAGAAATACTTTTTGATAAAAGTGAAATATAAACCAAAGCTTCAGTCGGTTAATTCAGCACTTTTTGCCTTTTCATCAGATTCAGATACCCTCACTTTGTAGTAAAACTAACGAGAATGTATATCTATTCTTTTTAAACTTTTGCCAAATCGATACACCACAGTACTTAATAATAGATCTATGTTAGCGAGCGAATTACTTAAAATATTTTTCAAACTTTATTTGATATGGAGTAAAAATGCAACGAAGTAACGGAAGTAAAAAAGCAAACCAATCAGACAATTCTAACCTACCAAAACAGAGTGGGGGGAAAAACTCACTGGACCGCAAGGTAAAAAAATCTGAATATATTAAAGTCACAGATCTTGTCTCTGCCCAGAAGTCTATTCAGAACCAACTCGAAGATCATCAAAATGGACTGATAACAGATCAGCACTTTAAAACTCAAAGTTTTGGCCTTCAGACATGGGCTTCATTCGAAAAAATGAAAATCGAAGAGTCAAAAATTGTACCTTTAATAGATATGAGCATGAAAAATTTGCGAGTTGAAATCCACCATAAGTTTATGGCTTTTGTACAAGCGGTTCGATGGATAATAAATGATGATGAAAAAAATGAGAAGATAAATCAAATATATAATGAGAAATGGAATTCTTCACAATTGAACCTTGAAGATGAGAAAGAGAATCTTCTAAAAAAAATTAAAAAGGAGACAGGATTTAGCGTCATCGACAATTCAAGCAAAGAACACGAGATAAACTTTCAGAACATTAAAAATCTAATTATCAATTTGCCGCCATCGTACGTAGAGAAATTAGAAGAATTTATCAAAAGCAGAAATTATGACATAATCGTACCGGAAGGAAAATCAAAGTTGTAGTTTGAATTATTATTCTCAAAGGAATATTTATTTTTTAAACTCATTGAAGATTGGAGGCAATCATGGATATAAAAAAGATTAAGAAATCGTCTAAACAACCAAACGCTGGAACAATAGAAACCTTGGAACACGCACACATAAATACCAGGGCCGTTGACCAAATCATATCTAGTTATGTCAATCCACACGCCGGACTTAAATATGCAATGGCCACCCTAATCCAAATTGTAGAAGACTCAAAGAATTTTGAAGGAGAAATAGTTGTTTTATTAAAAGAGACGAATGCAATGTTGGCGAATAATAAAAGGAGGTTCTCCGATGATGAACACCGATATTGGAAAGAAAGAATTGAAAATGCATTAATAATAATTTCAGATCTTCCAAATAAAGTTAACCTTACGATACAGGGAATTAAGGGAGTTTTATAAGTTGTACAAATCGCAATAAAGAACGACGAAGAGGCAAAATATTATCAAGAAGCCGGGATTTTTTTAGAAGATACTTTTAAGGCTCTAAGCGTACTTGACCATCAGAATTATTACCGATACAAAGAGAAATTATTAGAGTTGCAACCTACAAGTCGTAATTATTTTGACTCATTCGAAGAGAAGGGACTAGCGCCCGACATGGAACCAATATCATAACCCAAGAAAACAGCATAATTAAATTGAATATTGCGGTCTTTGATTCACCAATTATTATGCGGGAAAGTAATCCGCTTGCTAAGATTAAATTGAAAGCACGCAGAGAATGGTCTGAAGGCAAGTCCGCTAACATCATCACGAGGAGCGACTTCAAAGTAAAAGAAGTTGCAGACGTCCTATCCTTCCAAAGAGAATTCTTAGGAAGAAACGAGTTAAGCCCGAAACAAGCAGAAGCATATTTAGCCCTTTGGGGAAAGAAAGGCGGAGAATGGAACACCAAACACCACGAAACAGTATTGCTAATCGGGATGAAAGGCGGAAAAAACTTTTGGGCGGAAGGCGACATAGCATATACTTGCTATCTTATCAGTTGCATGAGAGACCCGCACGACTTCTTTAGTAAAATAACGGGCAGACCAGTACCGTACACGATAGAGAAAACATTCGACTTAGTAAACGTGAGCTCCGTAGATGAAGGGCAAGCGCGACGTTCATTCTTTGATTCAGTTAAGAAGATTCTAAAACTAACCAAAGACCCGCTGAGTAGAGAAAATTGGTTTGAAAAATACGCCGGACTAGATTTGCGCGAGCAGTTCGGAGACTTTGGAAGGCGAGAGATTATATTCCCTACCGACCAGCACGGAAAAGGCGGAATAAGACTCTTAAGTTTTAACAGTACCAGCACCGCACCCGAAGGAATCCACATTTTAAGATATTATGCAGATGAATTAAGCCGAGCAAGTAGCAAAATGAAACATCACCAAGCCGTCGGTTTGCTGGAATTAGGGCTCAATAACACAAGCGCGAGCTTCCCGAATAGAGTTGGAAAAGTGATTGAATGGAGTTACCCGAACGATACAGATTTTGACCTCACCTATGAAAGATATGAATTAAGCCACACCGAAGAGAATATTTTAGGTATGAAGTGCCCGACGTTTGAATTCAATCCCAGTTTAACGCGCGAAATGCTGGAAGATAGATATAGAATCGACCCGAAGAAAGCCCGCAGAGTTTATGAGTGCGAGAAATCCATTTCAAAAGACAACTTCTTCCAGCCGTATGTTGAGAAGTTAGACCAAATGGTAAACCCAGCCGTCGAAGGCAAACTCATTTATAAGCCGACCATCATAACAAGAAAAACCAACAGACCGGACGGAACCGACTACCACTTTTCAAGCGTAGAGATATTAGCCCTTAAAGGAGATTTACGTAAGCGCTGTTTTACGCTCGACCCTTCAAAAGTAAGAGACAGATTTACAATTTTAGGCGGATACAACGAAAATATAGACCCGCTCAAAATGGATGTTTTTATTGAAGACAAGCCCGAGATAATCGCAACCAATGTAAGACCAGTTGTGGATATTGTAATTGTAATCGAGCCTAGCCCAGAAGCGCCTGTAGATTATATCGGAGTTGGAGACATTTTCACCCAGCTAATAAAAGTCTTTCCGAATACGCAGAGCGTAAACTCCGACCACTTCCAGAATGAAAAGCTCCGCCAAGAAGTTATCGCAAAAGGAGTACAAGCCGAGACGTATTTCTTTTCAAACAGTAAACAAGTTCAGCTATACACCTACCTAAGAGCGAATGTGTGGAACAATAACATTGAATTTTATCAAGACCGACACACCTTAAAGTTTGCCAATAAAGATATGAACATAACCGAAGCTCTCATTTGGGAAGCTAGAGCGGTATTAAAGGACGGCAACAAAATCGACCATCCGGCATGGGGAAGTAAGGATATTCTTGATTCGCTTACAATTCTCAACTGGGATTTAATGCAGCTGGAAGCCAAAGGAAACACTAATGAAGATTTGAAGGATGAAAACTTAATAGCATACCTCAATCAGTTTGCTAAAGAATACATGAAATTAGAAGAATTCGACTTGCCCTATGAAGAGATATTGAAACGATTAGTAGGAATCATGCATTTATCACAGCACCAAGTTGATAGAGTAGCGACCTTATATGCGGAGAAATATGGAATAGATAGATGAAAAAAACATACGAATAAAATACCGCTGGAATATTCATACTAATTTCTGAAGAATGATTTTTAAGAAATGTTTCCTCTCATGTCACATTAGTACTTTCATTTTTCTTCGGCCTACTACAAAATTTATAATTTTCCACTCAGACCAAAATTGACAAATGGAGGTTAGTATAAATTCTACATACAGATTTGTTCAATACACTGAACAACATTGTTCATTTCTAATGAAGAAGGACCTATCTAAAATTGTTTAAGTTAAGCCAGATGATTTCCAATTGGATTTGTGTTCTTAATTTGAAGAAACAGAGTAAATATTAAAGCATGATGAGTTTGGGCGAGTTAATTTAAGAAGTATAAAAAAAACGAATCTAGATCAAATTGAAAGATTTATTGTCAGACAAGGTCTTGAATACCTATAGTGCTTCCCATGATTATAGTGATATAATATAGCTACTGTCTCCGATAAATTTGAAGGAAAACGCTTTTGGGATCGAGAGAAATTAGGAAAATATCTTGTTAAATATTTATTTGATCTCGAAGTCCATCCATTTAAAACATAAGATTTTACAGAGGATGACACTTTTGTTAAGGAAATTCTTCGAACGGAACTTAAAATAGTCTAGTTTCTGTATAGTCTTGTTCCTCGTAAAGATTTACTGGAAATAACAATAATATTGATTTAAAATTCAAGATTTACCTTTATTGTGTCTTTGATTTAAAGAAACCAAGGCAAAAATAAAGTAGAAATTTAAGCATAATGAATTCTTGCATTATAATTTGACGGACAAAAAATAGTGTTTTTATGCTAAAATCATTATTTGAGTTTTGACGAGGCTCTGAATAGCAACATGTTAAAGTTTATCTTCAAAATATGCTTTGCTCTTTAAATACTGCCCTGTCTCCAATAGAAGATCCAAGTTGAAGTTTATGAATTTGATATATATAATTCATGACCATTATTGTGATAGCTGATAAGATTTTGGGTATGACCCCTACAAATGAAGTATACGTACCAAATCATTTCTTCTTGTTTATACTTATAAAAGTATGTATAATTGTATGGCTAATTCATAGGACTGTACTTGTTAAATGTTTCTTCCGAATGGGATGAACTAAAAAATCTGCAAAATCAGGAAAAACATTCTATCTCATTCGAAGATGCTCAGGCCGCATTCTCAGATCCTAAAAGAATTATTGCTGAAGATATAGAGCATAGCCAGAAAGAAAAAAGATATTACTGTTTCGGTCAAATTGAAGATGTTAAAGTTACAGTTCGCTTCACTCACAGAGAAAATATTATAAGAATATTTGGCGCCGGTTACTGGCGTAAAGGAAAGCAAATCTATGAAAGAGAAAATAAAATATAGCAATCACAAAATTGGCAAAATCAAAATAATTAAAGACTTTCTGCCTAAACCTGAAGAACTAATCTTCAAAGATGATAGTGTTAAGGTTACACTTAACCTAAGTAAATCGAGCATAGATTTTTTTAAGGGTATAGCAAAAAATAAGGGTAGCAAGTACCAAAAGATAATCCGCAAACTATTGGACTCTTATTCTTCTCACTATTCTTCGTGATGTCTGTATCCAAAATTCTGTCCGTTTATAAGAAGTAGAGAAATTGTATGATAAATATAAACGTATAGAAAGAATATGAGGGATAGTCAATTATTTAAACATACAGAGTTGTTATTGAGAATACTTCCGATTGTAAATCAAGAAAATGTTTTTGCTTTAAAGGGCGGAACTGCAAATAATTTTTTTGTTCGTGAATTACTGGGGTTGTCCGTTGATATTGATTTTGTTTATTTCCCGGTAAATAAGAGGTTAGAATCTTTCGAGATGAAGAGATAATCTAATATTTTGTTGATTATCATGTGTCTATTATTCTTGCCAAATGTCAACTATTCTTAACGCTTAGATAAATGAAAAGTTTGGTAAATCCAAAAAAATCAGCATTAACCAAGTCCCTTTAGAATTATCTATGATGAAAGGCGTGATTGAAAATCGGCAACAGATCATATCTTTATATCTTATCGGTATTTATTTTTTTTCAGTTGCTCTGATCTATTCATATCCTCGAAAATTTTTTGTGAATTTCAATGTCTGAACGAATTCCAATGAATGATTAATTGGAAATTTATACTGAACTTCAATGTAATCGTTGAAGAGTCTTATACTTTCAATATTATGTAAAATGATTTCCTGAGTTAAAGCTTTTTCGTTCGAATAGGGGAGAACTAATTTCGATTTACTATCATTCAATTCGCCAAGGAGCTTAAGTTGTGCGAGCAAATAATTCTGTGCTTGCTCAATTTCAAGATCCAAATGCTCGGCAAAATATTCTCCAAGATTTTTATATGTCACTCTTGCTTCATCAAGTAATTTATCTTGAAATAATTTTATATACTTATTGATTCTCGAACTGTCAGAGATCCTATCGTGGAGTTCAGTAATTACGAAGTGGTCAATTAAATCTTGTTTATGCAACCGAGAATTCTTACAAGTATTTTCGCCGGATGATTGTCTTGAAGTGCAATAATAGTATAAAGTCTTTTCACTATTTTTAATAGTGACGGATGATTTAACCGGTCCATGACAGTAACCACATTTAAAAATTCCAATAGCACTGAGTAAGTATTTTGTCCGCTCCTTTCTTTTCGGGGCTACAAATTTTGATAAACTCTCGGCTCTAATTTTCAATAATCTGAAATAGTCAAGTTCTGATAAAAGCGCTTCCCAATCTCCTGGTTTATCATGGTTAGTCAGTCCCTGATAAAACTTCAAACGAGCAGGGGAGAGCATGTAACTAACTGTAGTAGCGCTCCATCGCTTTCCCCGTCTTGGCATAAATCCAATTGTGTTTAGCTCGTCAGCAATATTTGTTACACCATAATCTCTTTTTGCAAGTTCAAATATTTTCAGGATTACGATTTTTTCATCAGGATTAATAATCAATGTTGATGTTTTTTTGTCAAATGAATAGCCAAACGGTTGACCTCCACCTTTCCATTTTCCCATGTATAACTCCAATAAATTCTGTTTGCCAAAGAAAAGCTTATCAATAACAAAATATAGAGAATAGAGCAATAAATAACAAAAGTACTTCATTTGGGTCTTAAATGGCGAATTTTCGAATGAATCATCGCCGACTTCATCTATCTATTCTTACGACTTGACAATTAAGTTCTAATTTATTAATCTTGCTAAGTGATAAGGTATATTTAGCAAGATAAGCTTGAGCCAATTAAATTGGAATAAAATTTAGAACAGTTTAGAAATGGAGAAAATATGAACATAATGCTCAGAACCAACTTAGAGTTGGAGAATTTTTTAAGTAAGAAAAAAATATCACAGATTATACTTATCCCACCAATGCGGCTCTATGATAATGGATTAACTATTTCTATAGTCCCGGTAGAACTTGATACCGAATTTGAGCCGAGCTCAAGCTTTAACGGTGATATCTGGAAATTAACCAGTAATAAATTTTCACTCACTCGAAATGCTCTAGACAAAATAGCCACTGCAGCAAGGATTAAATTTTCTAACAGCAGGATGTTATCAAGAGAAGTCAATGACGATGGAAGAGTAATTTACATCAAGCATCAAATCCAATATGAACTTCTTTGTACCGACGGAAGCAATAGAAGTTCATCAACAACCGGTGAATATAACTACCACGAAGATTTATCAAGATTCCGTTTTTTGGAGGACATTATTCATGAGGGTGTAATAATTCATAAAAAGGGAGATCTAAATATTGAGCTAGTTGAGCGACGCAGAAACAATTCTGGATCTTTTGCAGAAGGAAATGCAAAGTCGAAAGCGCTCGGAGAAGTATTTTCTGAAATTAAAAAATCGTTCACACTAGAAGAATTACAAATCCCGATTCTTGTCGGGCGGGTCGTTGTAGATATTGAAGACATTCTATTGAAAAATCCAGAATTAAAATCACACTATGCAGCAAAACTTCTCGATATCTCTAACCTTGCATATAATCTACCGCTCAATATTAACAATAAAGATTTATTGTCTTCTGCTTCAAACCGTGTAAACAATAATGTATCAAATCAAATTCTACTTGCTACTAAAAAAAGAAGTGCAAGAAAAAACTCCAACTCAAAGCAAATAGAATTAATTCATAAAAAAGAAGAAACAAATCAATCTTTAATTTCGTAGGGAGCTTAAATGAAATTAATTCATACTGCCGACTGGCATTTAGGTTCAGATCCTAAGCAACAATTAAAAGCGAGAGAGAGCTTAGATCAAATTGTTAAGTATTGCAATGAAGTTGAGATCGATGGAATCATTATTGCAGGTGATCTATGGGATTCAATCCAAAGCTTCGGTAATGATACTGGGATAAAAATTGCACTAGAATACTTAAGGATTCTTTCGGATCTAGTAAAATTTATTTTTATAATCAAAGGTAATTCAGCTCATGATGCACGTGAAAGCATAAAACTTTTAGACCATCTGGAACAAAATATATTTACAATTGAAAATAATGTTGCTCTTGGTTTTAAAATCTTTAATGGGATTACTGCAACCGATCTGTTCAAAGAAAAATCTCAAGGACCGATCGACTTATTAATACATGGCATCAGTTATCCGACAAAAGCTAATCTTTTAATTGGTACAGAAATCGATCAGCAAAATTTCAATTTTATCGAAATATTCTCTCGACTTTTAGGATTGCATGGAGATATAAGTGGCCGATACCCTGAAGTGCCGAAACTTACAGTCTTTCATGGAAATGTTTCTGGTTGTAAATTGTCTTCGGGGCAAACTCTTGTTGGTCAGGACATAATTATTCCATCCTACGAACTTGAAAAAACCAGAAGCAATTACTACGCGCTCGGGCATATACATCTTCCTCAAAATATTAGTCCGATTATGCGTTATTCGGGTTCTCTTTATAATAAAGATTTTGGTGAGATTGAACAAAAGTATTTTGGTCTGATCGAATTTAATGGTGTTGAATGTTCAGTAACCAATATTCCTCTTCGGTCCAGTAGACCTATGATAATCATTGATGCAGAATTTAAAGGAGGACACTTTCATTATAACAAAACAATTCCACATGGGGCCGAAATAAAATTAAGATGTTCGGTTAATGAAGCAGAACGAATCCTTATAACCTCAAGCGATTTGGATAAACTGAAATCAGAATTAGGAAGTGATCTCAAAATCGAGTTTGATGTTACTCCCACTGTTCGATCCAGCCGTAATGAAAAAATCATGCAATCCAAAACTCTCCTTGAAGAGATCCATGAATATGCCAATGTTATAGGTGAGATGGTGCCTGATGGAATAAATGAAAAAATTAAAGATTTAGAATTTATTTAGGGGAATGAATTATGAAAATATTAAAGCTTGAACTCAGAGGCGCAATTGGAATTCTGAAAGGGATTGGAAGAGAAGAAATTGCAATTGATTTTTCAATTTTTGATAATGGATTAATTGCGCTTGTCGGAGAAAACGGGCGAGGGAAAACAACTATAATAGAGAATCTGCATCCCTTTCGAAGACTCATATCGAGAGAAGGAAATCTTTCTGATCATTTTATCATGAAGGATTCTTTTAGAAAATTAGCATTTGAATTAAATGGTAAAGTTTATAACTCTGAAATCTACATCGACGGAATAACAAAAAAGATGGAGGCATATCTTAGATGCGATGGGTATGCTCTCAATGATGGAAAGCCGACAAGTTACGACCAGCTCATCGAACGACTTTTAGGAAGTGAGGAACTATTTATAAATAGTGTTTTTAGTGCTCAGAAAAGTAGAGGTATATCAAGCCTATCAGCAAATCAAAGGAGGGAACTCTTTTATGAGTTGCTCAGACTCAATCAATATGAGGTCTACTGCCAGGAAGCAAAAGTAAAAATAAGATCTATAGAATTAGAACATTCCCTGAAAAAAGGGGAAATCAACCAGCTTGAAAGTCAATGTAAAAAATTGAAATCTATTGAAGAGGACTACAATAGAATAGTGATAGAAAATGTAACACTTTCAAATGAAATAATTATTCATGAAGAACAAATTCAACTTTGCCGTTCTAATATTGAAGAGATGCACAAAGAGGAAGCTCTACTCAATGAAAAAATCAACCAACAAGCAATTCTTAATGGAAACATCGCTGCCTTATCGGAAGATCTCATTAACGTGGAAAAAAATATCGAAGATCGACTCAATGCACTCTTTGAGGAGAGGGATGAAGCTCTAAAAAGAGAGAGTGATAAATCAGGGGCCTCAAATTCATTGAAAGCTGAACGATCGCGCCTCGAATATGAAATACAACAAGTTAATAGTCATGACCATTGGGTAATAATAAAACACGAGATAGAGAGTCTTCAATTGGAGAATATCAAATTGAAGGAAGAAATCAAACTTCTCCAAGAATATTCAGCTCAAGAAGAAGAAGTCGATCGACTTATCCTCACAAGAGATACTTTAAGAGAAGAATCGACGAAGCTGACTGAATCAGAATTATCCTTATCAACAGAATTAACTAGAATACAGCATGAAGAAAAACAAGAAGCTAATTTGATTTTACCATTATATGAAGGGATACAAATTGTTAAAAATGAATTAGTGGAATTAACCAATCAATTTAAGATGTTTACTTCAGATAGAGAAAGCCTTATTAGTACTAATAGAGAAAAATTAGAAAGTATTGAACATGAAATAAAAACTCTTGATTTAGTTCCATGTGAAGAGATGGTTGCTATGAACTGTCCTCTCATAAAAAATGCATACTTACGTAAAGAATCGATTGAACCCCTAAGAAAGGATTATGAGAAAATACTATCGGCATTTGGAGTTAGACTAAGTAAAACATCTTCCGAGATTGATGACCGAAATAATTCATTTAATAGGAAGACCATCGAACTGCAAAATTCAGAAAAAGCTCTAACTATAAAATATCAGCGACTATACGGACAGATACAGGCGAAACAAGATCGAATAAAAATCACTAAGAGTTCCAAGCTTAAAGAATTAGAAATACTTGAAGCTTCCAAATTAGATTTTCGTAAAAAAAAGATTGATGATTATAAAATTCTTAGCTCTTCCTCGTTAATAAAAATCGAAAATAATGAGAACTTAATATTGGTGAAGATAGATCTGTTAAATGAAATATCGCTGAAAGAGAATTCAAATCTAGAAGCATTAAATAATAAAATAAAAGATATCATCAATCAGATCGAAAATCTAGAAGCTCAAAAAATTTCTGCCATTGAAAGCCTCAAGAGTCAATATGTTCAAAAAGAAATTGCACTTAAAAATGAAGAGTTGTTTAGATGTGATCATTTCAACAAACTGATTGCCGAAGCTCAAATTAAATTGGACCCGATGTTAAACAACAAACTAATAATACTTAAAGAAAATCTGAGAAAGCTAGAAAACTCAATGCAGCTTCAGTTGACTGAACTGGCAACACTTCAGAAGAAGATAATGGAGCATCAAGGAAAAATTCTTCTTCATTCTGAGGAACTAAAAAGAAAGGAAGAAATCGAAATCAGTTTGATTAGCTCACATCTTGCTCTCAAACAACTTGAAAAAGAGCATGCTGACTATCACTTTCTTGAAAGGGCATTCGATAAAACAGGAATACCGGTATTGAAGTTGGAAAATACAGGTTACGAAATTACATCCCTCGCGAATGATCTTCTAAAGTATTTTGATAATGATTTTAGAATTGTATTTGAAACTATGCGACCAACTAAGGATAAGAAGAAAATGAAAGAAGTATTCGACATAAATGTTATTGACTCAGAAGGAATATGCGAATTAAAAAATAAATCAGGTGGTGAGAGAGTATGGATCGAAACTAGCATTCAATTAGCAATAGGAATACTTCTTCGACATCAGGGGAAAAATCTTCAGACAAGTTTCTTGGATGAACAGGATGGATCACTTGATATAGAAAACGCACTTAATTATCGTCAGATGATAGAAAGTGCCCACCGAAGAGCTGATGTCTTCAATACTATTATAATAACACACCGACAAGAATTGCTTGAGCTTATATCTCAAAAAATCCTTTTGGATGAAGAAGGAATTAGAATAATTCTTAACTGAAAATTATGGAGAAGATCATGATTAAATACTATTTCAGAATTACACCCTACATATTGGATTCCAACCATAATGTTGTAGATCCATTGTATACGACTTATGAAGATTTACCTATAAATGATGAAATCAAAAATAAAATAAAACTCTGGGTTAAAACGATTAAAAGTTATGTTGAAAAACCAAATAGTTATTACAGCATAAAAAGTATTCATTGGTATGCTCTAAAATTAAAAGAAGAGATACAGCAATATTTGGGAGAAGAATGGAAAATTATTTGTTGTTCAAAACAAAAGATAATAGGATATCTGTTTGATGAACTTAAAAAAGTAGCTAATTTTCATAAAAAAGAAGGACATTACTTTAAAGCTATCGAATACTATAAAGGATCCATTGCATTAAACCCAAGGGATTATGAAGTATTAAATAGTATTGCTTTTTGTTATTATGAATTAGATCTGCTTGAGGATGCATGTTACCACTTAAAATTAAATATTGAACAAAGCCCTTTCCACGCTCCTGCCTTTTTCAATTTGGGTCTTTGTTATAGGAAGTCAAATGATTTTGTGGTTGCCGGAATTTATTTTGAAAAGGCAAAGAATCTTAATCCCGAAAATGTTGACTATATTATTAATTATGCACACAATTTTATCGATTTAAAGTTTTATAAAATGGCAATCGAAATTCTACTTGCTGCATCCATTAAAATGAATGGGAATAGAGAAATATTAGAAAAACTTTCTTATGCTTATTTACATGCCGAAGAATATCTAGAATCAATAAAGTTATTACAAGAGCTTATACTACTTTATCCAGACGACCCTACCCTCATCTTTAAGTTAGGTTTTTGTTTTTCGCTAATTGACGAGAATGAAAAGTCCACTAAGTGCTATGTAGATGCGCTAAAAATAGATCCGGATTATGGCGAGTGTTATTACAATATCGCACTCAACTATCATTTTCAGGGGCTAGATCATTTATCTGTAGACATGTATGTTCGGGCACTTTTACGTAATTCCCAGCATGCAGAACATTTTTGGCAAAGGAATAATTTACTTTTAAATCTAGATATTCCCGATGATTTCAAAGAAAAGATACTCATTTTCGGTTCAGAGAATGGGGACGAACGTGCAAAAATTATATTAGAAGATTCAAATTTACATCAACAAAATTCATATCAATAAATTTTATAAAAATCCTTTTAAACTACGAACGTAAATCCAAAGATAATTTGATATATCATTAAAAAAAAACCATCGTCGTAACAATTTACTAAGTAAAGAAGATAATGTTACCAAAATCAAAGTGGAATATGAACATCAAAATTTTTTCTCGAGAAGTAAATAGAATACCTTAGGCGATTTTACGACAAATTGAACCTAATCTTTGAGACTATATTTAAAGATAGTTCTTTTCCAAAATTTACATTGGTTTTCACTAGATGGTGGTGGGGGGGTATATGAAAATTTTTACAAAATCATTGCTTTATAAACCGAAACCACAATATTTAAGAAATTAATACATTCTAAAAGCATCCAAAACCCGGCACCTTTGACAAAAACTAGTGTCTTTTTGTAAAAAATAGAAATGTAAATTCGTATTTCAGCTTAGCTGTTTTAACGCTTCATCCAAATCTGTTGTTGGCATGTTACAAGAAAAGTTTTTACACACATAAAAGGTTGGTTGAGATTGAATGGTTGTGTATTTATTGAGATAGTTGAATGGGAGACAATGATTCTCATCTTCTTCATCTTCAAAAACAACAACTTTATTTGGTATAAATGGTTGAGAGAGTCGTGCTAATGTTTTTTTTGTTTTCTCATCATGAAAGTTGCCCGCAACAATAACCTCAAAACTCGGGCCCCAAGCGAAATCCAATGAGCAAAGAAGCAGCGTGAATGCCTGCGGGTTTTTGCAAAGTATTGATGAAGCAGAGTCAAAAATTTTATTGGCAAAGGTTTCATATTTAGAGTCAGCAGTAATTCTTGCAAGGCGCAAAAGATTAGTGGCCAAAACCGAGTTTGCCGAAGGGATTGCACCGTCATAATATTCTTTTGTCCTTGCGATTAACGATTCGCCAAAGTCAGGTGTGAAGAAAAAACCACCGTTATTATTATCCCAGAAATGTTTAATAGATAATTCGGTTAATAGAATTGCTTCCTTTATATAATCAGCTTTGAAAGTTGATTCATACAATTCAAGCAGCGCCCAGATCGTAAATGCATTGTCATCGATATTGGCAGTTAAACTCGATTCACCATTTCTGAATCTGTGTAATAATCTACCATCTGCGATTGTTAGATGTCTATTTATGAATTCAAGTGCGAGCTCTGCAGTCTTAATATATTTAGAATTATCAAACACACGTCCTGCTTTTGCTAGTGCAGCAATCATTAAAGCATTCCAATCCGAAAGGATCTTATCATCTTTATAAGGGCGAATTCTATTTTTGCGGTATTCAAAAAGTTTAATCCGAATTTTTTCCAAACGATTTTCACTAACTAAATTTTCTTTTGAATCGGCAAGATGTAAAATGTTTGAACCTGTATTCTGATTTGTTGATTCTTCTTTGAAATTACCTTCAGCGCTTATTTTAAATACTTTGAATGCAATGTCAGCATCATCTTTTCCAAGAACATCTATTAATTCTTGTTGATTCCAGATGTAATATTTGCCTTCAACACCATCACTGTCCGCATCTTCGGCAGAATAAAACCCACCGTCGAGTGAAGTCATATCACGTAAAACGTACGATACAATTTCATCTACAGTTTCCTTGAATTCGCTAATTCCCGTTGCTTGGTACACTTCAATATAAGCCATTATTAAAAGCGCTTGATCGTATAACATTTTTTCAAAGTGCGGAACAAGCCATTTAGCATCAGTTGAATATCTGTGAAAACCAAAACCAATTTGATCAAAAATCCCTCCCTGACGCATCTTGAGCAAAGTTTTGGTTACCATTTCAAGTGCCTTTTGAGTGCCGGTTCTTTTCCAATAACGGAGAAGAAACATCAAATTGTGGGGTGAAGGAAATTTTGGTGCTGTTCCAAAACCGCCGTGTACAGCATCAAATCGTTTTTCAAAATTCCTGTATGCATCCTCAAAAATTTCTGTACTTAATTGTTCCGGAGTATTGAAAGAGTATGATTCCTTGAGATAATTTGTAATTTCTTCCGAACTCTTTACAATCTCATTCCGATTTGTTCTCCATGCTTCATCAATTTTCAAAATTAAATCTTTAAATCCGATTCTTCCGTAGTGGCTTTCCTTGGGAAAATATGTTCCCGAGAAGAAGGGTTTTTTACCGGGAGTCATGATAATAGTTAAAGGCCAGCCACCGCTGCCGTTCATCATTTGACAGACCATCATATAAATGTTATCAATATCAGGACGTTCTTCACGGTCAACTTTTATTGAAATGAAAACTTGATTCATTAGATGTGCTGTTTCTTCATCCTCAAATGATTCATGTTCCATCACATGGCACCAATGGCAGGTTGAATATCCAATTGAAAGAAAGACAGGTTTATCCTCGCGCTTTGCTTTCTCAAAAGCTTCGTCACTCCACGGATACCAATTAACGGGATTATGTGCATGCTGCAAAAGGTACGGACTTTTTTCGTTGATGAGTCGATTAGAATTTTGGCGAGATTGAATCATTAAATCCTTTTATATCATAAACGGAATTAAATTTTCCATAGTTCATTTTTGGTAAGTATCGGTAATTCTGCTTTACAAAGTCATATTATCTTGCTATAATCTATTTGAAAATCCAGTGTCCTGATTAACTCAATAACGAACATTCCCATTAAACAGTTCAGAACGGTGAGAAAAATGTGTTCATTGGAAAATGAACAATTGAATTTAAGTTATAAATAAAACGGAGGAATTTGTGATGAAGATATTTGCACGTCTTATTCCAATAACTATTTTATTGACTTTAATTATTGTTAACACAAGTTTTTCTCAGGGATGGATAAAGGTCGGCAAACCTTCAGCGGGTAATGTTTATTGTTTGGCATTAAAGGAATCAACACTTTTTGCGGGAACCCAAAGTGGTATTCATACATCAACAGACAATGGTTTAACTTGGGTATTCAGCGGGCTTGTGAATATTACAGTGAATACTATGACGGTCAGTGGTAACTATGTATTTGCCGGAACTAATGACGGAGTTTATTTTTCTACAAACAATGGTGGCAGATGGGATATCGTTAACAAAGGAAATAATGGTATGAGCTATACAATAGTTAATGCTCTTGCTGTTGGTAGTGCCAATATTTTTGCGGGGACCAATGGAGGTGGTGTTTATGCATCTTCTAATAATGCCACTAGCTGGACAAGTGTTAATACCGGATTATCAGATCATATCGTTCAGTCATTAGCTGTAATGGGCTCAACCCTCTTTGCCGGAACTTCATCAGGCGGTGTTTTTCAAACTGCCAATGGTGGAACTGTTTGGACAGTTGCTGGGATATCCGGTTTATCCATTAACACAATAGCTGTTATTGGCACTAATCTATTCGCTGGGACAAATGATGGTGTATATCTTTTCAACACGATATTAGCGACTTGGACGTTAGTAAATAATGGACTAACCAGTTTAACAATACCTTCTCTAGTGGTTAGTCAAACAAATCTTTTCGCTGGGATTAATGGTGGAGGTGTCTATTTATCAAAAAATAATGGTTCAAATTGGTCTGCTGTAAATACGGGTCTTACTGAATTTAATACAAAATGTATTGCAATAATGGGTTCATATCTATTTCTTGCTAATGGGAGCGGCAATATATGGCGACGTCCTTTGTCAGAAATGTTAACCAATCTATCTGTTAAAACAACAATTCCAAAACAATGGTTAGTTATATCAGCTGGGGTAAGGAATATTTCATTAGCAAACACATTCCAAGGCAATGTTGGAACACTATCATTTACTGCTCAATCATCTAATACCTTAGTTGCAAGCGCATCTGTAACCGGATCTTCATTAAGCGTTACTCCTCTTTCAATAGGTGATTGTATCATTACTGTCACCGCAATTGATGCGGCTAACAATGACTTTTTAGCAACCAGTTTTGATATTAATGTTGGTTTGACAGATGTTACAAGCGATCCGATTCCAAATGAATTTTCACTCTATCAGAATTTTCCGAATCCGTTCAATCCCTCTACAAAAATAAAATATGAGCTCCCACAAAATGCGTTTATACAATTAAAAATATTTGATATGCTGGGGCGAGAAGTAAAAACAATTCTAAGTGGAGAACAAACAGCAGGCTTTTACGAGATTGAATTTGATGCCAAAGAAATACCAAGCGGAATATATTTTTATAGAATTGAAGCAGGAGAATTTACACAAACAAAGAAAATGATCTTGATGAAATAGTTTTTTAAAATAATTGGAGGTTAACTAAAACGTTTCTGTTTTGAGATTAATAGTTTTAGTTTTGTGAAGATGTCGGTACTATATAAACTAAAAATTAATATCTGGATTAAAATTAATAACGAACCGCTCAAGTAACTGAGTGTGTAAAAATAACCTCCAAGATCTCTCTCTTGCCAAGATCCTACTTTACCCGGAATCCTTTCTAAAAATATTTTAAAAGATTCATGACTGTTAATAATATCAGCTGATGTTACCTCTTTGGGCGGGGATTTCACAATAATACCAACAACTATTAAAATAAAAAAAACTGTAAAAAATATTATTGTTATTCTAATCTCAAGTGAATTAAAAATCTTCGAAAAAATAATTTTAGTTTCCTCAAAATCAGCGAATCCATAATATGTCATCAAGCCAATAGCCGCACCAACTGTGTTCAGTGAAAAATCATTAAAATCCAGATACTGAGTAAACTGCTTTGTCAAATAGAAATATTGGTCCATCTCATCAATAATTCCCAAGATTGTAACCCAAAATAAAATACGTCCTAATAAAAATTTTTTCTTTGAGGGATCAACTGATTTTGCGATCAAAAAGGAAAGTATAGCATATTGGGGATAGTGGACAATCTCAATGGGGGCTGTTATTAAATATCTAAATGACAAGAACACTGAAATAATTACAAACAACCAATAGCATGAAGAGATTAACCTTTTTTTGCCTTTGGAAAATTTATAGATGATGGTGAAAAAAAATAAAACCGATATAAGAACTCCCACTTCAATAGATGAATCCCGTGGGATAAACTTGCCCCATGGGGTTTCAACCCAATCTGTGAGAAAGTCGGTGACTTTTAGATGCAATGTACTGCATGAAAACCAGTAAGCTAATGAAAAAACAAAAAGTAAAATATTCATGCTGTTTACATTTTTTACTTTGTATAGTCCAAATATTTTATTCATAATTCTTTGATTTCATTTTGCAATAATATTTTTTTAGTAAAAATAAAGATGTAAAAAATATTATTAAGGTGTCTATTATCCTAAGAAATTATTTTATATTAAAACGTATTTTATTTGAGTCGCACAACAAGGATATGTGCATGCTGTAAAAGGTAAGGACTTTTTTCGTGGATGAGCCGGTTGGGATTTCTGTCCGTTAATGACATTTAATTGGTCTTTCTAATCTAAAACCAGTCCGGGGTAATGTTAGTTCATAATCTCTCGAAGGAAAATTAATTCGATGGTCGGTTTCTTCCTCTTGTCAACATTCCAACAACGAGAGCAAAAATAGCCGAGCCGATTATTGACCATACAAATGGAAATTCTCTTCCTTGAACTCGTATTGTATAGAACATCGGCAGATCCAATTCTTTGGCAATTAAAGGACCGAGCCACGCGCCTATAAATCCAATAAAAATAGAAACAAAACATCCTCCGAGCGAATAACCTGCAATGCTCTGACCAATTGCGCCGCAGATAGCGGCTATAACCAGCAGTAAAAGAAATCCTCCAAGTGACATATCGGTTAACCTATTTTGTTTATGCTGAATTAAACTAAACAAATTTAGCTCAAGAAGAAAGATTGTTTAAATGGAAGATTTACTTGGAATTTGTTTCGAAAGGTTTTTGAAAAGATTTGTACAATTGTAATCATTAATGAATTTGTAGGCATTTATTAGATTATTAGCAACGCGAGTAATAATCACTTCAGCCGAAACATCATTGTGAATCACATCGATAATGGAATCCACCGGGTAATCAAGTGCTTCATTGATATCACTCTCGAATATAATTTTTCCTTTGTTGAAACAGTCAATTAAAATAATCTCATCATCAGAATATATCTTGGCTAAAAAATGTCCCGGAAAATTGCAGCCGTGAATATCAAATCCGAGGCGATCGCCAATAAGTATGTAGATCAATGAAAGAGTTATTGGAAGGCCCTTTTTCTCTTTGATAGTATAAATTGGATTGCAATTAAACGGATTATAATAATCATCTTTTGAGCCGCTCAATTCTTTTTCATGAAATAAAAAATTAGTCAAATCAAGTTCGTCGCCGTACGGTATTTTATTTTTAAATTCATTCGATAGTTGGTCGAGCAGTTCTGAAAGTGCGGGAGTAAAATAGATTCCGTAATGAAACCGTGAAATAAGATCGAGAGCGCATTCGATTTTTTCGTGATGAGTAGTTTTATTAAACCAGTTCTGCCAATTTTTCTCAAGCCAGTTCATTCTATTAGAAGTAAGGATTGGAGCTAAGTGAATCATCTTATCAGCTACAACATTTGCGGGAAGCTCCTTCAAATCCCTTTCCAAAGTAAAACCGTAATTATTCAATTGCTGCACTATTTCAGCGCGTACCTCTTCGCTCAAGTCATCAACCAGCTCGATCAAATAATATAATTTATTCTCAGAAGTCATTTGTTTTTGCTCTTTCTAATCCCAAAATAGTATTATTTTTGATCTGAATACTGAAGCGTATTTAAAAAATGTAAATAAATTTCCAAATCAATCGAGGTTGTCATGAAAAAACTGTTTTTGTCAGGATTGATGGTGTTTGTATTCTTTATGAATATTATGAATGCTCAAACCATACAAGAGAAAAGTAGCGCCCCAAAATTCGATCCGTCTAAAAATCCTTTTGAGGATCTTAAGATTGCAGTTGAAGAAGCACAAAAAACAGATAAAAGAATTTTACTTGATGTCGGAGGGGAATGGTGCATTTGGTGTCACCGGCTGGATGGATTTTTTGATGCAAATCCGGAATTAAAAAATTATATGCACGATAACTTCGTTGTATTAAAAGTAAACTGGAGTCCTGATAACAAGAACGAAAAATTTCTTTCTCAGTACCCAGCAGTTGCCGGCTATCCGCATATTTATATATTAGAGAAAGACGGAAAATTCTTATTCTCTAAGAAAACCGAAGAACTTGAAAAAGAGAAATCTTATGATGCTGAAAAGATCATGACTTTCTTAAAAGAATGGTCGCCGAAGAAAGAAAAATCATAATGAGCTAATTTCTAAATTCCCCGTAGAATTTTTGCGGGGAGTTTAAGTATCGCACCGAGCAAATCGAACACACCATCCACGGCAATGCCAATCATTCTGAACGGCAGCAAAAAGAGCCAGACAATGGGATAGAGGACCAAAACAAATATTGCTAAAGGCGCACAGAAGAAGAGCAGTACCAGCCATAAAAAAATTTTCATTTTATTTCTCTTTTGTTCGGAAAATAAATTTCAATGCAGACCAATTTTCATCAATTGAGCAAACTTTAGAATCAATAAGACCATTCATCAAACCGATTTCTCTAACTACATTGTGGTTCAAGTCGGAAATATGATTAGAATTTCTCTTTGGCCATGATACCCAAAAAGCGCCGTTTTCCTTTAGGTAATTTTTCAATGTCGGAAATTCAACCATTAATTCCTTTTTAGAACGTGTGAAAAGGTGGATCAAATCAACCGGTTCTTTAAGTCTTTGGTGAAAATGAACCCGGTCGTGCATTCCATTGAATGAATCGATGAAATTTTCTGGTTCATTTATAAGTTTGATCTGAAATCCTTCTTTTATTCCGAGCTTCTCGTGAAGCTGTCTTCCATTAATCTGTTCCATTTTATTTTTCCTTTCACATCTTTAGACGAAACATTCACACAAAAGGTTGAAAGGTTTTAAATTATTTTTTGGGTAAAAATAAAGCGGCACAAAATAAATTTATGCCGCTGCTGGAAAAATTGATTACAAACAGAATATTTATAGATCGTTATCTTAAATCATATTTTCTAAAAACAAAAAATGCTGCCCCGTATGAAAGAATAGAATATAATATCAACAAACCGATGTCAATAATTGTCGGACTAATAACCTCGGCTAGTGTAAAATTTGATGGCGTATATATAGGTACATCTTTAATATCAAGAGTACTTTCATTTCTACCGGTACTAATTTTTACACCACTTTTACTATCGACTGAAATTCTGAACATCCCAGCCTGATTGCCGCTCTCTTTCTGTTTCTTGGCGGTATAATCAACAAAATTCTTTTTGTAATCCTGAATCTCTTTCTCATAACGGGCTTTCAAATCAATTCCGGTTGATGATAGATTCATAGACGCAAGTTGAAATGATGAAGCAGGAGAAAACCGTGAAATTGTTAACGCCATTTTTTCAAGAGCGGATTGTTTATTTCTCAAATCCTCTCCTAATTTTAATGAATAATCGCTAATCTGTTTTTGCATTTCGGTGCGGAGTTTATCTTCTTGTTCAAGCCAAGCGTAACTATTATCATCTTGATATGCTTGTTTTTCCGATTCGCTCATTCCCTTCATTTCTGAGTTTCGATTAGCCCAGAGTGTTGATAATTGCTGAAAATGTTGATCCCACTTATTTTTTGAATATGCATCTTTCATACTCTCTGCTTCTGCAATCGAGGGCACTTTTATAAATTGTGAGGCTGTCATAACGCCGGCGCGGGGAATAATAAAAACAAATAGTATCCAGGCTACAAGCAAAATTAAAAATGAAACTGATGAATATTTTGTAAGTGATGAAATAAAAACTCCGAACGCACTGAAAAATGTTAGGTAAAGGATTGCCATAAAAATCAGAATTGAAATGCTGATCCAATGAAATGCCGAGAGCGGGATTTTAAATAGAAGCAGCATTAAAAGTCCTATCAGAATCGGAATTAGCAGCGGAACTACTAATCCAAGCCAGGAGCCAACAAACTTTGCCGTTATAAATGTTGTGCGGGGAATTGAATTGGAAAAGATCAGCCGCATCGTTCCGTCTTCTTTTTCCCCATTTATAGAATTATAGGTAAACAATATTGCAAACAATGAGAATATAACCGTTACAATAAATGTGAAATCAACATAACGAAAAACCGCGAAGACCGGGTCATCGGAATAATAGCTGTTTTGAAGTTTAACATCTTTAGTGCTATGTACAATTGAGTACCTACCAATATCATTATTAACACCGGCAGAGAAGATCTGCATCGGGTCAGGCTGCCTGAATCCTTTTGAAGCCAGTCCAAACCACGAACGCGACTGCGTCATTTCTTGCTTAGACAATTCCTTTGCTGTGTTAAATTGTTTAACCGAATTATTGTATTCATTTATTCCGATCGCGAAGCTTAAAATAATTAACACGGAACAAGTGATAAACGTAGCCACAAACTTTGGGCTTTGTATTATATTTTTTAATTCTTTCTCTACGAGTAATTTAAACATAGTTCCTCCTGATTAACGCAGATCGAATTTTAGAAATCCCATGTATGATGCACCGAAAAAGATAAAATTGAACAGAATCAATAAACCGAAATCGACAAGAGAGGCGGATAGAGATTTGGAAAGCGGCTCGGGTTTAAATTCGAATTGAGGCAGCTCCGACGGTTTTATTTCCGGTGGTTTATTGTCTCCTTCATTTCTGATTGTAAAAATCATTCCGCTACCGGTTGTACCGCCGGTTTTACTTTTTTGAAAATTCGCGAAAGTTTTTTGATAATTCTCTGCTTGATCTCGGTAGCTGCGAACAAGATCTAAGGAAGTACCTGCTAAGCTTGCGCTTGCTAATGAAAAACTAGCCGACGGCGATATTCTGGAAATACCGAACGCAAGATTCTCCTGAAGAATCTGTTTGTTACTTCGTTCTTGATTCACTTTCTCAGTAAATGCTCTTGTCTTCTCATCTCTCTCATCATTATTCTTCTCCATAAACTTTTGAAATTCCTTCATCACATCGCCGTTGTTCGGAGCGGTGAATTTGCTCATCTTGTTCATATATTCTCTTCCAAGCTGCTGGGCAAAAATATTTTTTTTAGAATTGATCTCATCTACAGATGGCACGTTAACCGCACGCCCTGCAATCATAACGGAAATTTTAGGAATTACAAGAATGAACATTATCCAAATCACAAGAAGAATAAGAAATGAATTTGACGATCTACGTGTTAACGTTGACAGGAAAACAGAAAGATTTAAGAAGACTGCAAAAAGAAGAATCCCCGAAAAAATAATCAAAGCTAGTTTGAACCAATCCTCCGCAAACATAGGAATTTTCATAATCATCAATAATAAAGCGCCGACAAGCATTGGAATTATTAAAGGAGCGACAAGAGCAATGAACGATCCGATTATTTTGCCGAGAATGAATTTATCTTTCGGAAGCGAGTTGGAGAAAACCAATCTTAAAGTGCCGTTTTCTTTCTCTCCGTTTATCGAATTATAACATAAGAGAATTGCGAATAGGGAAAGGATGATTTGAAATAAAAAATTTAGATCAAGAAACCGAAATACTGCGTAGATCGGGTCTTCGTTGAATTTGCTATCTGTTGGTGAGAGTTCCCCTCGTCCGCGTACCTCTATGTTTCTTCCGATATCATTCGAGATACCCGAAACAAGCGAGGAAAGAGGCAAAGGCGGTAAAAATATTTTGTGGTTAATCATCCTCCAGTCGGTTATGCCGGACATAGAGCGTATATCTTCTGCAACTGCAGCGTCATACTGCTGTTTATTTATTCTGTAGTTTTGAGCTCCGACATAAAAAGTAAGCAGAATCAATACGGCGCAGACAGCAAAACTATAAGCAAATTTGGATGAGCCAACAATTTCCTTCAGTTCTTTTTTAATTATAAGTGTAAGCATAATTTTTTTCCTTAATAAGTCATAACGAATTAAAAACCCGTTTCAAACGGAACAAAGATTTGCTTAAATCAAACCGCCGTTTTGTCAAGCAACTTTTTCCATATAGCCTGCCATGTATTCCACATAAAGTTTCTCAAGATCCTCATGCTTAATTTCATCTCTCGATTTCTGCATTACAATTTTGCCGTCATTCATAATTCCAACTTCATCAGCAAGTTCTTTGGCGCGGAAGATATCGTGAGTTGACATTAAAATTGCTTTTCCTTCGTTTCTCAATTCATCAAGAAGCCGGATCAATTCAAGACCAGCTTTCGGATCGAGACCGCTTGTCGGTTCGTCGAGTAGAATTGCGGGTGCGTTTTTTAAGATTGCGATTGCGATTCCGCACTTCTGACGCATCCCTTTAGAAAACCCTTTCAACTTCTTATTGAATGCGTTTTCCTGCAATCCAACTCTCAATAGAACGCGCTTAAAATCATCTTTAGTGTAATTTAATTTTCCGCCAAGCTTTACAAAGAAGTCTAAATTCTGAATTGCGGTGAACTCGGGATAGAGCATTACATTTTCCGAAACAAAGGAAACAAACTCTTTTGCTTTAAGGGGATTTTCGTGCGAGACAATGCCGTTAATTTTTGTATGTCCGCTTGTCGGTTCAATAAGATTAAGAAAAATATTTATTGTAGTTGTTTTGCCGGCTCCGTTTCCCCCGAGCATTGCGTAAACCTGTCCGGTGCTAACTGTAAAATTGATATCGTCTAAAGCCAACAGCCCGTCTTCATATTTTTTGGTTAGATGTACAGCCTGCAGCATAGGATAATTTCCATTTTGCTCACTCATTTTTCACCTCTATTTTCTTGTAAGTTTAATTCCGAATATTACTATTCCAGCAACCAGACCTATAATTAATAATACAATCAAGATGGTCCCGATTACATTGTCGGATTGTTTCACTTCAATAGTGATTGTCTTGTCTTCGGCTTTTACTAATTTATCATCTGCCAGACATGTTGTGCGCAGACGGATATCATATTTGCCGACTGTAACATTGTCCGGGGGTGTTAATGTGAATACGATTCGTTTTTCTTCTCTGATATCAATTGATTCAACAATTTTCGGATTGATCGATTGAGTCCAATTCAAAGGAAGATCAAGTTCAAATTCAACATTGTCAAGACGGCGAGTTCCTTCGTTCTTAATATCGATCGGCACTTCAATTTTATTTCCCGGCAGAATCGAAAAATAGAGTTGTCCCGAGTTTACTTTTAATTCGCCAGTGCCTCGCGGTATGATCTCTAGTTTAAGATAACCTATATCGAGTTTATCTAATTCTTCCTTTTTCCAAATTCTATCTTCGTTCAAATCGATACTGTTTACTTTGTCATACGGAATTGCCAGAACAAAGAATGAAATCGGTTTATCAATCTGTACTTCACCGGTTGAACGGTCGGGTAGAAAGACTTGCAAATTTGTTTTACGTGTTTGAGTACTCTCGCCGAATTTGAATTGGCTCAAACGTGCTTGTGTAGCCGGATCAACAAAAAATTTATTTATCTGTTTTGGGAGATTAACTGCTTCTAATTTATAAGTGTTTGTAGTCCCGCTGAAAAGTTCTAACGACATTGAAAATGAAGCCGAGCCGCCAAGATCAACTTCCTGTGAGAATTGATCTGATTGTAGAACAACTTTATTTACAGACTGATCTTTCTGGAGAAAAATTTTGGGCGCTCGTTGTGTTCCATTACCATAAATTATGTTTACAGTAACTTCATCTAAATCCTGAAGCAGTGTGAAATCAATTGTCTGCGGTTTCCCGTAATGCAACTCATCTATTTTAGCTTCATACGGTTGGCTTATTATTGAGTTTGATCCGTTCAGAATAGAGACATAAATATTATTAACTACTTCCGGCTGCAGAGATTTGAATAACGCATCTTCAATGTTAATAAGTTTTTTAAACTCTTCTCCGCCGCTTGAAGCGTTGGCAAGTTTAAGTCTTACATGTTTTTTGCCGTCTTTTGATTGGTATTTTACGGCTTCGGCAACGGTTACATATTGTTCCTCAAACAAAACTGCGAGCAGCGCCTGGTAATAATTTACTTCGGCGTCGGAGTAAACACTTTTCGATCGTTGTAATTCCTGTTGTGAGATCAGTTGTTTACCAAACATTGCCTGTTGACGATCGTAATCGGATTTGGCAACATCATATTGTTCTTTTGCGCGTTTCAATCCGAGCAAACGGTATTTATCGTCTTTAGGATTGTAATAAGATCCCGAGGATTGAGCACAAAGATCGCCTACTATTAGAATGAATAATAACAGTATCAGTTTTTTCATCTGTCCTCTTGGCTAAATTATTTTTTCTTTTCAGATTTGATGATAACATTTCCGCCGGCTTTCTTCAGTGAATCCGGGTCAAGTTTTTTATTCCCTACAATAACTTTTCCACTCTCAACTTTCATATTGCCGGTGCCATCACCGCCGATTCTAATAACCTGTTTTCCTCCCATCTCCTGTTTTGCTTTTATAAATGAGACAATAAAGCGCTGATCATTTCTCTTTATTCCCAGCTTAACTTCTTTTCCTACTTCAGCAGTGCCGAAATATTTTTTGAAATCACTCATGGTTTTAATTCTGTTACCGTTTACAAATTGTATTTCATCACCGGTCTGAAGATCGAGCTGCTGATATATTTTTTCCCGCTGATCAGATTCGGGCATTGGACCTAGCACAACCTTTCCATTTTCGAAGATTGCCATCCCTTTAATCTCCGGAAAAAATTCTGCTGCATCTTTGTTAAAACTAAATGTTTTCATCTGCTGGGCAGACATGATATTGCAAATAAATAAAAGTGAAATAAATGTAGTAGTAATAAAACGGTTCATTTGAGTTCTCCTTAGCTTGTAGCCTGAAATGTTATACCGTTAGAGTTCCATGAGATAAAAAAAGTTGCCGGTTTTTATCAATCACGATTGACATTTAACAGTTCTTAACATTTTTTAATTAATATTAACTAATAAAGGGAGGACTTAATTCCCCGGTCGATTTACAATTTTATACGATTAAATATTCTTCCCGGAGACAGAAATAAAACTTAGTCTGACTGGAAAAATCATTTTCGGATTTATCTCTACCGCTTCCTTTATCTTATTGATTCCAGCAGAGTATTCTTTGTCGCTCAATGAGGCAAGTTGTGATGATTGGTTCTTAAGTAAAAATGTGTCGTTAAAAACTTCTTCCCCGGTCATATCATTAATAATATTTTCCACAATATTTATTTTAACATTCCGCAATCCGGCTTCTTTCATCCAGAGCTCAATTAATTCGAATGAGGGGAACCGGTTCAAATCTTTTTCAAGTGTACCTTCAAAGAAATCATATATATACCAGTTATCATTTTTATTACCCGGATCTAAACCAATTATTGTTAGAACTCCATCTGGTTTTAAAAACCGGGAAGAATCCCGAATGAACTCTTTTTTATTCTCGAATTGATGGATTGCATTGACACAAAAGATAAAATCAAATTTACTGCTGGCAAAGGGAAGGGAATTGGCATCGGCGCGTATCAAATTAATTTTGTTAATGTTCCTTTGCGCTTCTTTAAGCATTCCCGCAGAAAAATCAACACCGAATTTGTTGAGGCCATGATCTAATTTTTTCAGCCAATGCCCGGTTCCGCACCCAATCTCAAGAATATTGCTAAATTTATTTTCAGAAATGATATTGAGAAGTGCTTTATTGATTCCCTCCATTGGATTTACTTTATAACGTAAATCATAGTCCGGTGAGAGGTTGTTATAATTGGTTGTCATTTTCATATAAAAAAATCCCGCCAAGAGGCGGGATGCAAGTAGTGGGACCAAGATCCCTATAATTATTTTAGAATATGCCCTAGGGGCAAACACAATATAAGATAATCAAAAATTAAAAAAAATATTACCAGCGTTTTCCGCCACCGCCGCTGCTTCCGCCGCCACGATTTCCGCCGCCACCGCCACGGTTTCCACCGCCGCCGCCGCCGCGTCTGGTATCTGTTTTAGGACGAGCTTCGTTGACAACAATTTTTTTGCCTTTTACTTCTTTGGTGTTTAGTTCTTCAATTGCCTTTGTACCGGCGGCTTTGTCATTCATTTCTACGAATGCAAAACCTTTTGATTCGCCGCTAAACATATCGCGTATAATTTTTACGCTTGCTACGGCGCCGAATTCTTTGAAAAGACCTTCTAAATCTTGTTCGGTTGCTTGCTGGGATAAATTACCTACGTAAATGTTCATCACTTACTCCTTTTGTTGTTTTTATTTCCCTGACAAGAAATTAAATAACCGATTTGCGATCCGACTCAAGACGAGTTAAATGAAAAACGTATATGACGGAGATTAAATTGGATAAGGAGAAAATAGGTTGATGTGAAGATTCTCTTCCATCTAATTTAGAATCGCTAAATTAATTGTTGCTCAGAGTTAAAATTTAAGAACTTAATTCCCTTCCTTAATCAATGTGGAATTATTGTTTCGTTAACGTGCTGTATATTATTGCACGCATAATAATTTCTATACTTCAGAAATCTCTTTTAACAGTCTAAGTGGCGGGGCCGACGAGACTCGAACTCGCGACCTCCTGCGTGACAGGCAGGCGTTCTAACCAACTGAACTACGACCCCGTAAAAGAACGTGCCTTTTTTAAGGGCGGACAAAAATAGCAATTAAACCATATCCAAAGCAAGAGTTATAATTTTTCTGTCCCGAAACTTACACCTACTGCACTTGCAGCTAATACTGCTTGATCTTTCGGCTTGACTAATTTCTGCCGTGCAATTGCATCTACAATGCGAACGCTTTTAATTTCTGCTCCTTTTAAGGCAACCATTTTTCCAAATTGTTTTTTAACGGCGAGTTGAATAGCATTCGTTCCAAATTTTGTAGCTAATATTCTATCGAAAGGTGATGGACTTCCGCCTCTCTGCAGATGCCCAAGTACGGTATAACGTGTTTCTAATCCAGTATTTTCAGAGATCATCTTTGCGACATACTCGCCGATGCCACCAAGCTGAATCGGATCGGTTCTTCTTATGTCTTTTGCTTTTGTAATTAATGAACCGTTTTTAGGTTTGGCGCCCTCCGCTACACAAACAAGACTAAATCTTTTTCCGCTCATATTTCTTTGAATAACTCTATCATAAACCACATTCCAATCAAATGGAAGTTCAGGAATTAATATTATATCCGCACCGCCGGACAAACCGCCGTTCAGAGCAATCCATCCTGCGTATCTTCCCATAACTTCTATAACCATAACACGGTGATGCGCCGAAGCTGTTGTATGCAGGCGATCTAATGCTTCCGAGACAACATAAAGAGCGGAGTCGTGCCCGAATGTTTGATCGGTTGCTTCAAGATCATTATCAATTGTTTTCGGAACACCGATGATATTCATTCCCATCTGGCTCAATTTATTTGAGATGTGCATTGTTCCATCGCCGCCAATTGCTATCATAGCATCAATATTCCATGCAAGATAATTTCTCATCGCATCTTTTGAGCGGTCAACTATTTTTAGTCTACCATTAATTTCTTCCGGCCAATGAAACGGATCTCCTTTATTAGAGGAGCCAAGGATTGTTCCTCCGGTTGCTAAAATTCCGGATACATCTTTATTGTATAGCTCATGAGATTTCCCTTCAACGAGTCCTTCAAATCCATCAAGAATACCAAGCACTTTCAAACCCATATCCTGTGCCGGTTTAGTAACACCGCGTATTACAGCATTCAATCCAGGACAATCTCCACCCCCGGTTAAAATACCAATTCTTTTTACTTTTGATTTAGCCACTTGTTTACCCGTTACTTATGATGAAAAATTTATGAAGCTTCAGAACTATTTTATTTTTGCAAAAGTTTTGAAATGTAATTTTCCAAGTTCACTCAATTTTTCTTCTCCGATTTTTTGGAGTAATTTTTTTGCAAATTTTTCAGTCTCAATTGATGAACCCTTTGGCAGAACCAGCCCTTTTCTTGAATGAGATTCAAACCAATCAACAAAACTGTTCCTTGCAAGAATCGATGCGGCAGCAACCCCAATATATTTTTCGGCTTTGGTTTCTTGAATAAACTCAACATCAGAATGTTTAGAAAGAGAAACCACATCCAATTCTTTTTTGCTGAATTTATCAGTAATGACAAATTTGCACATTGTATTATCGAGCAAATTATCAATTGCTTTAGAGTGAGCCCAGTTAAGGAGTTTATTGAGGTTATTGAATTGTTTGTATAATTCATTGTACTTGTGAGGATTAACTCTAACTATCTCGAAATTTTCACCAATTATATGTTTTATTTCTTTAGCCAATAAGGTAATCATGTTATCGCTTAAGTCTTTGCTGTCACGAACCCCGACTTTTGTAAGTTGCTTTTTAGTCTCTTCATTTACAAATACAGCCGCTACGACAAGCGGTCCAAAAAAATCTCCTTTGCCGCATTCGTCCGAACCTATATATTTTACCGGCTCTATAAACGACGAGTCGTTCAAATCAAGTTTAGGTTCATCTAATATTAGATTATTTAGTTTTTTGTAAAGATTAGATTTCAAATCACCTTGAAGAATAGTTTTTATTCCTTTTTTACCGAAATAAACCTGAACCTTAATTTTTTCCTTTCCGCTGTTTACCGTGAATTCATAATTATAATCTTTTTTCGATAATTGTGAATTGAAAAGTCCTTCCTTTTCACATTGAAGGCGCAGTGATTCAATTTGCTTTTTGGCCTTGTCTTCAATTTCCATTTGAATGTTCAGATCCTTAGAAAAAAGATTATGAAAGTAAAAGTTTATTAAGTTGCAAAAGGTAATAAATTCAGTGGAGATTGCTCAAATCAATTTTGTAAACAAGTTAGACCAATAGATGTAAGTAATTGTTAATCCGACCGGTAGACAAACAATTTTCTGCTTAACATTTATTGCATTTAATACAAGTGCCGCGCAATATTAATTCAGTATCTATGACAATGTTTTTATTTATAAAATCACCAATATTGTCAATGTTATCCAGAAGAAGTTCCATCGATTTAGTTGCTAACTCTTCTGCCGGTTGATTGACGCAGCTAAGCGGAGGTGATAAGAAATTCTGAACTGGAGAATTTCCAAAGCAGATCAAATCAATATCATCCGGAATTTTCATCCCGACTTCTTTCGCTGCAGTATAAATACCGATTGCAACCGGGTATGTTACCGCAAGAATTAAATCCGGAAGATTTTTATCGTGATACAATTTCATGAAAGAATCGTAACCACTCTTTTCACCGAAGTCACCTTCTAAAATCCAATCATGGTTAACTTCAAATCCATGATCGGTCATCGCTTGTGTAAAACCAAGTATTCTTTCCCGTCCGATGTTAATATTTGTATAGCCTGCGAAATGACCAATCTTTTTATATCCGAGATTAATCGCATGATCGATTACTTTATAGGCGCCGCCTCTGTCATCAACTGTAACAGTATTACAATTGTCCAAATTAGGAATGCGATCCATAAATACTAACGGCACCTGTCTGTTTTTAGCGGTTTCAAAGATTCCGAAATCGTTGGTATCTTGAGAAATTGAAATGATTATGCCATCAACTCTCATTGAAAGAAGAGTTTGAATTTGTTTCTTCTGCATTTCGGCATTTTCTTGAGAAACCGTAAGAAAGACTTCGTAATTGATCATCATTGCATAATTATAAATCTGATCCATAATCAAGCTGAAAAAATGATGTGAAATTTGTGGAAGAACAACGCCTATAGTATTGGATTTTCTTGAAGCTAGATTTCGTGCCATGAAATTAGGTGAATATCCTAAGTCATCTGCAGTTTTTTTAATGAGCTCAGTAGTGTTATGGGAAATATCCGGATGTCCTCGCAAAGCTTTCGAGACGGTGATAATTGAAACACCTAATTTTTGGGCAATGTCGTTTAGCGTTACTTGTTTAGGACGTATTATTTTATTCATGGGTCATCTTTTTCCGGAGAAATTACTATTTAACATAATGAAATAGATGTTAAAAAATAGTGAAAGTATTTGTTCAAATTACGCTGTACAACAGGAATGTAAAAAAAGAATCCTATCAATAATAATTTGATTTTTAGTTAATGGTTTTAGTAAATTAATATTGAAAATCAAACCAATCGCACTTTTACGGAAATCACAAGTTGGGTCATTCTTTTGATCCTTTGTTTTTTACCTTACTGAAATGTAAAAATGAAAACACAGTATAAGGCTGGGTTCAAATTTATTCTTTTTATTTTATTTTTTATCAACTCTTCTCTCAAATCTCAACAGTTAGCGCTACCTAATCAAGTAATTACCTCTGTAGGATCACATCAGATAACGGTAAAAGATTTTGTTACCCGGTGTAGCGATTATATCTTTTCTACCGGCATAAAAGACAATATTGTTCTTCGTAAATCAATTATGAACAATATGATAAATGAAATTCTTCTTTATTATTATGACGATAATAAAAAAATATTTAACGATCCGGAATACCAAAAAGAATTAAAATGGGCCGACAAGCAAACAATTCTTGCTTATCTGGAAGATCAAGAAATTTACGCAAAAATTACTGTAACTGATGCCGAAATTAGAGAAGCTTACTATCGGTCTAATGAAAAGCTTAGTGCTCGTCATTTATTTGCTCAAACCGAGGAAGAAGCAAATAGTTTGTATCAGCTCTTGCAGACCGGAGCTGATTTCAAAGTTTTAGCTAAGCAAGTTTTTACCGATTCAACTCTTCAAAATAACGGTGGATACCTTGGTTATTTTTCTTGGGGAGACATGGATCCAGCGTTTGAAGATGCAGCATATTCATTAAAAATTGGTGAAATATCGAAGCCAGTAAAAACAAAAAATGGTTACAGCATTATAAAATTGGAAGACCGTGTACCTCATCCTCTCTTAACCGAAGATGAGTTTATTCGTAAAAAACATCATATGGAAGGAGTAGTAAGATTAAGAAAGAAAAAACCTGCAGAAGAGGATTACATAAACACACATTTCACTCCAGATAAATTGTTGTTCAATGAAAAATTGCTTGGGAAAATTTTAGATAATTTACCATATTCATCAGCAGAATCTGCCGAAATTCGAAAACCTTTCTCTTCTTCGTCTATCTGTGTGAAATACCCCGGTAGATCTTATAAGCAGAATGAAATTGAAAGAAGATTAAATGAAATTCCTACATTCCATCGAGAAAAAATAGTTTCCATTGACAACTTAAAATCTGCTATTGCTGGAATTGTATTACAAGATATTCTATACAAAATTGCAGTTGAGAAAGGTTATGATGTCAATCCGGCTGTTCGAAATATTATTCCAAAGTACCATAATATGATTTATTTGGCCTATAAAAGAAAAGAGATTAGTGATGCTGTGACTTTACCGGATAGCACAATCAAAAAATTCTATGACGACAATTCAATATATTTTACAGCATCAGATGAAATGAATGTACAGGAAATCATTTTGAAGGATAAATCATTAGCAGAAAATATTATCAATGACTTAAAAAACAATTCAGACTTTGGTTCATTAGCTGAGAAATATTCATTGAGGGAATGGTCTGCCAAGAATAAAGGAATTATGGGATTTGCTGAATTGTCAAAATATGGAATTCTAAAGGACACACTTTGGAAGAGTGAAATTAATAAAGTTATTGGCCCGATTAAAATTCAAGAGATGTACGGAATATTTAAAGTCATAGGAAAAAAAAATGGTCAGCTAAAGAATTTTGATCAAGTTAAAAAGATTGCAGAAAATCTGGCTAAGAAAGAAAAATCCTCATTGTTAGTTGATGAATATGTAAATAGGATAAAATCAAAAGTTAAAATAAGTATAGATGAAAAATTGCTAGGCAGTGCGATCATGAATAATTGATAAAGTTTCTTTAAAACATTTAACAGCTTTTTCTGGAGGCACCATGAAAAAAAAATTTACTGTTTTGTTATTATTGGTCATAATTCTATCAGCTAATTTATTTGCCGGAACAACTGGCAAATTAACTGGTAGGGTTACTGATAAAAAAACAGGCGAAGGCCTTCCGTTTGTGAGTGTTATGCTGGAGGGTACGTCAATTGGAGCACAAACCGATATCGATGGTAAGTATCTTATCCTTAATATCCCGCCAGGAAAGTACAATTTAAAATTCCAATATGTGGGATATCAGTCTAAGGTGGTTCAAAATGTCCAGATTTCGATTGACTTAACTACCAATCAAGATGCAACTCTTGATGAGACTGCTGTTGAAATGCAGGCAATTGTTGTCCAAGGCAACGTACAGAAAATTCAGAAAGATATAACCTCAAGCCAGACTAGAGTTACTTCCGAAGAAATTAAAAATCTGCCAGTTGCAGAAATTAACGACATACTTCAGCTTCAAGCAGGAGTTACAAAAGATGCTGCCGGTGGATTTCATATAAGAGGCGGACGATCGTCTGAAATTGCCTATTGGGTAAATGGAATTTCCGTTTCAGACAGTTATGATAACAGCCGCGGCATTGAGCTTGATAACTCAAGTATTCAAGAACTTCAAGTAATCAGCGGAACATTTAATGCTGAATACGGACAAGCCATGTCTGGTATAGTTAATGCGGTTACAAAAGAAGGCGGGCGTGAGTTCAAAGGTGATATAAAAGTTTATAGCGGAGATCACTTAAGCAATTTCACAGATTATTTTCCGGGTACAAATAAATTTAAACCCGTTAAAAATTATAACTTCCAGGGAAGTATAAGCGGCTCTGTTCCGTATACGGAAAATAAAATTGGATTCTTTATAAACGGCAGATACGCTTATGATGACGGATATTTATACGGATGGAGAGATTATCTACCTTCAGGACAACCGGGCGACAGTTCTCTCGTCCCGATGAATTGGAATAAACGTTTTATCGGACAAGCGAATATAAGCTTTGCCGTTTCTTCTAACATTAAACTGAATGCAGAAATTCTTTACTCCAAAGAAAATTATAAAAATTATAACCATGCATTTAAATTAAATCCGGATGGAGATAATTTAGATGTATCTCACAGTTACAATGCAACTTTTACACTTACTCATACCTTAAACAATTCGTCATTCTATACATTGAAAGCATCTAAATTTTTTAGAGATTATAGAGCGCAATTATATGATGATCCGCAAGATCCACGGTATATGCATCCGGATTCCCTTATCACAGTTGCTTACCAATTTTTAACCAAGGGAACCAATCTAAATCGTTTTTGGAGAGAAACTAATTCCAATATTGCAAAGATTGATTACACTAATCAGATTTCGGAAAATCATTTAGTTAAGCTTGGTGTGGAAGGACGAATTCATGATTTATCTTTCGATAATTATAATCTAGAGCCGTTGTTGGTAAATGGTATTCCGGCCACTCCATTTGTTCCTTCAATCCCTATTGAAACTTCTCCGAACAGACAAAAATTCAATAATAAGCCGGTTGAGTTTTCGGCGTACTTTCAAGATAAAATCGAATATCAAAGTGTGATAATAAACCTTGGCTTGAGGTTCGATTATTTTGATTCGCGTGGAAAAGTCTTAGTTGATCCAACCGATCCAAACATTAATTTGCCATTAAGATCGGAATTGAAAAATCTTTCTATTGTTGAAAGAGATCCCTTCTTCTATAAAAATGCTAAAGCTAAATCGGCAATCAGCCCTCGTTTTGGTATTGCTTATCCAATCAGCGACAAAGGTGTTCTCCATTTTTCTTACGGACAGTTTTTACAGATTCCAACATTTACTTATCTGTTCAACAACGGGCCTTACTATGTGCCTAATACAGGAAATTTTTACGGACCATACGGTAACCCGGATTTGAAACCACAGGAAACTACAACTTATGAAATTGGTTTCCGCCAAGATTTCTTTGATGATTTTAATGTTGATATTACAGGATTTTACCGCGATATAAGAAACTGGGTAACTGCCGGGGCCCTAATTGTAACAAGAAATTTGGTCTCATATTCAACTTACATAAACAAAGATTACTCCAATGTAAAAGGAATTACACTTAATCTTAACAAAAGATTCTCAAATCACTACTCAATTGATTTGAATTATACATATCAGGTTGCTGAAGGAAGCAACTCGAGTCCAGAGGATGCTTTTTATCAGCAGCAGGGTAACGCAGAACCAAAACTTTATCTACTACCATTATCTTGGGATCAAAGACACCTTTTGAATCTTTCAATGTATGTCGGCGATGTTGATTGGGGTGTAAGTTTAATTGGTAGGTACGGCACGGGTCTTCCATATACACCTTCGATTACACAATTTACTGCTGAGCGTGGAATTACTTCCGGACTTACAGAAAACAGTAGAAGAAAACCAGATCAGTTTGTGATTGACCTGAAAGCGAATAAATCTTTTAAACTTGCCGGATTCAATATTACAGCATTTCTCCAGGTCTTTAATTTGCTTGATACAAGAGTTGTGGTAAATGTATTTGGAGATACCGGTCAGCCGGATTTTACAACAAGTGGGCAAAATGTTGGTGCTGATCCTCGCCGCCCAACGTCGGTTGCGGAATATTTGAAATATCCTTATAACTATGGCGAACCGCGTAATATTCAATTTGGTTTTGAATTTCAATTTTAATTCTATGATTAGGAATAAGTTTAAAAAAGATTAATAAGGAGAAATAAATGACTAGAAAATTCAAACTAGTGACTGCTTTTGTGATAACGATTCTCTTGACAGTTGATCTCTCGGCACAATGGGTCCCATTTATTCCCGGGCACTATAAACCAGGTAAAGAGAGAGGAGACGTAACACAAAGAGTAAAGGGGCAGATGGAGGGAAACCAAATTCGTGCAACCATTTTTAATTTTGGTTTTACAGGCCGCGAGGGAGGACAATATCCATACTCGGTTCAAACGCCATATGAATGGCCCAAAAATACTGGTCAAGTTTACCTTGCACTTGAGGCTTTAATGATGGGTGGTGAAGTAACTGATAATACAGGAAAACTACAGCACATAATTGATGTATCTGACTTCCGTCAATCGCCCGAAGGCAAGAGCTGGAATCTTGAACCAGTTCCGGGATATCACAATGAGAAGGCAAATCAAATTGCAACCAGTGTTGACCCTTCTACATGGCCTACATCTTGGCCTGATAGGACAAACGATGCACTTGACCCAGGCTGGCGGGGTTCCTGGAATGGATATTTTGGAAAAAATAAATTTAATGCAGATCAGGAAATGTATTATCGTGCTTCAGATGATGGCTATACCAGATACACCAACTATTTCCCAGATAGCACGGATTTGACACGAAAGGGAATGGGAATCATAGTTGAATCGAGAACGCTCGCATGGTCACAAGTTCTTGTGGAAGATGCACTATATCTTCTTTTTCAAATTAGAAATGATGGTACAAAAGACATTCCCAAATTTGGTGTTACAATGTGGCATGCAGATTTTGTCGGAGGAAACCCCGATGCACAAGATAATATTTCAGAATACGATATCTTAAATGCAATTGCATTCTCACGGACACGATCAAATAGATCTCCGGAGTTCGGGAACGATCCGGTTGGAATTGTTGGTGTAACTTTTTTGGAAACGCCTGGAAATGCACATAACAGAATTGATGACGATGGGGACAGCCCTGAAACAGGGCCAATCGTAACTCTGGACATACTTGCCGGTGAAATTCCAGATAACGGAATAGATGACAACGGTAATGGACTTGTTGATGAGAACCAAACTCACATTGCATTTGGCACACAAACAGGAGTTGTTTATGCGGATGGTGTAGCCCAGCCGCTTAAACCAGGTTGGTTGTCATCCAGAATTCGCCCGTTCCATGTAGAAACTAACAGTCCAATTGTTACTCAATCAATGGTCGATCAGGCTGCAAATAATCGCTGGAAACTTTGGCCCCCGTTAGATTCTTTCCAAAATGGGCAAGTACAATTAATTGAATTAACCGCTGACAAAATAGGACTACCTTTCAAAGATGAAATTGATAACGACGGCGATGGCGAAGATGGGAGTCCTAAAATTACTCAAGCAATGATAGATCAGGCTACTCATGATGCACCTTATTATCGCTACAGAGTTAATGATAAAATTGTGCTTTATAATGTTGTTCAGTCAACTCTTGGTAATAAATATGCAGATGGCATTGATAATAATAATGATGGAGCTATAGACGAAGGAATTGATGAAGGTATTGATGTGATGATTGATGAAGCACGGGATAATGGACTTGATGATGATTACGATTGGAATGTTTTACGAGATGATGTTGGTCTTGATGGTGTACCTGATACCGGAGATCTTGGAGAAGGAGATGGCAAACCAACTTCTGGCGCACGATTTGGATTACCCGGCGAACCAAATATTGATGTAACAGATGTTCATGAGACAGATAGAATTGGAATTACAAATGCTCAATATCAACCTGCAGGAAGTCTAAATATTCAAAGTGACGCTACAATGTGGTTCGACTATATGATTCCCGGAAAATTCTACGACCCACAGTTAATTCATGCGGCTGATTACGATCTATTTGTTTCGTGCAGTTTATTCCCGTTACAATCCGGTCAAACCGAGCCATTCTCAGTGGCTGTTGTGTTGGCAAATGGTCCTGCAAACGATCCTGATGGTAGTTATAGAAAAAATGAAATCCTTAAGAAAAGAATTAGAGTACAAGAGACGTATAATAATGATTACCAATTTGCGAGTGCACCAAACACTCCAACATTAACGGCATTACCTGGTAACAATAAAGTTACTCTTTATTGGGATGACAAAGCCGAAGCATCGTTCGATTCCTATTTAGATAAAATCGGAGGAGATGGACATAACTTTGAAGGTTACAGAATTTACAGAGCCTCGGATCCGGCATTTATAGATGCTTCTGTAATCACAAACGGAGCCGGTTCCAGACAGTTCAAATTACCAATTGCGCAATTTGATCTCGTTGATGGAATTAAAGGTTATGAACCCGTAGGTATAGAGGGCATTCATTTTTGGACGGGAAGCGACAATGGTCTTAAGCATTCATTTGTTGATTCTACTGCTAGGAATGGATTTACCTACTATTATGCAATTACATCTTACAGTAAAGGATTTGTAGCCGGCCAAATTGTTCCCGCTGAATGTCCTATAAGAGTAAGTTTACAAGCCGATGGAAGTGTAAAACTTGGATCTAATGTTGCCCGCATTAAACCGGAAGCTCCATCTGGCGGTTATGTAGAACCATCCCTCGGCAATTTTACACTTGCAAGAGGTTCAACATCCGGAACAGTCAATTACAATATTGTTGATATAAATAAAATACGAGATGGGCATGTTTATTATATCACATTTGAAGACACTATTAAAATTGCAAAGAATTCGACTGTCCCAGATACGCTCACTACCAAGAACTGGACCCTAAAGGATTCAACCGATAATGTTATTATTGTGAATAAAAATAAAAACCTCGATCCAACTTATGAACAGCCTTTAACCGATGGGTTTAGACTACTATTCAATAATGCACCTCGGGTTGAACTTGATAGATCAATTAGTAATTGGAACGATCCAAAGATTGTAAATTATGCTTTTGAAAAATTTGTTTACCCTGGCGGTATCAAAGGTGAAGAAAGACCAAACGATTATCGTATAGAATTTGGTGCACTCGGTTTTGGAACTTCCAAAGCAATAACACTTGCTGGTAGGCCATTCCCATCTAAACAAACAAATTTAAAAGTATATAATGTGACCAATCAAAAATATATTGATTTTGCATTTCTTGAAGTGGACGGTACCGATGGTCTACTTTCCACTAATGGTATTTATAAAGATAGAATTATTTTCTTAGAACCAGATCAAAACGGAAATCTTGTTTATACCTGGTGGTTCTATCTTTTTGATTCTCCTGATGCAACTTTGGGGACTAGATTGCCAAAGTCTGGAGATAAAATTGATCTTAAATTGAAAAAACCATTCTTATCCGGAGATGCATTTAGGTTTGTTGCGCATTCACCAAAAATTGATCCGGTTAATGCGAGTGCTGATTTAGATAATATTAAAGTTGTGCCTAATCCATACGTATCAAGTGCAACATGGGAGCCGAAGAATCCATATAACAGCGGACGCGGTCCACGCTCGTTGCATTTTACTCACCTACCGCCAAAATGCACAATTAGAATCTTTACGGTTAATGGTGAATTAGTTAATGAGATCCAACACGATAATCCGCTTAGCGATGGAACTGCAGATTGGAATATGCTAACAAAAGACAATCTTTCTATTTCTTATGGTGTTTATGTCTATCAAATAGATGCACCTGGGGTTGGAGCGAAGATTGGCAAATTTGCAGTAATTAAATAATTGTTATCGGACGAAAAAATTAAGGAGTGAGTCGTGATAAAAATAAAATTATTATTTGGATTGATTTTAGCTGCGGCACTTCTGCAACCAATAAATGGGCAGCAAGTTACAAAAACAGGAACCTCCGCCGCTAAATTCTTAAGTATCGGATTGGGCCCGAGAGCAAATGCAATGGGTGGAGCATTTTCTTCGATCGCTAATGATGCTTCTGCCATGTATTGGAACCCGGCCGGCATTTCAAACGTTAATGAGGTACAAACTTTATTTACTTATACTAAATTGTTCGCTGATATTAATGTTAATTATTTTGGCTTAGTAATGCCTCTCAGTAGTGTTGGAACTATTGGAATTAGTATTACTGCAATGAATGTCGGTGACATGTATGTTACAACAGAACTTTATCCTGAAGGTACAGGAGAAAAATTTTCAGCAGGCAGTTATGCATTTGCACTTTCATTTGCACGAAATATTACAGAAGAATTTGCTGTAGGTGCAAACGTGAAGTATATCCGCGAAAATATTTATAATTCTTATGCGGATGCATTTGCATTCGATATCGGGACCATTTTTAAAACACCATTCTATGGTGTTCGCTTTGCAAGTAGTATATCAAATTATGGATCGAAAATGCAAATGAGTGGTCAAGATCTTCTTATACGCCATATCGCAGACGCGACTAGAGCCGGAAGTAATAATACTCTTGATGCAAATCTTGCAACTGAACAATTCGACCTTCCATTGCGATTACAAGTCGGTATCTCGAGAGATTTTCAAATTCTCAATCAAAACAGATTTACAATTTCTGTAGATGCAATTCACCCAAATGATAATAATCAGTGGGTCGATGTCGGTGGAGAGATTTCTTTATTCAACGATCTAATTTCTTTTAGAGGAGGTTACAAAGCTCTTTTCTTAAAAGAAACTCAAGAAGGTTTGACTCTTGGTGCAGGTATTAAATATGATGGATTAAAGTTTTTCAAAATATCGATTGATTATTCGTTTCAAAAATTGCAATATCTTGATAACGTCCACAGTTTCGGTGTGATGTTAAGTTTTTGAAGTTATTAAAAAAATTCCATTTTATAATGGATAAACTCAAAACCAACTAATGGAGGCACAATGAAAAAGTACGCATTACTTTTTGTAGTTCTCTTCTTCGGCGCTTGGATTTCAACTGCAGTTGCACAGACTTTCAATGTTACATTTCAGGTGGACATGTCTGTACAAATTGCAAAGACAACATTTGATCCAACTAAAGATGTAATTCAAGTAAGAGGAGATTTTAATAATTGGGGCACAACCGACATGACTCCAATTTCCGCGGATAGCAAAATTTATCGGGCAACAATTGCCTGCGCAGCGGGTACCGCAAAGTATAAGTATTACTTCAAACACGGTACCGGTGTAACTGCCGATGTCTGGGAAAGTGATCAAGCTACAGATTCACATAACCGTGAATTTGCGGTTACTGCTGTAGCAACTGTTCCAGTAGTGTTTTTTAATAATGAAGTAATGCCTTCTGGAGCTTCTGCAGACGTAACCTTTAAGATTGATATGAGAATTCCTTTCAAGCAGAAGAAGTTAGATTCGGTAACAGGTAAAGTATTCGTAGCCGGTGATTTTAACGGCTGGAATACAACCGCAAACCAGTTAACGGGACCCGCGGCTGATTCAACTTACACTGCTTTAATACCGATTAATTCTGCCCAGCTTATTCATTACAAATTCCTCTTCAATGATAAAAGCGGCGGAACTCCATGGGAAGATAACTTTGCAACCGGATCTGGTAATAGAGAAACGTGGATTGTTGACGGTGCCCAGGCAATTACAAAGTTCTGGAATGATACAGATCCATCAGTTACTCTAAAAGATGGTGCAATTAACTTTACAGTTGATATGACCCCGATGTCAATGATGAATATGTTTAACCCTGCAATTGATACTCTGAAAATAAGAGGTGCTTTCAATGGATGGGGAGACAACGATCGAAGTAAATCAACAATGTTCCAGGACCCAATTAGTCCAAACCAGTTTTTCAATTCCATTGCTTTTGTTGGAGAAAAAGTTGGACAAGCGGAACTATATAAGTTCAAGATGCAATTGAGAACTGAAAAAGGTGCACTTGTTGGTGATGCGCAGTATGAAAGACCATTTTCAACAGGAGGTGGGAACCGTTCCGTAATATTCGCTGGATCACAAAGTCAAAATACTGACCCAGCTGTATACTATTTTAATGACATTGATCCTAAATATATTGTACCGGCTGGTCCAGGTCTGACGGCAGTATTCAAAGTGGATATGACTAATGCAATGGATCCGGCTAAAGTGCCGATCGTATTTGATCCAGCTCAGGATTCAGTTTACTTGGTGTGCGGTCAAGCAGCTTGGGCGCAAGTTATGGGTTGGAAAGAAGATCAATCCAGAAGTGCCCGATTGACATTAGAAAGTGGTAATATTTATTCAGTGTCATTACACATTCCCGCTGGTGGTTTTAATGGGTTTATGTACACATATCAATTTGCTCACACAGCTGACGGTTCTTTGCAGAGTGAACAGACGGGTTTTGACAACTGGAATAGAAGAGTTAGATATATTCCTATGTCAGGTACAGGACAATTTCAACAACCTTATTTTGTAATAGTGGATAAATATACAAGAGACGCCGCAAAGCCTGCAAGCGAATATGAACTTGCACCGCGTACTTTGACCGGTGTTGAGGAGTTGAATACTGTTCCTACAACATTTACGCTATCACAAAATTATCCTAATCCATTTAATCCTACTACAAAGATTAAATTTACTCTTCCTTCTGATGAATTGGTTAGTTTGAAAGTCTATAATGTTTTAGGCCAAGAAGCCGCAACACTACTAAATCAACAAATGAAGTCCGGTTCATATTCATATGAATTTGATGCTTCAAAGTTAAGCAGCGGTGTTTATTTTTACAGAATTGAGGCTGGAAATTTCAACGTTACCAAGAAAATGATTCTGATGAAGTAATTGCACACCTTTTAATGCTAAGCTATTAGCGATTAGAAAAAATCCCGCTGAATAAGCGGGATTTTTATTTTAAAGAGTATCGTTGATTTTTAATTGCGCATTAAATTATTTCATTTAATTGGAACATTATCAATATCTCATTATCCACAACTCATATTTCAATAAACTCACTTCTCCAAATGACTACGCAATTGTTGCATTAAATTTTGCGCACCGGGATAGTTTGGGTCGGAATTCAAAACTCTGGTAATTGTATCAAAGCTTTTTTTGTAATCTTTGTTCAATGCGTATGCACCGGCAAGATTATAAAGCGTTTGTGTGTCAGCCTTGTTAAACCGTACACTTTCTTCAAGATATTTAATTGCCGCCGAAATTCGTGAAAAATTCAAATCAATAGTGCCGAGCCATTTGGTTGAGATATCGTTCGGCTTAATTTGGTATCGTTTCAGAAATACTTTGTATGCTTTATCAAATTCTTTATCTTTTATTAAATCAAGACCAAGTTTATCAATAAAATCATAATATTCTACCACAATCGGATATTGGTAAATTAAAATTTCTATGTGCTGCAAAAAACCGTCAACATTTTTTTCTCTTAAATATTTATCAGCCAATTCCTGATGACAATCAATCCATGAAATTCCCTTTGTAACGCATTTATACGCAAGAGAATCTTCAAATGTTTTTTGATCGAGCAATTGTGAGTCGGGAATTTTGTTTCGAGAATCAATGTAAGGCCAATCATTTTTGAGCAACTTAATTCTATAAACAGCGATTGTAGAATCCATCTTTGAAAACGGGAATTGAGCGATTGTAGTAGAATCTTGTTTCTCGTATGGTATTGCAGCTGCAGAATTTTTTGGCAAATCATTTTCTTTTTTCATCATTTCAAAAAAGACTTTGCCCATTAACTCGTATCCTTGTAAAGTCGGGTGAAGATGATCGGTCATTAAATTATCGCCAACAATTCCGTTTAAACTTTCGGCATTGAAAGCGGAATCTACATCAACGATCGGAACGTCAAACTCAGATCCGAAACGCCTAATAATCTGATTAATTTTTTCCGGTGCTCTGAAGCGAAGTCCATCTAGATCCTTTGCAAATCTGAAAAGTGAATCCGCTCTCTTATAGTTACCGGAGCTATAAGCACTTCTTGCCTCAAAAAAAACATTTTCGGCAAGTGGAAATTTATCAATCTTTAAAGAAATGAATGGTTTCTGATCTTTCAAATTGCTCGTTAACGTTCCAAGAATTATAGGAACGTCTGCATCTTTGGCCATTTTTATTACATCACGCATATTATCTTGGAACTGTTCTAAACCAATTTTGTAATTATCAGACTCTAAAGTTATGGTTTGATCTTTAGCCATGCGCGACATCAATGTTCCGGTTTTTGCAGTTTGTTCGCTGGAAAAGATTTTTTCAGACCATTGAATAAAATCTCTAAGCAATTGAGTTGTCTTAAATTTATTCAGATTAAGAACTAGATTTACAAACGTTCTAGATGTTCCGAAGGATTCAATAGAGCCGACACCGAGTGCTCCATAATACTCGTTGTGTCCGGTATAGATTAAAATCAAATCCGGCTTTTGCTGAAGAACACCTGGTATAAAATCTCTAACTGTGTAGCTGTTTACAGCAGTAAGTCCAAGATTAATGACTTCTATTTTTGTATTAGGATAAACAATCTCTAACCGCTTGCGGATATATCGTGAGAAAGATCCCAGCGGCATGTAAGGATAGCCTGCAGCACTGCTTTCACCCAATATAAACACACGAAATGCATTCGGTGCTTTTTCCGAATCGAAGATATCCTCTATTGAGGTCGGAACGTTTTTCACGGTTGAAAAATATCTGTGTGCTACATCCGGATTTAGCATCATTTTGCCGTTAATTGGATTTACCCACATAGATAAATCAATGCCGTAAGAAAAAATACGAAGCCCAACTTCGAGCAAAATAAAAAATAGTATTGGGATGGAAATCAATATGATGTAAAAATAAAATGGAGTTTGTTGAACCGGATGTGAATTGAGATACTGCTTGATTTCTTCAATCGGGATATTTAGCTTTTTGGAAATTTCTTCAGCTGAAAATTTTCTTCTTTTTTTTTCAGTAAAATAAATCTGTTTTTTGTTGAGTGTCAATTTAACTCCAGCAGATTACTATTATTAAAATAAACAAAAATGATAAAGAGAAAAAAATGAATTCTTGACTGAAATGTTTTTTATGAGTAGACTGTACATGTAAATAAAGAATAACCTTGAGGGAATAAATGAGCAAGCTTTCAACAATCGGTCAACTCTGGACTTTCTTACGTGAAAGAAAAAAATGGTGGTTGATGCCAATTGTGTTTTTCTTAATTATTCTTGGCGGATTAATAATTTTAACAAAGGGTTCTGCACTTGCCCCTTTTATATATGCAATTTTCTAATTTGTTCAAACGCCACTCTAATTTTTTGAAGCCGCAAAAATTGATAATTTATTCAAAGATCAAAGACGACTGAAATTCTTCAAATCAAATTAATCTTCGCGATTAAAAAGTTGATATGATCAAAAAAACAATTTATTTAATTTTTATTCTTACAGGTATTGTCTCTTCACAAGAAAAAGGAACAATCCGGGGCATCGTAAGAGATTCTACGACATTAGAAGCCTTGGCTTTTGGAAATGTATTAATCAAGGAGGAAGCTATTGGAGCCTCAACAAATAATAAAGGGTACTTTGTTATAAGATCTCTTCCGGCAAATAAAAAATATTCTGTTATTGTTTCTTACATTGGTTATCTGACAAAACAATTAAGCGTTATAGTTGAAAACAATAAAGTCACGGATCTTGAAATTCTTTTAAGTCCAACAAGTATCCAGTTTCAGGCCATAGAAAAAATTGAGTATATGATAAAAGAAAAAAATGTCCCGGATCTGGGTAAAACAATTATCACACTTAAAGATCTTGCAGCGTTGCCGCACAGTGTAGAAGCGGATTTACTGCGGTCATTATTTTCATTGCCGGGTGTACAATCTACGGGCGATGTTTCGGCAAAATTTAATGTTAGAGGCGGAGAAACGAATCAGAATTTAATTCTTTTAGACGGCATTCCCATTTATTATCCGTTTCATGCAATCGGACTTTTCAGCGTTATGGACCTGGATTTAATTAACAATGTCGAATTTTTCAAAGGTGGATTTCCCGCTAAATATGGTGGAGCACTTTCTTCTGTTGTGAACATAATAACTCAAGATGGTGATAAGAATAAATATGCGGCTAAATTATCGGCAAGCTTTTTATCGTTAAAAGGAGTTTTGGAAGGTCCTCTTCCTTATGGTTCGTTTTATCTTTCCGGAAGAAAAAGTACTTCAAAAAACATATTAAAGAAATTTGTTAATAATAACGATCTGCCTGTGGATTTTTTCGATCTATCAGCTAAAGCAAATTTTGCTAATCCTAATTTTTTAAACGGATCTAAAATTACATTAATGGGTTTATGGAGTAAAGACAATCTAAAATATGAAGACGTTAAAACCCCAGATTACAAATGGGCCAATAATAATTGGGGAATGAGAATGTTTTCTGTCGGCGAGAATCCGCTTTTTTTGGATTTTGGGATTTCAGTAAGCAACTATAAAAATGAAATTATCCCAAAAGAAAGTGATATCAGACCCAAATCAAACGAAGTTACCAACTTTACCGTCTCTACAGATTTTCTATATGTTTTTGAGAGCAAGGATGAAATTAATATCGGGGCGGAAGTAAAATCATTATCAACAAAATTATTTTTATTAAATAATTTTGATTATAAAGTTGATGTCGGTGATGCGGGAATTGCAATGGAAGCGTATCTCAGTTACAAATTTTTAAGGCTATCAAATTTTGGTGCGGATATCGGCATGCGGTTCAATCTATCGCGTGATCTTCCTGCAGAAGGTGATCTTGCAGAACCACGTGTAAGTATTAACTATTTGTTAACTCCGGAAATTTCACTGAAAGGTGCCTTTGGTATTTACCAGCAAGACCTAACAACAATTGTTGATGAAAGGGAAGTTCTGTCTCTATTCGATCCGGTTATTGTGATACCGGGATATTTAAGGAAATCAAAAGCGGTTCATTATATTTTTGGTATCTCATCGAATTTGTCCTCATATTTTTCGGTTGATCTTGAAACCTACTATAAAAAAATAATTTCATCACCTACTTTGAATGAAAAGAAGGTAACTTTTTCTGATCCGGATTTTCTAGCAAGTTCCGGTGAATCTTACGGGCAAGAAGTGCAGATGAAATCTCACTTAAGCCCTTTTGATCTGTCCATTTCATATACTTTAAGCTGGGCCTTCAAAGAAGTCGAGGGAATTCGTTATGTGCCAAGATATGATTCAAGACATAACCTAAATATATCTCTAACATTAAACTTGGCTGACGATTGGCAGATTAGTGCCAACTGGGCGTACAATTCAGGTTATCCGTTTACACAACAATCAGGCTACTATGATAAATTGTCATTAAATAATTTCTTAAATGACTATCGAATTTATAATTCTATCTTCCCGGTTACATACTTTGCCAATAAAAATGCTGCACGATTACCTGACTATCACAGACTTGACCTGGTGCTATCAAAAAACTTAAATCTGAATTTTATGCGGCTACACTTGGATGTCAGCGCTATAAATGTTTATAACCGGGCAAACATCTACTACTTCGAGCAAACTACCGGAAAGAGAGTTAATATGCTGCCATTTCTTTTAACAGCCACCATGAAGATTGAGATATGAAACAACACTTCACCTTAATACTAATTATAATTCCTTTGATTATATGGCTATTCAGCTGCGATGAGAATTTATCTCCCAAAGGTGAATTGACTCAAAAATATTCTGTGAATTTGCTGCTAAGAGGAGATACTACTTTACAATGTGCCTACATATCACATTTATATGATGTTGCTGGATTTGATCCAAGTACTCTAAGTGAGGATCCGGTAATGTTAGGATCCCAGATTTCGATCAAGTATATCAATAAAGGAACAACTTATTATTTTAGAGACACTCTAGATAACAATAATCTAAATCCCCGGTACAATTCTCCATCGAAGTATTCATATTTAAAATCTTTTCGTCCTGATTATAACAGTGAAATAGAACTGAGTGTTAATCTTCCAGATGGACAAAAATTGACTTCAAAAACAACGGTGCCAGGTAAAATTAATTTTGATGAATCCAAAACCACAAATTTAATTTTCATTCCTCCTCTAATAGTTTACAACTATGATAGTGTCTATGTGAATGTATTTTGGAAGAATGAAAACCCCTATTTGTTCAAAGCAAAGAGAATATCATTCAACTATTACCATAAAGATGAAACCGGAAAGAAGACCTTGTTTGTGAAACAAATACCAATAAGCACTTTACAGGAAGGGATTCAAACCGGGTTCGATTACAATGATGTTTCATTAAAGGATGAATTGCACATTGAGCGAAAATTAGTTGAACAGGCGCTTAAAGAAATTTCGGAAGGAGATTTGAAAAAAAGCACATATTATGTGGGCCCGATACAAATTGAAATCTTATTGTTTGACGAAAACTTATCCAAATATTACAATTCGAAACTCTATTTCGACTATGGTTTTACAATCCGAAATTTTCCAGCAGACATGACCAATATAAATGGAGGATTAGGTTTCTTTGCTTCGTATTCTCAAACAAAGAGAACCATCAAATTTGACGATAATTATCTTCTCAAAAAATTTGGCTATCTGCCGGAGTCATCAACTAAATAAATTTAGTCATGACCTTTCGTTTCTTCCTCCACAGGATTCAATTTATTCGTCTATTATTTCTCTTTTAACAAAAGAATTTGATACGGATTCAAATCAACTTGAATTTTACTTCCAATTGCATTAATCATCTTCCCGGTAATTAAATCAATATACATACTCTTTCCAGCAGATAACTTCTCATTAGTCAATTCAATTTTATCTGAGAGGGAATTATTATTTATGATAGCGAATATATTCTCTCCTTCAAACGAGCGCTTGTAACCCATTATCTTCTTTGATTCATCAAATACAAAAAAGTTGATATCTCCCAGAGATAAAATTTTATTTTCTTTACGAATTGAAACCATTTTTTGATACCACTTAAAAATATTTTCATCAAACTTAACTTCATCTGCGGGTCGCTGTAATCCGAATGGGTGAGTTATTTCAGTTTCATATTTAAATTCTTTCCAAACCATCGGCTTACGGCAATCTGGGTCGTCTCCGCCCCACATACCGGCTTCGTCGCCGTAATAAATATGAGGCGCGCCGGGCAATGTGAACTGCATTCCTACAATGAGTTTTTGAATCAGCCGTTCATTTTCATCCGGCTTGCGGACATCGAATGTTTTTGTCTGTGCAGGATTTCCGCCGTGATCGTACAAAAGATCCGGATTAACAACCATAGACGCCACACGTTCGACATCATGACTATCTAAAAGATTCATCATTGCGTAAGTATTTTCAGCCGGATACTCTTTGTAAAGAGTGTTTAATGAATCGATCAATCCTTGTGGTCCAATCCGATCTTTTCTATTTATTACAAAATTTTTCAGCGCGCGTACAAACCGGTAATTCATAACTGCATCAAATTCATCACCTTTAAGCCAAGGCGAGGCATTCATCATTTTATACTTTGACCAATCGTCCCACCATATTTCTCCAACAATATATGCGTCTGGATTTATTCCTTTCACCCATGTTCTAAACTCTTTCCAAAAATTATGATTTACCATTTCGGCAACATCTAAACGCCAGCCGTCAATTCCATCATTAGGATTTCCGTCACCGTTCGGGTCCATCCATCTTTTCACAATATCATGAATATGTTCGCGGGGACCTTTTACAAGTCCGTTTTCATCTTCACGAATTTCAGGAAGATCTTTTACACCAAGCCACCCTTCATAATCAAACTTTTTCCCAGCAGAAGGTTCATCCCAAGATTTTATTGTGTACCAATTTTTGTATTTAGAGTTTTGCTGATTCTTTACAATGTCTTGAAATGCCCAAAATGTTGTTCCGGTATGATTGAAGACCCCGTCAATAATTATTTTCATTCCGCGTTTATGGCATTCGTTAATTAATTTTAAAAAAAGTTTATCTGCAGTAGTCCATTGCCAGGTTGATGGATCACCGGGATTTTCTTCTGCCCAAATTTCTCTGTCTTTTTTAGGATCCGGTCCAAAATTATTATCTATGTGATGATACATTGATGCATCGTATTTATGAAGTGAGGGTGATTCAAAAATCGGGTTCAAGAAAATTGCGTTGATGCCTAACTTTTTTAAATAATCGAGTTTGTTAATTATTCCTTGAATATCCCCGCCGTATCTGCGGACGCCTGCATTCCAATAAAAATCTTTTCCGGTTTTAATTTCCCATGACTGCAGTTTATACCAATCGCTTGTCCATGGATGATTCTGCCATCCATCGGGAACAAAATATGGCCATGCACCTTTCATGTCTTCAGGTTTGGGATCGTTTGATTTATCTCCATTCGAAAATCTTTCGGGAAATATCTGATACCAAATTGCTTCTTTTGCCCACTCTGGGACACGATCTAATTGTCTCTGTTGTTGTCCCGAAACGGTAAGTAAGGTACAGAATACAAATAAAGCAGCAAATTTTACGATCTTCATATTGCCTCACTTTTTAAAGTGTTCTTAATAAACGCACGAAATATATCTATCTTTAAACAGAATCATAAAGTAAAAATGGACCTATTCAATATGGAGAATTAAGTTTTTTTTTTCTATTGTTGTGGGCGCTTTTTGAAAAGTGTTATGCAAATGGAGAGTTGGCAGAGTGGTTGAATGCGGCGGTCTTGAAAACCGTTATAGGCGCAAGTCTATCCGGGGTTCGAATCCCTGACTCTCCGCATAGTAAAATAAAACCTCGATTATATCAATTAAACGCTGTTTTCGAGGTTTTTGTTTTTAAAAGGGGTCTGCCTAGACGGCTTATATGGCCCTAAAAGATGTGTACTTGGCACAAACATGGCACAACTTTGTTGAGTAAAACATGCTCTACCCCCAGACAGGTGGAGTTTTAACCACCCTAAGTAATTTTCAATTTTTCAATAAGTATATCGAAGAATTTTTTTTCACTATTATTAAATCTTTCAATAAGTTCAAGCAAGTATTCATTAAAACTCTTCGAGCTCAAGCCTCGGTAATTAATCAACTGTGAGTGCAAATAATTGGCGAATCTATGGACGGTGTTCCATTCTGCAGCCATTTCCAGATTCTGCCATACAAGATTGCTTGTGATAGAAAAGGACTTATCAGGTAGTCTAACTTTCTTGATTTTTACAATTGCAGCTACTTTTTCTCCTACGCAACTTTTAGAAACTATTGGAAATCGTACATTTATTTTATTGGATGAATTCTGAGTGATACTGAATTCTAATACCTCTTTTAGTTGATCTAAAATTGTACGATTGATGATTAATGATCTCAATAAGGGAACTATCTCAAGAATTGTTTTTCTATCAAGATTTAATTCGGCGCATATCCGTGTGACTCCGAACCCATCTGAGTATAGTTTTACGATTCCTAAAAAAATTGATGAACTGATATGTCTCCCTTCGAGAAAACTTTCTTTCCTCTTGTGCCATTCTTTCTTGCACTTGTAACACTTAATACGGCTCCGACTGAGATGCCCCAGTTTATCTGATCCGCAGTGTGGGCATTCGGTAAATCTTTTTAGGATTCCTTTTTCATATAGGTAATTTTCCGCAGCTTGTTCGTCTTGTAAATATTTTGATAGTTCAATCATGTTCATATAGCCTCCTTTAAACAACAAAAGCCGCCACAGTTACGAGACGGCTTGGAATTATAGATATTATATTGTTTATTGACTCACTGACTTAGCGATATGAGCCTCTTTGTTTAACCCGATTTCATCCCACATCTCCGGTGTCTCAGCGGACAATCTAATGACCAGATTTTTATGTGATTTAAGTTCTTTAATAATCATTTGGTAAATGTTCTTTCTGATTGATTCATGATAGCGTATTCTGTCTTTAGGATAGTTGATTAGATTCGCATCGTTCATGAAGAGATTGTTTTGTGGAATAAATTTATTAATCTGATTTACTAATTTGGTTTTATACCGAACAGCGCCAAAAGAGAAATCAATGACATTATCTAAATTAATTTCTTTTTTAATCTGATCAATTAATTGAAGATAGTCAGATTTGTACCCATTATAGACCATGATGGGTTCTACTACTATTTTTAATTGAATTCCTTTTGCCGCCTGAATCTTTTTCGCAGCATCGATCCTTTCAATCAAAGAGGCTGCACCAATTTCATAATTGTCAATTGCATATTTCGTATTAAGATTGATTGCTATCTTCAGACGGCTCTTCGATTTACACATTAATAGGTTAGTAACATTTGTAGACTTAGTTCGCATACTTATCTGAAGCTCTGGATACTTATCTAACATTCTGATAAGGTCTGATGAAAAATCAGTTAAAGGATCAATAGCCAAAAAATCTGTATACTCCGAAACATTCAGCCACGGAAGATTTTTCCGATTAGCTTGATAATATTGTGGTATGCTTTTGGTCAATTGTTCCCTAGTAGTGTGATCAATATTCTGATCCAGCCTATTAAATATTTTATCGAGGTTAGTATCTAAAAAGTCTTTTGCTTTTTGATCGGAATCAATATTCTCAATTATAAATCGCTTTCTTAACCAATCGGCTGTTTGTTTCAGATTTTTCGGAATCTTAACCAGCTTTTCATTTGATAAACGACTAAGCATAGTCCAAATAGTTAGAATTGAGCAGTGAACAAATTGTTCCAGCACAATCTGCTTTTCTAAGTCATCAATATTTACATAGACTTCCTGCCATTGTCTCTGATACATTGATCCTATCAAATAACAAAACTGGCAATTATAAGAACAATGCCAGTTAAGGGTTAGGATCGAACCAAGGTCTTCAACTATTTTACCGGGTGAAGCAAAAGTTGTCACAAACGGAGTTGATTTGCGAGTTGTAACAACAAGTGTTTCTTTTAAGTACTCATATCGCTCATAATTGTTAAGTCCATCTGGTAGTAGTGGCTGTTCATCGGGAATGAAAGTTATATTATTAATCGATAAAGTGCGGGCTCTGTTGATTATGTCAGTAGTCTTAGAATATGATGCTGCTGAGAGTGTAACTATTATTCTTTTTATTGTATTCATTTAATTAGCCTTTTCTTAGATATTAAATATCAAGCCACCACTGTTACGTGACGGCTTTTTAAGTTATTATTTGTATGTTAATTATTATTCCGAAACCGATGAGCCATAAAGAATTGCACGGCAGAGTTGTAAATATCCATCGTTTTTAGAAGCTACTATTTCATCTCGTATTTCCATCCAAAGTTTTCCAAGTTTGTTTTCTCCCACCCAAGTGCCATCTACTTTCACTGAACCCCAGAATCGAGCGGATTCTCTATCGTGTGTTGTGCAATCTTCAATAATGATTGCATCACCGGTTTCTATCAATCGCTGCTTAAGATCCGGATGTTGTTCGAGTTTAAGTATTAGGCATTCTTTCATTCTTGGAATATCATCCAGTGCCTCATCCCATTTTTCACCTCGGCCGAGAAGATTACGATTTTTTCGGGCTTTCATCTTCGCTCCCATCGGAGATTTTTGTTCGAGAATTGTACTTTGGACACCCGGATGATTTGAAAATCTGAGCCACTGAAATAAAGCCTCAGCAGTTCTAAATATTTTCCCGTCATGTTGAATTGGGTGTGGCGACATATTTGAGAGCCAACCACCGGGATCTTTTACTTTTGTTATTGTTACTTCCTCAGGACCAAGAATAATCCCTTTTAATTTTTGCATTATATTTTTCACCTTTTTTTATGATTTAATAAAACCGCCACAGTTGTGACGGTTTTATATTATTTGAAATAAATTAATTAGTACTGACTGAGAATTAGGAATAATGTGGTCAGCTCAAATTGAATTCTTTACAGAATGCCGAAGCTTGGTCTCTTCTTTCTTTATGCCATTCTCTAAAAAAGCTCTTTAGTTTTTGAACCAATTCGTTCAAAGTAGTAGCTTCCAAAGTTATTTGAAATTGCAAGACTTGGTCCAAATTAAAGCAAACTGAATCAACGTCTTTAGAGTCAATGCTGTATTTCTTAATTAATGGTTTATAGATTTCCATTCCTTTAACAAAATCAATTCCAAACTCAACTCTGGTAGCCTCGATACAATCAAATTCCCCAATGGCATCTATTTCAAACTGGCATTTGATATAATTGTTATTTATCCTTAAAAAAATAGCATTGTTAATGTCGTAAGTTTCTTTAATAGGATCTTCTTCTATAAAAAGACTGAACGCATTATTCAAATCCGCCAATTTTTTATCTTTTACTTCCTCGAAATCATATTCTATCATAAATAATTCCACAATAAATTTGCTGCCGTCAATTTCGACAGCAGCTGAATGTTAATAATTAATTAAACTATCTAACTTAGAAATCACCTCATGCAATTTCTTCGGATCTACTTTAGTGTAGTGATCCGTCATTGACTGAGGTTTGTGTCCCATCAAGTATTGCCTTGCTGAATAATCAACGCCTTGTTGACTAAGATGGGAGTTAAAGCTATGTCTCCACTTGTGATTAGTTGCGTTCTTCTTAATTTTGGCTTTTTTAGCGATTTTTTTACAGGCACTAAGCATGGTTTTTTCGCTAAGTTTTTTACCCTTCGGATGGACGAAAATATATTCTGAGGACGTGCTTTCTTTCAGAGATTTAACAACCTGAAATAACACGTTGCTCATAGGTATATCACGTTCCGAAGAAGCATTTTTTGTTACAAAGCCGGGAACACTTCTAATCTGGAGAAGCTTGTTCTTCCAATCCACACGTTCCCAAGTTAGATTAATGAATTCGTCTACCCTCATACCGGTTAAGAAAAGTCCGATGAAAGCAATCTTAAACTTTGGATCCATTTCCTGCAAAAAGAAAGCAGTGATTTCTGAAGTATCATAGTAATCCTCCTCTCTTTCGAGAAGAGTTTTTTGCTTCACCCTTTCTAATTTCACAGAATCAAATGGATTTTTCAGAATGATATCCCGCAAGACGTGTTCCTTGAACAGAGATTTAATCGCTGTCAAATAGAAATTTATCGTCTTAGGTGATGCATTGCTTTGCATCAGAACTTTCTTGAACTCATCTGCATGAGAAGTTGTGAATTCGTTAATATGCTTTAGCCCATTAGCGTCTGCGAATTCAAGCAGTGTTTCAAAAACATACTTGTACTTCACATACGATTTATTAGCTAGAGACTTTTTCTCCAGAATTGCGCTGTCAATTGCATCAGAGAATTTGATTTTTCTTCTGCGAACACCATGGCGCTCTAGTTTGAAATCAAGCTTCTCTTTTTCAATTGTAGCGATGTAATCTGAAGCATCTTCTTTTCTGGGGAAGGTCGGGCGTAAACGAATACCTTCAAAAGTAGTAACGTCTACGCGGTACCCGCCATTTTCCAGTTTGCGTATCTTACTCATTTGACACCTTGCGCTAAAATTCGCTCAAGCTCAAAAACGCTTATCATATATCTATCTCCAAACTTTACAGCGGTTATTGATCCGCCGGATATCTTCTCGCGAACAAAATCGTAGCTGAGATTTAGAATCGTTGCTACTTCTTTAATCGTGAATTGAATTTTGTTTGGAAATAGAATATTCAATTTGTCAAAGAACTTAGAGCTGTTTAACATCTGGTGATCAGAAGAGCCCTCGCTATCAAGAGCGGGGATACATATCTTCTTCGCCATTACTCATCTTATGCCGAATTTTATAAATAAGTATCTATCATCAAACCGGAAGAGAATGCTTTCGCAACACTGATTTAATACTCTCTTTCCAACGAACTTTCGGATTAGTATGAAGTAATTCGTAAAGCTTGATAATGTTTTGATCGCTTTGCCAGTCAATTAACTGCAGAGCTTTCTTTTCTGTCTCTGGATTTAGATGACCGTTAAACTCAAGACGACCGCGTCCGGTAACACCAAGAAGTCTATTGGCTTTTCCCATCCAGATTGTTTCTGTTACATAAGGATCAACTCGTTTAACTACTCGCTCAATGTGATTATCCAACATCGGTTCGCAGCTAACACTTGTCTGAAATCCATTATCAAATGCATGTTTCAAACAAGAGAGTCTTTCCTTAAAACTAGGAGCGTTTGGTTCCCAGAATTTCAGCACCTTATCATTTGTAGAACCAATTGTGAATCTGAACAATATTTTGTTTTTACATTGATCAAACTCTTTGCAGATTCTTTCGATACATTCGGGATGTGGCTTACTGACTATTAATACATCGTTGCCAGCTTCCAGAATTTTTCTAAGGAACTGTATAGATTCCTCAAGATGTGTCGGTGTTATATCATGAGATGAAGGGAACATAACTAGTTCACCAACGTTTCCGATCTTTTTATTAAGATCATGTTGCCGAACTCTTTCTGTAGTCCAATCCTTTGGATTATTCCACCCATAACGCGTTGCCATTTCAAGAGAATAACAATACAGACAGCCGTGCTCACACCCGTGGATGAAATTGAACGATTTATTCGTCCAATCTCTGTGCTTCTGAGTATTTATTGATTTTTTATTTTTCATGTATTTATTTGTTAAAGTTAATATGAGGAGCTAAATCCTCTCGATATAAGGATGCTGTCTTTTTACGGAGGAATATCAGTTCCATGTAATGGATACATGAGGCTTTTCATTTTTTATCCTTTTGTTTTTTTAAGATTTTGACCCGGAAAAATAAACCGGAAGGATTGGTAGATCCCCCGGTTTTTTCCATTCATCTAGATCTTTTGATGGTCGTCGATTATTTCATCGACCAAACCAAAAGAAAGGCATTGTTCGGGAGATAAATAAAAATTAGTTGAAGCTTTCTTTTTCCAGAATGAAGCAGTTTGTGTGCTGTACTTCCCTAGTATTCCGAAAATCTTATCTTGAGACTGCTTGGCTTGCGCAACATCATTGGTCAGGTCTAATGCTGTACCATTAAACATTGCAGAAACTGGATGAATCATTACTACTGAGTTTCTGGTGATTGATCTTTTACCAGTGCCGCTAGCTAAGATCGGAACGGCTGCTGACATGATAGGCCCAATTCCAATGGTATTTACTTTTAGCTTCATAATGCGCATATAATCGATGATCCCTAAAGCAGTATGAACATCACCCCCATATGATGATATAAAGAAATTAAGATCAGACTTATCATCTCCGCTTTGATTAATAATTGATCTACAACGTAGAACGAAATCGCCCAAGGATAATAACTGAATTTGTGGATCAGAAAACACCATCCTATCATGTACGTCAATTCCACATTGCATATTGTTACTAACTTTCTCTGGATTTATGCTGCCGTCATTATTTAATCTGTTTAAAAATTTCACTTTTGTTTCCTTTTAATTATTTAGTAAAGAATTAGTTAATAATATTTTCTAAGGCTACTTTTATCCCCGTAACCTTATTGGGGAACGATTAGGCTTTGCTAATCCAATCAGTATTTCAAAGAACATTTCGTATTTCCTGCGTTAAATAAAAAAAGAAACATTTTGAATGTCCTTGCAACATTTTATTCTATTGTGAAATTGTGTGAAATGGTTTGTCATATCTTGAAATAGCAAGACCAATTTCTTATGTGAAATTGGTCTCTGAACAGAAACAAGTCGTGTGCTACTAAAAAACTTCAAACTGAATGAATGGTAAATGAATGAATTCGATTAACTTTTGTTTTCCTCTACTAGAAATGACAATTGATCTTCGAATTGATTCAGCGATTTCTTTCGCTTCATTATGTTGGGTACCTTTTACTAAATTGTACAATCGAGTTGCTGCGGTTCTAAATGGTTCAACTGCAACTCCTTTCTTGAACGTATCGAATTTAGAAAGGCCTGATTTTTTAGCGTAATCAGATAAGGAATATTTGTCTTGATTCGTGAATAGGTAAGAAAAATATGTCCAATAAATTGAAGGCTCAGTTACGATTGGAGCTTTGTTAGGATCAGGATAAATTTCAATAAGCTTTTGATCGTTCGGATAATTAGTAAATCTTAAATAGATTCTTTTTTTTCTATTACGAATTATCTGAAGATCGTCCTCAATTGAGGATGAGCTATTACTGAAACCTAAGTATTGCAGAGATGATGAGGAATTAACACCTTCCGAATTATTATTTCCTGATAATGCATAATCCGGATTACTTAATGGAGCGCCAGATGGCTTCTTTGATGATTTGAGCATATTTCACCTTATAAACTTTACAGTTCTAAAAAAAGTTTATAAGGAAGAATTATAATCCCGGAGTTGAGAGGAAAAAATATCGTTTCTTATTATGTATGCCATTATATTGAGAAAGTCGGGGTCTATTTACCAGCAACTCCACCACTTAGTCCAAGCATTCTCATGGCTGGGTTTTTCATCAAAGAATCACCACTAATACAAAAATACAGAAGTTTGACCATTATTTCAAATGAGACAGAAAAAATATATTTCAGCCGAAGTTGATTAGCTTAAAAAACAATCTTTTCTTCTTCTCCAAAACAAACTCTTAGCCCAACATCAAAAGGTAAATAAAAATACAAGTCATTAATGCTTGTTGCCACTGAAAAACCGCCGAACCAACAAAACCTACACCGGAAACCCCTTATTTAAAACAAGTTACAGAGCCAAAAAAATCTTTCATTTTTTGAAAATAAAACTTGGCTTTATATTCCAGAATCATTTATACTTAATCATAGCAATTGAATACTTGATACACACAAAACAGCCTATCTGACAACTGTAATTCTATCATTGACTGAAAACCTATTAATTTATTAAACTAGGAGAATCCCAATGGATTCGAAATACTATCAGCATAAAGACTTCTATTTATGCGCCTATCTTCTTGTCCAGCATTGCCAGCTCATAAAACATGAGCGCATCGGCAACTCGACGACATTTACCTTTTTGGACACCCCTGAACTACGACAACAAATAAGTGATTATTTTAATATGAGATCATATGTAGAACCAATTGCTTATTCATCGTCTATAAAAATGTTAAAAACTTTAATACATTCAAATAGACTAGAGGTAATACCCGCATTAACATCTTTCGACAAGGGATTAAATAACAATGAATTTTCAAACAAATTTGGAGAAAAGTTCTAATACAAGTACAGAATCTATTTTCAAAATATTAAAAGAAAAAGTAACTATTAAAGAAGTTGCAAATCAATTACAACTGGACTTTGAAGAGTCCGGGAATGTTCTAAAAGGTTCTTGTCCCTCAGGTCACCCTTCTGCAAGCGGAACTAGTTTTGTAATGAACACCGATACAAATCTTTGTCATTGTTTTAACTGTGAAGCCGGTGGCTCAGTGATCGATCTAGTAATGCTCACTCTTAATTATGAAATAAAAGAATCAGTAAAATGGATAGTTGAAAAGTTCAAACTACATAACGAAATAGATTTATCCTCTCTTAAAAACTTCACTATACCTACAGAGAAAAAAGAAACTGAGATTAACCGCCGTATCGCGCATCAGCTCTTGGAAGAAGTTGTACGATGGGGTAAAGAAAAACTTTATCAAGAAGAAGGCACAGAAGTACTCAATTACCTAACCGACCAGCGCAAATATGGAAAAGACAAATTAATTGAAACAGAATTTTTCTACTTCCCTCCTGTTGCTGAAATAAAAGAACATCTGAATGAAACGTTTCCGGCACTTCATGAGCAAATAAAACGGCTTCCATTAAAGGGGGCACTTGGAGACGTTGTTAGACTTGCCTTCCCATACCGAAATCGTTCAGGTATGATTACTGGTATCATAAAAAGAGTACCTGACTCTAAGGGATTGCAGAAATTAGATAAGGATGGATCACCCAAAAAAGATAAGAATGGAAATGATATTTATGAGAGATATGATAGTACATTCAAAACCGTTAAAGAAGATTTGTTTGGTCTGAATAAAATTAAAAAGGCTGAAACTCTTCTTATCGTTGAAGGTTATCCGGATGCAATTATTTTACCTGCATTAGAATATAATAATGTAGTAGCCTTAGGACAGGGTTTGTTTAGTAAGCGGCATATTGCCGGGCTCGTTTCGAAAAAGGTCAAGAATGTAATTCTGGCACTCGATAACGATAAAGTCGGTCCCAAAAACACACTTAGGGCGATTGATATTATTCTAAGCTCGACCAATATCAATGTATTTGTACTTGAACATACTAAACTTGGTTCACATAAGGACCCAGACGAATATGTACGCGCTAAAGGCGTTGATGATTTTTCAAAATTAGTTCTTGAAGCGGAAGAGGGGGAGTTGTGGAAACTAAAACAGATATGTAAACCGGAAGTAATTAAAACAGCAATTGGAAGAAGCGCGGCCTACGAGCAAGCACTAAGTTTCGCGTTACTGATCAAAAATGAAATAACAAGAGCAGATTATTTTTCTGAAATGTGTAAAACATTTTCAAAACATAAGACTGATATTCTTGCCGATTACCGAAAAGTGAAAGCAAATGGGTTAGTGCAGAGGTACAAGAAAGAAAAGGAAGGATTTGGTGAAAGGTTGACCAACAAATACCTCCCCTTCATCGAGAGGGCCACAAATGCTTATGCATATTATAACAGAAATGAAGACGAAGTTTATTTGGGTGTAGGAAAAGAAATTCTGGAACAAATCATGATTTCAAGCGGACAGCGAATGCCTGAAATATTCCCCGTGTTAAAAGCTGTTTATAATCCATTTTTAGATAGGAAATTTGATTTTGAGAATGAGCACTTCAATTTGTTCACACCCTCCAGGTACCTGATGTTTGAAAAAAATAAAGAAATAATCGAGCTCTCAAGTAGCTGTCCCAGTATTTCAAAACTTTTGGCCAACCTGATTCCTAGGCCAGATGAGTGTGAAAGATTCATTAATTGGTTAGCCGGAATTTTACAAACCCGTGAGAAACAGTTTACAGCCTGGGTTTTTAAGGGTCCTCAAGGAGCAGGTAAGAATGTACTTCGCGAGCGCATATTGCAACCATTGTTTGGTAAAAGGCAGGTAATCCAAGTAGAAGACCAAATGCTAGAGTCTGAATTCAATGGATACTTAAAGAATGTAATGATGATAGCTTTTAATGAAGTGGCTAACAAGGACAATAGTTCCCGTAACAGTGTTAAGTCGAAGATAAAAGCAATTATCACTGATTCTGAAATATGGATAAATGAAAAGCAGATTAGACCATTCCCGATAGAGAACTTTGTTAATTGTATTTTTTTTAGCAATGAAGGAGTGCCAGTTTTGATCGAAGATGGAGACAGACGATTTAATGTGGTTAATACCGGAATACCTTTACGTGAATTCAGCTGGTTTAATGCCGATCCAGAAGCATTTTTAAATTCTCTTTCGGTTGAGATCCCAGCATTTGCACAGTACTTAATGAATTATGAGTATGATCCAATTAAGGCCAAGACAGTATTCATGAATAATGAGAAATCTGCATTAATAAAAATAGGTATGAACAGATTCCAGGAGTTTGCAAAGTATCTGAAAGATGGGGATGTAGACTGGTTGAACGAAAGTCAGGAATTTTCTTTAGTAAATCCAAGAATAAACGTACTTCATATTGACGTACAAGGGAAAATTCTAAAGGATACAGCCTTGAAGTTGTTTAACAATATCTATCCAAAGAATCCGGAAACAAAAACCTCTTTAACTGTAAAATTAGAAATCTACGGAATCAAAGCAGTACGACTAAATGACATGTTGGGAAACAGGCAACAGTATTATCAGTGGTGAAAAATCATCCATACTAAGTATGGTTTGAACCATACTTTGACGTGCTAAAAAATGTTGTTAAAATGAGGTAAAAATGAGCAAAACCATACCTATCCATACTATACCATACTTTATTTGACCTAGGTAGGTAAATAGTATTATAGATAATTATAAATAGCTACAGACCAGGTTCACCAGACTATGGATAAGTATGGTTTAGTATGGTAATGCTTGAATTGAGCGAAAAAACGAAGATTTTTTTGGAGACAAAAGTATGGCAAACTATGGTTTAGTATGGATGGAAATGGGGGCTTATGTTGGTTAGGTTGGCTATTAGGCCAGAAGCGATCGGGAGCTGTTTATTTTGGCTATCCTTATGTTAACGCTGACCAACAAAACCAACCCTGACTGGAAACTGTATGGGTGATAACCAACAAAACTGACAACTGAATTTATCTGGAAGGTCCAACAAAACCAACCCAGGCTTTCCGCACAACTCGCAATCTGAAAACATGTTTTAACCTATGTATCTATTAATATTAATAGGAGAACCCTATGAAGCATAAAAAACACAAGAAGCATAATTATCCGAAAACAAGAAAACCGAGAAAAGAGACAGGCTACAGCATGACCTACAAGGTCTTAAATGAGATCGGGAAAGACCAACTTTTTGAAATATGGAAAGATAATGGTCACAGAAAAACTAGCGACATCGTAACGAAGATGCTTGGCGTTTGGGTTACTGAAATGGTCATCCAGTATATAGCTCAGAAAAAGTTTGGCTGGGTCCGAGTTGTTACGGACAAATCATTGCCGATATACAAAGGTGTGTTATCGGGAAAAGTGCCAGCTTCGGTTTATAAATCAATAATATTTCAATAAGGAACAAAATCATGGACACAAATGAACTTTTACTTAATCTAGTCTTAAAGCTTGAACCAACATTAACGGGCGCTGGGATGTATACTGGATTAAAGTATTCAGAAGACCCAATACCAATAAATGAATTTATGTTATGTCTCGAGTGGCTAGGGCAGCAACGGATTGGAAAGAAAATAAATTCAATTAGAACGAGCTATTCTCTTAAGAGTTATTGTGAAGAATGGACAAAAAAAATCAAAGGGCAGTTTAAGTATATTTCTAACGGCGCTATGGTTGCAGCAATTATAGCATGTGGAATAAAGTATTGTAAGATCGATGATGATATGAATGTATTTGCAGCTGTTTACATTCGGGAGGAAGAGTGTGAATAAATATATTCCGTTTGGTATTCTTGATCAGAAAATGCTTGATCGTATTCGGCTGAAGCAATTTCGGAAGGATGTTGAGAACTGGGTCAAGATAGATCACAAGGATCGATATAACTTCGGAGTAATCGAAAGTATCAAGTCATTGATGCAGAAGTAGGTGTGTGAGTTTAGTTTGTTGGTTCTGTTAGTAACTGGCGGAACCAACAAAAACTAACGTCTCGCACAACTAGTCCTTGATGCAACGAACACTAAAACCAAATTCCTTGCCGTAATCGGCCAGACAGATATTATTATTATTAAGGTTTAGGTAAAGGTAACGTGCGTAAGTACTGCTCACCTCAGTAGAACTCCAGAAATAAGCGAATTCCTTCATATAGAAGAAACAATTATCGAGGCCACGGTAGCCCCCAAGTAATGCTGAAAATCCGCTACTGTTTGAACCTATCCCGTTGCTGGTTCCTTGCCCTATTGCTTTTAAGGCATTACTGCTATTTTTTACAACTTTAATCAATGTTTTGAATTCTTCATCTGTCGCAATGTGCCAACCTTGTGGTGCTAATCCTCTTGGATCGTTCACGGTATACCAGTTATATAGTTTACCGTAATTTTCTCCGATTTCAGAATCATTATTGTAATAACACCAAGCAGCCTTTTCTCTATACCACTTATCCCCCTTGACTTCGGGTATAGAATCGCCATTACGGAAGCGATTCACATTTATATTATCGACCATCCATTCTTGCTCTCCAATTAGAACGGATTTATAAATGTTGCCCTCAAAATTACCCAATCCTTTCTCCTTTACTTCGTATTACAAATATGCGGGATTAAAATACTAAAAATTTACTGGCTAAGAGCCAATCCATAAACACTGTTTATTATTCGCACTATTTCACATAAACGTAATTTCAAAGTCCCATTATCCGTAAGCTGAATCGATACTCTTTGATTAGGTATAGCAGTGCCAAAATAGCTCTGAGAATGTGAACTAGAATCGATGGCTAATTAATTTAATTTTGTGTCAGTATGCTAAAAAGTATCAGAAAATGCTAGACAGTATTCTGCTTAGACAATTTCGGAAGGAAATAGAGAGTTGTGTTAAGATCAATCGGAAGGATAGATACACATTTGCGATAGCGAATAGGATTAGGGAATTGTTGCAGAAGTAGTTTGGGTTAGTTGTTGGTTCTGTTAGTTAATGGCGGGACCAAATTCGATTTATTAAAATACAATCTATAAAATCCTGCGGATAAGAAATAATTTTTGTGTGCCAAATATTATTTAACGCTTCTAATAGCAAAGAACATTCCACTTAATTAATCTTTATTAATTGCGATAATAATATATTGGAAACATTCAATTTGCGTTGCAAGTAATTTCTAGGAATAAGGAAAAATGAAATTGTCAATTTCAAAAATATGCGGAACCAGAAGTAGCGTATACGATTACAGAATTGGTGCAAAAGTATTTGAGTGGGGTTAGTTGTTGGTTCTATTCTAGTGGGGGGACCAACAAAAACCTAGAGCAATAATCAAATCAGTCATTAAAAACATGTAACACTCCGATTCGCCAGATCAAATTATGGTCTCAGGTTTTACGATTACCAGACTTTCCTTCCAATTTTTAAAGAAAGAGATGATAGTGGAAAAGAAGAGTTTATCCCAACTAGTGATTTGAATTTTTTTGTGGACCTAATTAGAATTTCTAGCTGCTTCTTTAGGAAGATGATTTTAAGCTGTAATTAAATTCTGGAATTGAAGAAACTTAGAAAAAATTTGAGCATGGTGCGTTTTGAAGGATTTATTTTAGAAGCGTAAAAATAGCGATTTCAGACCAGAATCGTTATTATTATTGCTGATGGAATAATGAACAGGCACATGATAAAATTCGTCTTTATCGGTTCGATGGGAACTCTTAGACTCTTATAAATCCGCTATTGATACTACCTCCTTCATTGGCGAGTAATTTCCTTAAATTTCTTCACATAAAAGATGTAGTTCCTTTTTCATCCCTTCGCTCGATTTATGGGTCTCATAAATTATCTTAGATTACCCACGAAAAAAAATTTAAATAATGAAATGAAAATTGTTAATTGAAGAATTCTTCATGCCTGAACTAAATTTAATAGAAATACTTTTGACTTTTGGTTTCACATATTTGGTGTTTTACATAATATTTGTTGAATTACTTAAGAGCCACAGACTTCTAAAATTACATGAACAAATAAGAGAAACAATTCGTGTAGAGAAAAGCTTGGATATAACCGAATCTATAAAAAGGATGTTGTATATAAATGCAACTTAGAAAAAGAGCTTCCCCCAATTGGTAGACACAAAAAAATGTATATGTAATACCTGTGCCAATTCATTATTCAATCCGAACCTAAATCTGTGATATATATGGCGTGTGAAAATAGCAATTTTAGTTTAGAATCATTACCTATCCAACTGGGTGTTCGTTTTCGGAAAATTATCCCAATCCCATTAACCAGCACTTATGCGCTGTTGTACATTATCATCGAAACAGAGAATCATACTTTTTAGCCGGATACGTTTCTTGCCGGTAGCTTCTCACCATTTGACAGATATCTCTTTTTAGTTTAAGTTGCAAAAGCAACAAAGATAAATCCACGATGCGTCATCAAATTCAAAATATCATTTCCTTTCAGCTCTCTCGAAATATTAGTCGTAAGACTTTATACATATAAATTAACAAATATTGTCTGTGAGACCAAAGTCAGAAAAGTGGCATACAAATCACAAGTGTGAACTTTTTTACTTTCTTTAGAAAACTTCGAGTTATAGCGCCAAAATGGTTTAATGAATTTAACTCTTATGCTTAAATAAAATGAAGGAGAGAAAATGAAAAAATCATTATTTATTTTACTTCCTTTATTAATAATGTCTTGTAGTTCGAATCAAACAGTAATTATTAGTAACCCTCATGATATTGATCGAGGAAAAGAATCAATAGTTGTTGGAACAATTGAGATTTATTTAAGTGTCAATGAAGATGGTACTTTCCCTGATAATTATTTTCAGTTTTCTGAGGATCCATCTGAAAATCCGCTAAATATTAAATTATCAAACACCAGTAAATCTTTTAAGCTGATATGTAAAAATAAATACCCGACTATCAAAGATCCTCATGAAAAACTGATTCTAAAATTCTACATCAGCGCAATATGCGAACCTGAGAAGTATTCTATTTATAGTCCTAATATTTTAGCAGCTGTAGCCCCGGGTGCCCCACGTAAATCTTCTATTATAAGAACATTTAATGTTCTGCCAAATACAATTATTAATCTCGGTAAGACGCAAATATTTTTAAGAGAAACATCCTCGAACTCATCAAATTATACGGTTAGAGGACTAGATTTATTAAGTCCAACATATAACGATTATCTACATACTCCGTATAAAGTTTCATATGACAATAGTATTGAAGATAATGAAGCGTTAGAAGTATTTAGTATTGATTACCCGAAAATTTATCAATCGTATGATCTTAAATTAACGACGTCTTCATTAACCACAATTACACCAAGAAATGTTACGAACAAAGATCTTGCTGATGTATGCTTTACAGAAAAAAATAATGGTACTGCAGTAGGATGGAGTGGGACAATACTTCGGACAACTGATGGAGGAGATAATTGGGCGCCAATTGAAAGCGGAACGACAAAAGGGCTTTTGTCCGTTCATTTTACAGATATTAATAATGGTACGGTGGTTGGAACAGATGGTACAATACTCCATACAACTGATGGAGGAAAAACTTGGGAATCACAAACTTCTGGAACCAAAACATATCTTTCTAGTGTCTTCTTTACAAACTCAGATAATGGCACTATCGTTCATTGGATGGGGTCAATTCTCCATACTACTAATGGAGGACAAACATGGGCGGAACAACCATGTGAACATAAAGGTGGCTTTTTTGGTGTTTACTTCTCAGATATAAATCATGGGACAGTTGTAGGTGATGAGGGGAAAATATTTCATACGACAAATGGAGGAGGTACTTGGATATCTCAAACAAGTGGAACGACAAAAATTCTTAATAAAGTCCACCTCACAAATGCAAATAATGGTACTATTGTTGGGAGTGATGGAACAATTCTTCGAACAACAGATGGAGGAAATATTTGGGTGCAACTAGAAAGTGGAACTGATTATGACCTTACATCCGTGTGTTTTACAGATACAAATAATGGTATAGTCGTTGGTGAAAGAGGTACAATACTCCATACAACTGATGGAGGAAAAACTTGGGACGTAATAAAAAGTGGAACTAAATATAATCTTAATAGTATCTTTTTTTTAGATTCAAAACATGGTGTTATTGTGGGTGATGGTGGAACGATACTAAGAACAACAGATGGAGGAAAAACATTTACTGATAGAATCTAAAAAATATTTGTGTTAAGGTAATTATGCCATAAAATTCGTTTTCCCTCTGGACTGCATTTTCATGCATCATTATTCTAATATTCTTGTTTTGTGAAAATGTTTAGCATTGCTTTTTACATTGTTCTATCAAATAAAATTGTTAATAATTATCGGCAGTGGCTTTTTAGTTCGTCATTGCAGTTATTGGCGGCGCTTTAGTTGCATGCCGTTATATGCTAAAATAAAAAATGAAAACTTTTGTGTTTGATCCCAAAATATTGATATCACCACCATTTATTAAATGTCCCAAATGCGGACAAGAACAATTTGGTGTCCTATCAATTAATCAAGACTCATATTCTCGAAGGTGTCGTAATTGTATGTTCCCAAGTCGTGATGAGCCTGAACAACTTTACTTTTTGCCACCCCTTAATAAAAAAGTAATCTATCTTGACCAGTTTGCTATAAGTGAGATGATGAAATTATTGAATCCAAATACTGACGCATATCAAGAAAATAAAATAGATCCATTTTGGAAATTATTGTTTGAAAAAATAGAAAGATTGTGCAAACTCCAATTAATTGTATGTCCCGATTCTTATTATCATGAAGACGAATCATTAGTTACTCCTTTTTACAAAGAACTAAAGAGGATTTATGAATTATTCAGTCATGGAATAACATTCAGTGATTCAATGGATATAAAAATTGCTCAGTTCTTAAATCACGCTGAGAAATGGATTAAAGGTGATGATTTCAACAAAATTGATCTAGATGCTTCTGACGTAGTTTCTGATGATATAAATTCATGGCAGAGCAGACTTATAATTACTTTGGAAACAGACTATAAAGTTGACTGGATAGAAAATATTAAACGTGCTCGTGAATCTACTCATGAAATTATGAAAAACCTTTTTGATGAATGGACTTTAATAGAAAATTTTTCATTTCAATCATTTTATGAAAAAGAAAGTAAATCTTATGGTGGAAAAATTTTTCATGATTTTCTTGATAACATTAAGTTATATGCACAAAACGATTCTAGTCTGATCCCCAAAATTATCAATAATCCATTCACTTCAATATTATTCCGTGGTTTTGAAAATATATTTAAGAATAATAATGTTTCAGAAAAAGATTTATTGCCAAGAATTATCGAATATTTAAATTCTGACATCTTTGATTCTATCCCTTACGTTAAAATATATTGCTTACTAATAACGGCATTAGCACGAAAAGCTAAGTCTGGTCAAAAGAAACCTCCTAATCGAGGGACGGTAAATGATATTTCTATTGTTTCTTATATCTTACCTTACTGCGATGCAATATTTATTGATAATGGTTGCGAGGCGTTATTATACGAAAACCCTATTCCCTCAATGATTTCTGAATATAATACTCAGATATTTTCTCAAAATAAGAAAGATAAATTTTTAGAATACCTTGATGAAATAGAAAAATCAATGTCAGTAACTCATTATAATTATGTGAAATCGGTTTATGGAGAAGAATTCTTAAAACCATATTTAACTATTTTCACTCATAATTAGCATATAACCAGTTTTCCAAACCGACCTCTTTAAACATTGCGTCATTCGTGTGGTAATAGAGTTTCGTTAAAAATGTTAGTCGCTCTTTGAATGTAGTAACTAATTGAATTAATAATTAAATTATTGACGTCAGCTTTTCAAAACTGCATGCTGTTATGGGCGAAGGGCTAAACCCAATACCGTTATATTAATAAATAAAAATTAAAAGGAGGAGAAATGAAAAAGTTAATTTCAATCTTTGCCCTTTTTATTTCTTCCTGGGTCTTTGTTTTTCCACAAATTAAAGTGGATAAAGGTATTTATAAAGCCAAATTCAGTAATACTCTCCATGAACCGACGTATGTGAGTTACATCTTATACAAAGGCGGAGGTGATTGTGACCGTAAGAAATTCAAATTTATAAATGATATGCCGAACCTTCAAACCGCCACAGATGAAGACTACAAGGGAAGTCCATATGATAAAGGACATTTGGCTAATGCAGAAGATTTTGCATTCAATTGCAAAAAAGATGAGTTAACATTCAGATATTATAACTGCCTCCCACAAACACCAAACTTAAACAGGGGTATCTGGAAAACAATTGAGACACAAGTAAGAAAATGGTCGCAGACAGATAGTTTATATATTATTTGTGGTGGCTATTTCGGTAATAAAAAAATTGGAAAAGCAGCAGTACCATCATTTTGCTGGAAAGTTGTTCAGGCTATCAAATCGAAGAAGGTATTATTCTGCGGATGGTTTAGTAACACCGACCATGCAACAGTAGATTCCACATTGAGTGTGGCTGATGTGGAAAAGAAACTTCATAGCCATCTTACTTTGTTTAATTAGTTTTATTTATCCTTATTGTCTTATGGATGATTTAATACAAAAACAACAATATGATTAGTAAACAAAGTTATTTTTAAAAATAAAGTTGCGTTAATAATGTCGGCATCGCTGTTATGGGAGGACGGTTGAAAAGTCACGCAGTTATATGGTGGAGAGAATATAAATGATATCAAAATTAATTACTGTTGAATTGAGAGAAGTCTGGAAAAATGAAGCGAAAGATTTTACCACTTGGCTAGGAAATAATCTAGATTATCTTAAAGAACAATTAGGTATTGAACTTACTTTAGTTGAGATAGAAAAATCTGTTGGCTCTTTTTATGTGGATGTTTTAGCACAAGACGACTCTGGTCATTTAGCAATCATCGAAAATCAACTTGGAAAAACAGATCACGATCATTTAGGAAAAGTGCTTACATATTTAACCAACCTTGAAGCTAAAACAGCGATATGGATTAGCCCTGATCCGAGACCTGAACACGTAAGTGTTATTAATTATTTGAATCAGATTTCTCCTGAAGACATCCGCTTTTACCTGATAAAGGTAAGTGCTTTTAAAATTGATTCATCGTTGCCTGCACCACTTTTTACAATTATTGCTGGGCCGGGAAACGAATTACGTGATATTGGCAAAATCAAAAATGATTTGAGTGACAAAGACAAAAAAAGATTTGAGTTTTTTTCTCAGCTATTAAACTATTCAAATAGTAAAACAAATCTCTTCAGCAATGTTTCACCTGTTGGTTATCAAAATTGGGTTACTGCCGGTGCTGGTAAATCTGGATTATATTGGGTTTATTCTGTTTGGTTAAATAAATCTAATGTTCACTTATATTTTGGATCATCCGATGCGCAGAAAAACAAGGAACGGTTTGATAAATTGTTAAATAATAAAACAGTAATTGAAAATGAATTTGGAAATAGTTTAGAATGGGATTACAAAGAAGGAAGACAACAACATTATATAAAAACGATTTCTAATGGTGGTTTAAACAATGAAGCTAATTGGGAAACTATACAGAAAGATATGGTCGTAAGAATGATAAAACTCGAAAAAGTGTTGGGAAAATATTTAAAAGAAATTGAGTAAACTACCAAATAACCTCTTTAATAAGTAAAAAAGCAAGAGGACAAAATAATTCTTTACCTATCCGTAAAGACAGATGAATAAAAGTGTTCTTGGAAAAGAAAAAATAATTGAATGAGTTTAGAACTTAAATTCGGCGGTGTTGATATTTAACATAACATGCCGTTATGTAACTAAATAAAGGGAGAAATATGGTGAACAGAAAGAACATTCTGTTTCAGTTGCTATTTGTGTTCTCTTTATCCGCAATTATTTCGTTTATTATGGGATGCCGGGGGACCAGTAACAAAAATGAGATCAACGGTGGTTTTGAGATAAAATCCCAATCACAAAATGGACCTGAAGGCTGGTCTTCACCACCTTTACTTGAAACAAAAAATTTTGTTTCCTTTACCTGGGATTCAACAGAACATCATAGCGGCTCCCACTCGGTATCAATTGCAATAGACTCAATGCCTCCGAAAGATCATGTCTTTGGGTTCAACTGGACAAGAACTTTTGATGATTTTATAATTGGTAAAAAGTATTCAATCAGCGGATGGATAAAAACAAAAGATGTTTGGGCCCCGGCTGAGATTATGGTACTATGTAAGGATTATAATCATAATAATAAAGCTATGGCTGTTGCTCACGATTTAACCCACACGTCGTACCCAATTAAAGGAACATCTAATTGGACTCTAATAAAAACTAATTTTACTGTACCTAATGATACCAAAGAAGTGCGTATACTGGCCCGCATCAATTATGGATCAAATATCGGCAGTAAAGTATGGTTTGATGATATAAAGATAGAATGAGATAGTAATTGTTAATAAAGGTAAAATAACCGCTTAAAAAAGGATTTAGTCAAAAGGCTACGAAAAAGGAATTGAGAGATTAACAGCGCAGGTCGAATTTAATTTGATCTTAAATATATTATCGAGAAGGAGAATAACAATGAAACTGACAAAAAATATCGGTATGCTTTTGCTAGGCATTTGGTTGATCATAAGTGGATTAATACCCCTGATCAATATCTACTTCACCGGACTCAGCACGCTCATGGCAATCCTCGCCATCGCTTCGGGCGCTTTTATTCTGTTATGGCACGATAGAATAATTCCGTGATTCGATGTCGCAACTAACGATTAGTCTCTAGAGTGAAGTTTGTAAGGAACTTTACAGTTGTTGAAATTTTTTTTGAAGGAACTGATCAACGAATCAATTAAAAAGGTTTACCGATCTGGATAAGGTTGTATATTTATTGAAACCAATTTAGAGGATGACATGGCAAGGAAAGCTGAATTAAAAACGAAGGCCAATGATGCAAGCGTGGAAGATTTTCTGAGTTCTATTGCAGATGAACAAAAGCGTGAAGATTGTTTTGAGATTCTCAAATTAATGAAACAAGTTGCAAAAGAAACGCCGAAGATGTGGGGTTCAAGTATTGTCGGGTTTGGAAGCTATCATTATAAAGGTGCCAGCGGACGCGAGGGTGACTGGATGTTAACCGGCTTCTCGCCACGCAAGCAAAATTTGACTGTATATCTGATGGGTGGATTTGACTCGGGGAAAAGTTTACTCAATAAACTTGGAAAATATAAAACCAGCGCAGGCAGTTGTTTATATATCAAAAAGTTAGATGATGTGGATAAAAAAGTTTTGAAAGAACTGATTGCTGAATCGATAAAAACGATAAAGAAGCTTCAAAAGAAGTAAACATTATTGAGACGGATAATCAAAAATGTTCTTGGAAAAGAATAAATAATTAGATGAGATGAAAATTCAAAAATCGGCAGTGTTGGTCTTTAACATAACATGCCTTTAGGCATATTAGGGATAGTTATGAAAAATATTATTCTGGCATTAGTGTTAGCCACTCTAAGCGTAATTAGAATTAATGCCGAAGAAGTTTCCATTATTGTCAACGGATACATTCTTAAAGGGACTTTAGAAATTCCAAAGTCCAAAGTACCGGTTGATATAGCATTGATAATAGCCGGTTCCGGCCCAACCGATAGAGATGGTAATAATTATCTCTACGGTAAAGGCAATCCATATAAAATGCTTACAGAGCTTTTTCTCAAAGAAGGAATTGCATCATTGCGGTATGATAAAAGGGGAATCGGCGCCAACAATATGGTTGATGAGTCAAATCTTACATTCGATATGTATATCAACGATGCTGTTGAGTGGATTAAATATATAAGAAACGATAAACGCTTTTCAAGGATTATAGTTGTTGGCCATAGTGAAGGTTCGTTAATTGGTATGGTAGCCTCAAGGCTAACGGATGTAACTAAGTTTATATCATTGTGCGGCCCGGGAAAACCAATTTATAAAACTCTTGAGGAACAAATTATAATAAGAGATAAAATGCCGGAGGATTTGGCAAAACAATTCAGAAGTATCATCGACAGTTTGAAACAAGGTTATAGAGTTAAAAATGTTAAAAGTGATTTTAATTCGTATTTCAGACCGAGTGTTCAATCTTATATGATCTCCTGGTTTAAATATGATCCTTGCATTGAGATTTCAAAATTAAAAATACCTATTCTGATAATAGGTGGGACAACCGATATTCAAATTCAAGTTGAAGATGCTGAGTTGCTTTCAAGAGCAAATGAGAATTCCAAATTGGCTATCATAGAAGATATGAACCATCTTCTAAAGGAAGTGCCGACACGCGATACTGAAATTAATTTTCAAAGTTATGGCAATCCGGAGCTACCTTTATCAGAAGAACTATGCAAAAACCTAATAAATTTTATAAAAGAATAATCCATATGCCTAACGTCTGTAATAAATAAAAAGTCAAAAGTATAAAGATATTCTTGACCGATCCGTTATAGACTGATGTTAAATGTTTGCAAAACAAAGATAGATGTTGTTCAACAAAAATAATATTCAACATGAGTATTGTCTGAAAAACCGAAGTCAGAAATGTGGGATAAATAAATCCCAAGGCTAAACTGTTTTTTCATGATTTTTTTTCTATAGACAACGACGTTAGGCGTAACTGTAAAACAATACAATCAAAACATCATAGAGGAAAAAGTTATGTCATCAGCAATGATTCACGAACAAATTGAAATATTAAAAAAGGGTGATGATGAAACCAGAGAAAATGCCATCGAGGCATTAGGAAATATCGGCCCCGATGCCATCTTAGCAGTTCCTCTCATAATCGCGGCAATTAAAGAGGATAATCTATGTTGGGCAGCAACCACAGCTTTAGGAAAGATAGGCGGTAAAGATGCGACACAAGCTCTTTGTCATGCATTGCTTACTGATAAAGATGCGGGTGTGCAAATAAGAGCTGCTGAGAGTCTCGGGCGAATTGGTGATTCCGCTTCCCTACCTTCACTGATTAAGGCACTCGAAAACCCATATGAAGTGGTTCGTGCAGTGGTTATCGAAGAGCTTGCCATTGTGGGTGATAAGACAATTGAACCTATTATCAAGAAAGTGTTAAATGATAGTAGTCAATTTGTTAGAGAATCAGCTGCAAAAGCCATGACAACTCTTAACAATAAGGCAATTAAAAAAACAGTAAGTAATACTAACTCAGAACCAGCCCCGCCCGCAAGAAAGAGCTGGCTTAAACGACTTTTTAAGAAATAAGAAATATTTACAGATTGTCGAACAGGGCGCTGCACCCGAAGGCGGCAATTGTGTTATAATTTAAGGACTACTTTGAAAGTCAAGCTAGACAATTGGAGTTTCGTGTAAGAGAAGGTTCACCAATCTGGGATAAAACACACTGAGTATGATTCCAATAGAGCAAGTATAAAGATTAAAGCTTAATTAAGGAGATTTTATTATGATTAATTTCTCAGAAAGAAACATGGAAACAATGGCAACGGAAGGTGCTAAAAAAGTTCAGAATGTAGCAAAGGCATTTTTAGTTTTCGGAATCTTGAATATTCTAGTTGGTATTTTCCTCACAGCACTCGGTTGGTTTTTAGGGATATATAGCATAGTACTTGGGATATTGGAACTGATCAATTATAACCGATACTCGGCTATACCTCCTAAAACAACCAGTAACCCAATCTACATAAGTATTCTGGAAATTTTAAATTTTATAGCTGGCTCTCTGTGGACTGTAATAGCTGGTATAAACAATTTAATCCAACTTAGAAGCCCCGAAACAAAAGCATATTTTGCAATGCTTAAAAGTGGTATAAATACATCTTTTTTATCTTCACAACAATTATCTAAATCAAAGAAGTGTCCTAATTGTGCAGAAAATATACAAGCAGAGGCATTGGTTTGCCGACATTGTGGTTATAAATTTAATGAAGCAGATATTCAGCAGATAAAATTAATGGCTGAAACAGATGCAAAAAAATTAGAACACCAGATTAAACTCAATGAGCAACGTAGTAAAATAAAGATCCGTTTATTTTGGGGTCGTTTTCTTCTTGTTGTCGCACTATTATTTATTTCGCTCATTTTAATAATGATACTTGTTTATACTTTCAATCCTTCATCTAGATTTACAAACGGTAAACCTTGGGAGATGTCATCTTTTTTAACTAGTGTGTTTGTTACAACACTATTCTTTGTTTTACCACCTACTTTAGGTAGCTTTTTTCTATTTAAAAAGGTGAAAAAATTAAAAAAAGGATTTGGCTCTATTTGAATAACCTCTTTTATCAAGAAGGAAAAACGGGGTAGGCAAAAGAGAAAATATTAGACATTATAGAAAATGCAAAATTAACTTGGGAGAAATTATTTATGAAAACTGCTCTTGATTCTCTAATCATTATTAGTATTATATTAATTGCAGGCTGTACTCAAAGCAAGAAAGAAGTTCCAGTAAAAAGCGACAAGGTCAATTTTACCGGTGTTATTAAAAGTGATGATGGTAAACCAGTACCGGCTGCCCTCGTTCAAATAGTTGAAGGAACAGACTCGGGCTGGCAATTAAAATTTAGTTCGGATGGTAAAATTGTTGATATGCCGGAACCTGTTAAAACAAATTCTGAAGGTCGTTTTAATGTTAATATCGATACGACAATACTTTCAAAATATAATTATAAGATCTCAATGTTGGTGGCAACAGATACTCTGATTCGCCATTTTGTCCAGATAAGGGATGAAAGTCTAAAGATTCCAATAATAATAGTGGTTAAAAAAGGGGAACAAAAAGTTGATCTAAAAGAAATTATATGTATGGCTAATAAACAATAAAAAATTCATATGCTGAATATATAATCCGCGCGGCGGACTAAATGCAACGTCTTTATACCACATAAAAAGGAGGACAATACTATGAGAATAAAAATATTGTGTAATAGCATAAGCTTTATTTTAATTATAGTATTTCTTTTAGGTTGCTCGAAAAAAATGCCGGAATTAAAAACTTCTGTAGGTATTCTAACTATTGCGAAAGTGACTCTTACTAAAATTGATCCATATACTTCTAATTCTGCTCCAGATGGATATCAATGCCTTAGCATAATATTTATAAATACTAATTCGAAAATCAATCCTGGTCAAATAAATGACTTTATTATAAGAGGTAACATCGATAGCTCACCAAATGTTATGTCTCATAAAACAACTATTACTGATGAAATAGATAAAAATAAAGTTACTAATGAAGGAGAAAGTCAGATTGTAAATTTTCAACAAGTATTAAAAGATACCTACGTGATCGGTGATGATGGCTCTAAACCAATTAGGTATTGGGATGGTTTATCTGATGGGCAATTGTTCACTTCCTGTTTTATAAAATCTACTGCAAATAAATATACTTTATATTGGCCCGGAAACGAACCTATTGAGCTTATTGTCTCAAAATAATTTATTGGATAAGGAAATTAAAATTAGTCTTCGGTTCAAAAAGTTTGCAACTATTAGATATTGTTGTATGACCTCTTTAATAATTAAAAAAAGCAAGAGGATAAAATAATTCTTGACCGATCCGTAAAGACGGATAATTGAAAATGTTCTTTTGAATAACTGTATCAAGCGTTTTTTCGATCCGGTCGTGAAAATAAAATATTTGCATTCATCAAAGCAATGTTATTGATATACATTAGCCTATCATTATTTGACAGATACCTCTTTTTAGTTTAAGTTGCAAAAGCAACAAAGATAAATCCACCATGCGTCATCAAATTCAAAATATCATTTCCTTTCAGCTCTCGCGAAATATTAGTCGTAAGACTTTATACATATAAATTAACAAATGTTGTCTGTGAGACCGAAGTCAGAAAATTGGGATAAAAAATCTCAACGATGAACTGTTTTTTCTTGACTTTCTTTTCTATAGACAACGTCGTTAGTGTCAATTGCCCTTTTTAAACAATTGCATGGGAGACTTAAAAATGAAGAAGCTTATTATTTTATTGACTCTCGCAATTACGCTGTTGCTGATGGACGGTATAAATGCACAAGATTTTGTCACATATTCCCCCTCAGGTGAGTATATACAAACAGTATACCATTATTCCAATGGTGCTTTTTCTGGGATGTCTTATATTAAATATCTCAAGAAGGATAAAGGAGGTATAGGCACCGCTACTCTATCGGCAACAAACTCAGGTTATTATACCTCCACAGTAGAAACTGGCGAGATACTAAAAGTTACCCTGGAAATTAAAGGTAAATTTTTGTGGAATGCTGCATTTGGAAATGATTATACGGAGTTTCAATTATATCTATCATCGTCGGGTATAATTCAAAACTTTGCGTGTCGAGTATATCCCGCATTCACTCCACCAGCTACGTGGCGCAAGTTTACTTATGATTCATGTACTTCCATTACAATTGAGAAGTGGCAACCTACTAAAGTGGAAGAACCGGAACTTCAATCGTCACCAAAATCATTTTCACTATTCCAAAATTATCCGAATCCATTTAACCCAACTACAATAATCTCATACTCAATAGTGGAAGATAGTTACGTGAAACTAAAAGTCTTTAACTTAATTGGTGAGGAAGTCAAGATTCTCGTTGATGGCAGACAAAAGTCTGGCAAATATTCAGTTGAACTTACAGCTCAGAATCTACCAAGTGGTTTATATTTTTATAGAATGCAAGCTGGAAATTCTTATCAAGCAGTAAGGAAAATGATTTTACTAAAATAATTGGCAACTAACACGTAACTCTCCCAAGGAGTCCTTCGGACAAAGCGACCGCGTCTTTGAGTCGGTCTTTTGATGTAGTTATTGGCATTGGTATTTCAGAGTAGGTTTGTTGTTCAAAATTTATTTGTAAAACGAAGTTGATTGTAAAACAAAAAAGGTTGTTGCTAAAAGTGTCATTGTCGTTTTGGGCGGCGCTTTAGTTGCAATGCCGTTAGCTTGAAAATATGGGTATAATCATAAACAATTCATCTGAAAGACTTTTTGCAGAGTTATGTGGCAAAAATTATTTAAAGGGCTTTGTATTTCACAGTCCAAAGTATGGAATAAATTTGGGTGGTGAAGCTGGTGATGTTGTGTTATGGATTAGAAATCAAATTGTTGTTTTTGAGATTATGTGGCGGAATGTTGCAAAAGCTAAAAATGAATCGACAAAAAATTATTTGAGAAAAATTCGTGAAAAACGGAAACAGTTAGAAAACGATTTTAATGTTTTTTCTACTACACCAGAACAGCTCAAGCTTACAAATGAAATAGGTGAAATTGTTGAGTTTACAAGGCAAAATTTTCATAGAAAAAATTTCTCCGGCGTTATTCTTCTGGATATCGAAAAATCCACAGAACAAATCAATTATCTATCATATCGTAGAACTCTTGAATCAAATTTCCCGATCTCAATATTCACAAAATCTGATTTTTTATTTCTTACCACGGAAGCTGATACAATTCCCGATTTGACTTATTATTTTAAGGATCGATATAATTTTCTAAAAACTATATTCGATTACGATTACGAATTATTTCTAAATATAAATAGAGGTATCGAGAAGGATTTAATGGCTTTCTATAAAATGAATGAATATCAATTCCCATTGGAAGAATGGAACAAATCAAAGGAAAAGAATTTTGGGGAATTATATGAAACTACATTTGCCGAGAAGATAAAACAAAGGGATAAAGAAAATAAAGATTCTTATATAGTTGATGAGATAATCGATGAATTACGAAATAATAATGAAATAAATAATTCTACTCTTTTACATTCGTCTGAGTTGGCTATTTTTACACGAAGGGCTAGAGCTGAAATACTTGCAAAAAAAATATCATATGCGTTTGAAAAAATGCAGAATGGTAAAGGGTTACGTTATTGGGGAATCTATAATCAAACAACTGAATGTTGGTTGTTATTTTATTTCCAATATGGAGGTGATTCTGATAAATTTAATCAGAGTGTATTGCGGTACTGTAGACTAAAGCTATTCTATGAAATGAATTGGAATAATTTTAAATATTCGGTATTTGGCTATGGTTTTCGAAAATCCACAATAGAAACTGGTAATACTTTCGATCAAGTATTCTTATGTATCGAAGATCCTTTTAATTATAGAGAACTTGATATCGAAGAACTAAAAGAGGCGAATAAATTATTTGGTAATATAAAACAAAAAGAAATAAAAGAGTTTCCTGAATAGGTTCAAGCTAATCCGCCGCTCAACACGGACAGCGTTTTTCAGTGCGGCATTGCGTAAAACATTTTAAAAAGGAAATATTATAAAACATTCGCTGCTCATTTTAACAATATTATTTATTTCTAACAATTATGCTCAGTCTAGGGAGGGATTCATCTCACTAAAAAGATATGCTGGTGAATATTCCGCCGACAAAGTGTTAAGTGATAAAAGGATAAAATCAATTCTTATCAAAATGATGGCTAGAGAATACGAGCATTTAATTACAAATTTGATGGTCACTGGGCCTGTTGATTTAATTAGTGGAAGTATCGTGATTGAGGGGAATGCACCACACAAGGGCGGAGAAGAAATGGCAGTACTGGATTTAAATCTTGCTACAGGAATAATTAGGGCGGCGATATACTCTAATACTAAAATTATTATCTATAGCGATAAGGATAAATATGATGGTATCCTTGATAAAAATAATTATGAGCAACTTCCTACGAGCATCTTAAATTGGATAGTAGTTGTAAACAACAGAAATTCTTATCAAACAAATAGACCAAAAAATGTAATTATAAAATAATATTCTAAATTATTTTTAATAATGGTTACAGATAGAGTCCATTTATCGTTAATAATGAAGATGTTATCATTAAGAAATAGTATACAATATTTTCGATAACTTTTGACGCAAGGAATAATAATTATGGCCGAAACGAAAAAATGTCCGTTTTGCTCAGAAGAAATATTGGCTGATGCAAGAAAGTGTAAACACTGCGGTGAATATTTAGATCCGTCATTAAAAGAAAAACCCTCTCCACAACAACCGACTGTTGTTGCAAAAGAAGGATGTTTTTTACAAACACTAAATGTTGGTTGCATAATTGTAGCTGTTATAATTGGAATAATAATCCTCGTGGTTATTTTTTCAAGTGCACATTAAAAGAAAATATTTAATAACTAGCCACCTAAAAGAGTCGGGTTTTACAAAAAGTGTTTGTAGTATCTGAGTGATTGCGAACAACATTTATAGTAAATAATACGGAACAAAATGAAACTAAAAGCTAGAGTGTGGGAAGTTCTTGAGAATACGAAACCAGATGATAAACCTGGAAGGATTGACGATGTATTTTTAATGACACTGATTTTCCTAAATGTTATTGCTGTAATACTTGGTTCAGTAAAATGGATTGAAGTAGAATATAAATCTTTCTTAGATGGTTTTGAGTTTTTCTCAGTTATGGTTTTTACAATAGAATATCTTTTACGTTTCTGGTCTTGTGTAATAGATAAAAAATATTCTAAAACAATTCTTGGTCGTTTCCGTTACGCATTGACTCCATTAGCTTTAATTGATTTGGTTGCAATTCTCCCCTTCTACCTTCCATTCGTTGGTTTGGATTTAAGAATTGTTCGTCTCTTCAGACTAATTAGAATTTTTAGAGTTGCCAAAGCTGCGCGTTATGTCTCTTCATTAAAATTATTAGGTAGAGTATTCAAATCAAAAAAAGAGGAATTGATTATAACTTCTATTGTGATGATTATCCTATTAATAATTGCTTCATCACTAATGTATTTTTTCGAGAATGGTGTTCAACCAGATAAATTCGGTGACATTCCATCTACAATGTGGTGGGCTATTGCCACATTAACTACAGTTGGATATGGTGATGTTTATCCTATAACGGGTGAAGGGAAAATAATAGCTTCAATTGTAGCCATCTTAGGTATTGGTTTATTTGCTTTACCAACTGGGATTTTAGGTGCAGGTTTTGTTGAAGAATTTCAAAAATCCAAAAAACAAATTGTTAAAAACATTTGTCCTCATTGTGGAAAAGAAATAAATAATTAAGTGCAAAACCAGCTTTTCCAACCGACTGCGTTTTCATTGCGGCAGTGGTAAAGTTTTGGGAATAAGTGAAAAAGCAAACATTGTAAGTAACATTGTTCTGATAAATAAAATTTTAATAATTATCGGCGCTTGCTTTTCGGTATCACATTGTAGTTATGGGCAGCGCTTTAGTTGCAATGCCGTTATACCGTAAATAATAATATTGTATTTTTTTTATCATGTGTTAACAACCATAAAAATCAAAATGAGTATAAAATGTAAATTGGGTCTCCATACTTGGAATGGATGTAAATGCAAGGATTGTTATAAGTATCGTGACGAACAACATCATTGGATTGGTTGTAGATGTTCACAATGTGGAAAAACAAGAGACGAACAGCATGCTTGGAGTAAAGATTGTGAAAAATGTTCGATATGTGGTAAAACCAGAGATAAGCAACATGATTGGAATGGTTGTAAATGTTCGATGTGTGAAAAAACCAGAGATGAGCAACATAATTTGGAGAAGGATTGTGAAAAATGCTCAATATGTGGCAAAATTAAAGCGAACCAACATGATTATAAAATACATATTGCGAAATGTTCTAAGTGTGGAAAAGAATTGAATAAAGGATCTTTTTTGGATAATAGAGATGGGCGAAGATATAAATGGATAAGAATTGGAAACCAAATAATAATGGCTGAAAACTTTGCTTACAAACCTGATAATGGAAAATATTGGGCATATGAAGATAGTTATACGCTTAGTGAGGATACTGTTGCTAAATTTGGTTATTTGTACGATTGGGAAACTGCTAATAAAGTTGCACCAGATGGCTGGCATTTACCCACCAAGGAAGAATGGCTGGCATTATTTTCAGATTTTAAAAAATTTTTGTATAAAGAATTTTATGTAGAATGGAAATATTTGCCTGAAAAAGAAGATGGAACGAAATATACCTTATTTGGTGGCATGTATAACCACCGAAATGGTTGTTGTTCATATGGCAATGGCCAATCTTTCTTTTGGAGTTCTACTGAAGTTGATGGAGAATTAGCGTTTGGCTTATATATACCTGAAAGGACTTCAGAAGACATACCTGGAATAAAATACAACAGACGTGGTGATGGTTTAAGTGTCATTCTTTTTCAGGACTAATGATTTATTTGGCAGTTTTTTGAAATGATGGCATAGAGAAGATACAACTTTGTACCATTTTAGAGGAACAGTTGTCTGCATACAGCGAATCCAATAAGCGTTACATATTACCACAAGTGCTGCCAATAAAAATCGCTGCGGTATAAACCGCGTCTCAAGTGGAACGCTGTAGCCGGTCGTTACATTTGCTGTAAAATATTTTTTGTGATAGTTGAAGAACGGAAGTAAATAAAAAAATATAAACAATAAGTCGTTGTATTTGTAGCGGAATCCTTATGGCGTCCGCTTAAACGAAATGCCGTTATAAAGCCTAAGGTAAAGTATGAGCTTCAATAGAAATAAGGCTATAAAATTATTTAGAGTGAAATCCGCAGAAGCTATTAAAAACCAAATTGAAGAAATTAAACAGATAGCTATAGACTTTGCTCAAAGAAATGCAACAAAATCCGGTATGTATATTAAAGCCCATACTGATTTGTATGTCAAACATATTAAAGCCAATCTCCAAATATTTGTTGACACTATTTTTGAACAAATTGGTGAAGGCAATACTATTACACAAAGTGATGAAGAAGAGATAATTAATTATTTAAGAATATACGTTAAAGGCGAAATTAGTCAAAAGCAAAGTAGTATAAAACAAGTCTTGGCCTCAACTGGTATAAATCAAACTGCTATTACTGATGCTCAGATGTTAGCGATATCATCCAGCTTTCATGAGGAGATGAATCTTAAAACAGACCATATACAACATCTTATAGAGAAACATAATTCTGACGCACAAATAAAAATAAAGAATAAATTTCTTGAGGAATTTGAAGAACTTGAGGCACATCAAAATATTATTATTTCTTTTATTATTGAGACGCATAGAAGCGTGCCTGTCGAAAAAAGAAAGGAATTTTTCGTATCAACCTGTTCAAGTGGCACATCAATGGTAAATCCATCAGTACCCAATAGTTCTCTCGACGTTTCTACGGTTGATCTTAAAATTCTTGATGCTGCCGGTTATATTAAAATCGAAAAGCATGTTCATCCTAGTGTTGATTTTTCATTCCATCCTACTTCAAAAGGAATAAAGTATTACGAATATTTAAAACAAAATTATACTGGTTCGTTCCAGCAAATTGATTCCGAAATAAAGAATTACTTATCGAATTCAAACTTTGCTGTAGTGTATCAAATAGCTTTTGCTAAATGGAAAGAAGCTGAAAATTTATTATGGAAAGCTGAGAACCAGATTAATTACTCAACAATTGGTCATTTATGTCGTGAATCTATTCAAGAATTTATCGATTCAATAATTTTAAGATATAATCTTGCTGATAAATATCAAGATAAAACACATACAAAAAATAGGCTTGAAGGAATTATTCTTTATAACAAGAATCAATTGGGGAAAACTATACCAAAATTTTTAACAGCAATAGAGGATTATTGGAATAACCTAATAGATATTATACAAAGACAAGAACACTCTGGATTGAAAGATGGCGAAGAACTTGGCTTTGAAGATGCGAGACGCGTAGTATTTCATACTGGAATATTACTTTATGAAATAAGTAGAACTATTAAATAGCGCTTTATAACCTCTTTAATTAGTGAAAAAGCACGAGGATAAAATAATTCTTGACCGATCCGTGATAGGAAGATTATTTCTGGTTCAAAAAATGGAACCAAATCAATCGCTTGGCTCATTGGAATAGGCCCCCAGATTGTATACCTCACCTAGCAGGTCGCCCGGAAACGCAGCTGAAAAAAGAAGCCAAAGAATAATTGACGTACCCCTTTTATTTCTGGTTTATAAATCGATCTCTAAAATTTTTTTGTAAAAAATTTACCGGGCTTTATAAGGCCCGCTTGAAGATGAATCTTTTATCTAAACGAAAAAATAATGAGCCTCTTTTCAGAGGCCCCATATCTACTAATCCTTAGCTACTCTGTGAAGAATACCCCAAGCAAGTATAACTCCGATAACAAACATTGCTGTATCTGACAATCCATTATAACATTCAGTAATTATTGTCAACAGTTTAGAATGCAACATTGCATAGCCTATTATAACTCCTATGGATATTCTTGTTATTGCAGCAAATATAAATTTGAATATGTTCGTAGTTTCAATTTCTTCCTCATCTTCCAAAATAACCTCTTCAAAAAAAAATATAATCTCGTTTCATTAATTCCATCCACACACCCGTTAAAGCAGCCGTCGTTCAACAAAGGATGTATACTTATCCTCAGCAAAGATGATATGATCGAAGATGTTGATCTCAATAATCTTTCCTACCTCGACAAGCTTCTTAGTTATCGAAATATCTTCATTGCTGGGTTCCGTATTTCCACTAGGATGATTGTGGGCTATTATAATGTTGGCGCAATTCGCGACAATCGCACTTCTGAATACTGCCCTTGGATCTACAACGGAGGCAGTTAGACTACCGGAAGATATTATCTCAAAACCCTGGACTCTGTTGGCACTGCTTAACCAGGAAACGAGAAAGACTTCTTTGGATTCTTCTTTTAACAAGGGGTTGAATAGATTATAAAAATCTTGCGGGGAGGTTATTTTCTTTCTAGGTAGTTCAGAGTATTCTGGGTATTTAATTGAAGTATCTTTGAAAGTCCAGACAAGTGTTTTGAATCTTACTTTCATGTCAGCCATTGGTAACTGCTCCAAATCCGTTTCCGTTGATTTTACTTCTTGCAATGAAGAGAGTAATTCCAATTCTCGAAACGTCAACGAGACCTCCAAGCTTCTCATTTATCTTAAGTGCGTCTTCGTAGCTATGCAGCATCAACTCATAATAGTTATCGTGTGTCGAACCGTTACCGTTTTGTTCAGCTTTTTTTTCTTCAAGTACCAATACTTCATAATCAACCTTGATGCCTTTCCCATTCTGTTTCGCCGTCTTGGTTATCTGAACTTTCGATCCACGCTTCAGATTTATCAGCTTCTCGTTTACATCATCACTCGGTGAGAAGAATGTCATCTCTTCACCGTTACATTCAACTGCATATGCAAAGTATTGCCCGTACTTACTTTCTCCTTTAAGCGGACTGTCGAAGAGCAATTTCATTATCACTGGTTGATTCAGTTCTGTTAACTCTAGTTTTTTGCGGTCTGACATTTTCATCATCCTTCCTGAGTTTATAACTAAACTCTGTCTCTCCTTCAATGATTTTCACACCCTTGGGTGGGAAGTTAGTTTTCATGAAGGATTTTATTTTTGTTAAATCCGGTTTTATTTGTTCCGGTATTACAGACAACATTTCTTTCTTTGCGTGCTTTAAGAAAAGATCAAGATCTGCAATTTCAATTCGGTCCGGCTTTTTGTGCATCTTCAAAGTTCCGTGAGGCATCTCTAAAGTCTTTTCACCTTTCTCTCTGATGTATGCTTCTAATTTCTTTTCAAGCCAATCAACTTTATTCTGAATCGTTGAGTTTTTAGAAAGAATAAATCTATTGATCAGTTCAATTTCTTTTTCAGCTTCATAGAAGTTATTAGCTATCTGATCTTGCAGCTTGCTAATTTCAAGTAGTAGCAAATCATAAAACGCTTGTGTTCGCAGTTCTTCTTTTTCCTCAGCCTCTTTTATGAGATCTTCGAGAAATGTTTTTTCATCCATCTTTTTTATCGTCTCCTCCGCCTAGTGCGTCAATAATTATTTGTATTACAACTTTGATTATTTTTAGAATTATGTGCCAATCCATTCTTCCTCCTATCTAATTATTTAGATTGTCATCGTATCTTTTTCTGTGAGTATTTTAGTTGGTAAAGCTTTAGACTATACATACAAGTCCTCCTCGTTGATATCTACTCCGCAGCATTCGCACTTGTTGAAGAGTTTTCCTAAGAAGTAAGTTGTGGTTCCTAAACAGTAGGGGCACTCAACTATCATCTCCTCATCCCTAGAGCGGTACATAAATTCTTGTTCGTAAAACTTACGTGGATGATAGTGTTCGTATGATTCAACACCTTCACTTCCGAATATCAATCCATGATTATTTTTCATTTCATAGAAATGGTAGTTGCCTTCACCAAGATTAAATCCACGGTGTGACTTTGCTTTTAGTCCGAGACCTTCTTGCATGATGCGTCGTTCAGAACAGAAATAGAGAATATCATTCTCTGTGTCGTAGTAGAGATCAATCGGATTGTCTTTCTTCACGAGAATAAGTTTTTCGGGCTCATTTTTGTCTATAGCTGCAAATGCAAAACTTCCTTCCAGTTTATCAAATACTCGTTTGATTTTATCTCCTTTACCTCTGGTAGAGAGTACTTGCAGTATTGCTTCACTGTCAACTTCACCGTCACGTTTGTTCTTTCCGAAAATATCTTTGTCGTTATAAATAATTCCGTTGTGGACTATTGCGATGCCCTGCTTGTTAAAGAGCGGATGATTATTAGCGGCGTTCTTACTGCAACCTTGCGTCGCTGCGCGAGTATGAAGAATCATGATCTTCGGTAATTCCAATTTTACCCAATCATCTGACTTAACGAAGAGTGATGATTTGATGGGGGATTTGTTTACAACTAGTTGGTTGTCTTGTATAAATGCAAAACCCGAAGCATCTCTACCTCGGGTCTCTAGCAATGAAAACATTTCTGTTATCTGATCTTTGTTTGGTCTCTTATCGCGAAAGCAATAGTATCCCATTATACCGCACATGGTATTTCCTCCTTTAATGTTTTAAGTGATCGTTATGCTTCGACGAGTTCTTTTACTTGTGAGATTTGTTTAATGAGGTTTAATACTAATTCGAGATTTTCTTTACGAAGAGAGTAACTGATCCCTAATCTGTTACAACCGATTCCTTCAATTACTTTTAGATCAAGTCCATTTATGAGAATAAATTCTCGTACTTGATCAATGATGTTTGGGCTTGCAGATAGCTGATACTCATCTCTGTCTTGCAGCCCGAAGAGGTAGAGTGATGATTCAATCAGTCCTATTTTATCGCGTATTTTTTGAAGAAGAAAATCCTTTTTGTTGATCTTGAGTAATGTTTTGTGTTTGCATTTTCCAGACAGCCAACTTCTCGATAACTCAAGAATTAATTTTCTGTCTGAATCATAAACTGGAGGATTGTCCGGCGAATCGTCATCATGCATGTTCTCATAGCACTCATTACAAAAAGGATTACCGTCATTATCCCAAAGAGTTTCTTCACGGAATATTATTTCGTCGCAGCGATTACAATAGTTAAAGGACTCTGAAAAACAATCTTCGCAATACGGTTCTTCTCTTGCATACCTTACTGAGTGTTCCTCGAGCTCACATCCACAATCATGACAATGTCTCATGCTGCCTCCTTGATTATTCCCCAGTTGGGAAGAATGTTTACGTTCCAGTTTAACTTTTTGTTTAGAAGAAGATCCATTTCCTTCAATCCTTCCTCACAATCAGTTGGAATTGTTTTTAGATTTTCTTTTAGGTTACGGAGGAATGTAATCGAGTGCTGCCTTCCTTTGATCTCAGTGAAATCAAGATTGTCTTCGGTTACTCCGAGTACCGCAAGTTTTGCGAGTGTAAAGGTTACAAGAGTAGTAGAAGGAGAGAGAAGCCAACTTCCGGGAGTTCTGTACTCAAAACCATGCGGCTGTTTTCGAAATGCTTTCCGTTTACCGTAGCCGCACTTCTCTCGTTTTGTTCTTTGTTCTCTATCGTCTATACAATTTGATAGTGAATACAATACAGTATCAAGAGCATCAACGATATTTGGTTCGGGTTGAAGTGAGAAATGCAGATGACCTCCTAATGATAGGTTATCTACGAAGTGACCAGCATAAAATTCTAAGTCCGGTGCTTTAGTGTGGCCATACTCTAGAATTTGAAATACTTTTGAGGTGGTATCAATGGGACTCTCAGAGTAGCCCGGACGAATTTCGGCTATGGCCTCACAGCCATCTAGTCCGAAAGAAGAGTTTGATTTGAAGTAGTTGTGGGCGGGTACATATTTTCCGTTTAAGCGGCACAGTAATTCGGGATCTGCACCGAGGGTGAAAGAACACATAGTAACTCCTTGATTGGTTATTACTATTGTTCTTATACCTGAAAATGTTTTGGTTCTTATAACACTATCTGTTTATTAAATTCAAAAAATAATTCAACAATAATTTGCCAGCGATTTACTTATTGTGGCTTTTTGAACAAAGGAAATTCTTTCTATTTGAAAGTTATATACATATTTTATGATATAAATCGGGAAATTCTTTCTTCATGATCTCTTTCTTCATTTCAGAACATACATTTAAAATAAATATCTACAATTGATGAATAATAATACCTCATTTTCAACAACCTTATTTTGATAAATTTGGAATACCGATAATGGATAACTCCCAACACAATAAAATTGTTTCTTTCATTTGGTCTATTGCAGACGATTGTCTGAGAGATGTCTTTGTTCGAGGTAAATACCGTGATGTAATTCTCCCGATGTTTGTTCTTAGAAGAATTGACGTTCTTCTGGAACCCACAAAAGAAGCAATCAAAGAAGAAGTTAAGTATCAACGTGAAGATGTTGGACTTACAGAACTTGATCCAAATGCTCTTCAGGATGTAACCGGGTATGTTTTCTATAACACATCTAAATTTACTCTTAAAAGTATGCTCGGTAATCCTTCACAGATAGAAGCCAACTTCAAAAATTATCTTGATGGATTCAGCGATAACGTAAAAGAGATTATAGATAAATTTTATCTCCGTGCGCAGATTAGGAAAATGGTTGATGCAAATGTACTTCACGATGTTATAGAAAAATATACATCGAATGAAATCAATCTTGGTCCGGAAACAATACAAGCTCCTGATGAGAAGACCTTACCTGGTCTTTCCAATCATGGGATGGGTATTGTGTTTGAAGAGCTTATTCGAAAATTCAACGAAGAGAATAATGAAGAAGCCGGAGAGCATTTTACTCCGCGCGAAGTTATTCATCTAATGACACATCTATTGTTTCTCCCTGTAAAGAAAAAACTTCCTCCCGTAATTATGATTTACGATCCCGCTTGTGGATCCGGTGGTATGCTCACCGAATCTGAAAACTATCTCACCGATCCGGATGGCCCTTTCAAAGTAAAGGAAGATAGAATTAACCTTTACGGCAAAGAAGTAAACGGCGAAACTTATGCTATATGCAAATCAGATATGATGATTAAAGGGAAAGACCCGGCACATATTAAATTTGGCTCTACTTTGGCAACGGATGATTTCTCTTCACTCCGTTTCGATTTTATGTTATCAAATCCTCCTTATGGCAAATCATGGAAAGCAGATCAGAAAAATATTATCGATGAAGGCGAGGTTATCGATCCTCGTTTCCAAATATCTTTGAAGAATTTTAGGGACGAGTGGGAATTGGTAAATGCGACCCCTCGTTCATCGGATGGACAACTCCTTTTCCTCATGGAAATGGTTAACAAAATGAAGCGCCTTTCTGATTCTCCGTTGGGCTCTCGTATTGCTTCGATTCATAACGGCTCATCGCTCTTTACCGGCGATGCCGGAAGCGGTGAAAGTAACATCCGCAGATACATCATCGAAAACGATTGGCTCGAAGCTATTATCCAGCTTCCTAATAATTTGTTTTATAATACCGGCATTACAACTTACATCTGGATTGTCTCTAATAACAAAGCAAAGAATCGAAAAGGTAAAGTTCAATTGATCGATGCATCTAACATGTTCGAAAAGCTTAGAAATAATCTCGGTCAGAAGAATTGCCGGTTCTCCGATGCTCATATTGACGAGATAACAGAAATCTCTCTTGAGATGCCAAATAGCGGGGTTTCTAAAGTTTTTGATAATTCCGATTTTGGTTATTACAAAGTTACTGTTGAACGCCCGTTGCGTCTTAAATCTCAATTCACTAATGAACGAATTTCTACTCTACGTTTCGTTTCTTACTTATCGGATATTATGCAATGGATCTATTCCAAATATGGGGATAAAGTTTACGATGGCTTAAAAAAATTCCACAAGGAAATTGAAGAACACATTTCCGAGGAACAGCTCGATATTCCTTCCAAGAATATCAGATCCATTTTAGATGTTAAGGTATGGGAAAAACAGTTGCGGTTAATGGATGTGGCAAAACTTCTCCAGAAAGAAATTGGTACAAAATGCTATAACAATTTCAACATCTTCCAGCAGCTAGTGACTGATGCTATTAAGAAATTAGAAATTACGCTCACATCATCGGAGAAAAAACAGATTCTCGATGCTGTTAGTTGGCGTGATGAAAATGCTGAAAGTGTAATTAAATCAGTTCATGCACTGAAAGATGAAAAGCTCAATGAAATATTAAATCAGCTTGGAACAACCAAAGAAAGATTGAACGATTACGGTTTCTGGCAAACCAAACACCAACATGAATTTATTGAATATGAACCCGACAGCGAGTTACGTGATAATGAAAATATTCCGCTGAAGGAAGATATTTATAAATACTTTATCCGCGAAGTCCGTCCCCATGTTGGAGATGCATGGATGGCAATTGATAAAACACAAATTGGTTACGAAGTTAGTTTTAATAAATATTTCTACAAACATACTCCGCTCCGTTCTTTGGAAAAAGTAACTAAAGAAATCCTTGCTCTTGAAAAGGAAACGAAAGGCTTGCTTAAAAAGATTGTCGGCTTCCGTAAGGTTCGCTAAATATGCAATTACCCAAACACAAAAAATATAAAGAGAGCGGAATTAAGTGGATTGGACAGATACCACAAAATTGGAAGATTGAAAAACTGAGAGCTGTAACTGAATTAAAAAGTGAAAAAAATAGACCAAACCTTCAAGTATTATCCGTCTATCGTGAATTTGGAGTAATCCAAAAGGATTCAAGAGATGATAACCATAATGTTACTTCGCAAGATACTTCTACATATAAAGCAGTTAAACCGGGTGATTTAGTTGTCAATAAAATGAAGGCATGGCAAGGTTCTATGGGTGTAAGTGAACATGAAGGAATTGTTAGCCCGGCTTACATCACATGTAAACTAAAAACTGAAAAAGTATTTCCAAAATATTTGCATTATCTGCTAAGATCACATCCTTATATTGGTGTTTATAACGCTTTGTCATACGGTGTGCGTGTTGGTCAATGGGATATGCATTATGAAGATTTTAAGAAAATTCCTATCTGTTTGCCTGACAAGAAAGAAATGATATACATAGTAAATTTTATAGATAAAAAATTTGCCGAAATTGATAATGCAATCTCTAAAAAAGAAAAACTAATAGAACTACTCAAAGAGCAAAAAAACATTCTTATCAACCAAGCCGTTACAAATGGTATCAAACCAAAAGTAAAACTTAAAAACAGTGGTGTAGATTGGATTGGCAAAATTCCAGCACATTGGGAAGTAAGAAAGATTAGTCGATCGTTTAGAATAATTGGTAGTGGAACAACTCCAGATAGCGGTAATTCAGCATTCTATGAAAACGGAACAATCAGTTGGGTAAATACTGGTGATCTAAATGATAATAGATTAAAAGATATAAATAAAAAAATAACCGCAAAAGCGTTGAGAAGATTTACATCATTAAAAATATACCCAAAAGATACATTGATAATTGCAATGTATGGAGCTACAATTGGCAAAACTGGTTTGACAGTTTCAGATGTTACTGCGAATCAAGCTTGTTGTTGTTTGTCGGATTCGGTTTGTTTTGATATTCGTTATTTGCAATTTTGGTTTATTTCAAATCGACCCCAAATACTTTCTCTTTCTTATGGTGGGGGTCAACCGAACATAAACCAAGATTTGATAAAATCATTGTTAATACAGTGCCCACCACTATACGAACAAAATAACATTGTCAAATCTTGTGAAGAAATAACTAAATATTACGATAAAACTATTGTCAAATCGTTTGAGCAGATCCAAACACTGAAAGAATTTAAATCAATTCTTATTTCAAATGTAGTTACCGGAAAAATAAAAGTTACTTAGAGGGGCTTTATGGTTACTTCTACAAACGAAAAAGCTTTAGAACAATTAATCGAACTGAAACTTACTGGTTCGTGTAAAGAAGAAAGAACTATAGGTGTAAAAGAACCAAACCCCGCTTACGCTCTTAATCATTTTGGCTACATTAGTGGAGAAAGCTCCAGCTTTAACAAAGAATTCTGCATAGATGAAAAAATCTTCTGGCAGTTCCTTGAAGCTACACAGCCGCAAGAACTAAACAAGCTAAACGATCGCCCAAATTGGCAGCGCATAATTCTGGAACGCCTTAACCGTAAAATTAAATCCGATGGAATAATATCTCTTCTCAAAAAAGGTTTGCTTATTGACGATGCACATCTCACATTTCTTTACCGTTTGCCATATAACACTCTTAATCCGGAAGTGAAAGAAAACTTTGCTAAAAATATATTTTCTGTAACAAGACAAGTTCATTATTCGGAAAGTGAACCGCTCAAATCTGTTGATATGGTTTTATTTCTTAATGGCATTTCAATCATAACGTTTGAGCTAAAAAATCTTTGGACCGGTCAATCGGTTTATAACGCAATAAAACAATATAAAGAACAGCGCAGTCCTTCGGATCCTTTATTTAATTTTGGTAGATGCATCGTTCATTTCGCCATGGATACCGAAGATATTTTTATGGCAACTAAACTTGACGGGAATGAAACTTTCTTTCTTCCTTTCAATAAAGGATTCAATTTTGGTAAAGGTAATCCGCTTAATCCTTCCAGCTACAAAACAGCATACTTAACTGATGAAATTCTGGTTAAAGAAAATCTTGTTAATATTATAGAACACTTTGCTAAGATAGTTGAAGAGAAAGGTGTAAAAACCAAGAAGGTAAAAAAGAATCTTTATTTTCCCCGTTACCATCAGCTGCGGGTTGTTAATCGTCTGTTAGCAGAAGTTAAAGAAAAAGGTGTTGGCGGTAAATATCTAATTCAGCATTCAGCCGGTTCCGGTAAGTCATATTCTATTACATGGCTGGCTTTTCAACTTGTAGAATTATATAATCAATCCGGCACTCTTAATCTTTTTGATTCGGTTATTGTAATTACTGATCGCAAGGTTCTTGATAAACAACTTCGCGATGATATCAAACTCTTTTCAGAAGTTAAAAACATTGTCGCCCATGCTGAAAATTCTGCCGATCTAAAAAAATATCTCGAACTTGGTAAAAAGATAATTATTTCCACAGTTCAAAAGTTCCCTTTCATCGTTGACGGTATTCAAGATTTATCCAATCGTAATTTTGCGGTTATCATAGATGAAGCTCATTCATCACAATCTGGTCTTTCCTCCCATAAACTTAATGTCGCACTTAACTCTTCCGAAGATGATGTTGAACTTGAAGACATTGAAGATTTCATTCTGAAGACAATGGACGAAAGAAAGATGAGTAAGAATGCATCTTTCTTTGCTTTCACGGCAACACCAAAACCGGCAACTCTCGAAAAATTTGGCGAGCCCTATTTTGAAGCCGGGCAGAAAAAATTTAAGCCCTTCGATCTCTACTCAATGAAACAAGCAATCGAAGAAGGTTTTATTTTGGATGTGCTTGCTAACTACACAACTTACAAAAGCTATTACCAAGTATTAAAATCTACTGAAGGCAATCCTCTTTTTGAAACGGTAAAAGCGCAGAAAAAACTAAAAACGTATGTGGAAGGACACAAAGAAACTATCGAAGTAAAAGCTAGAATTATGCTCGATCATTTTATTGAGAATGTAGTTAATTCCCGTAAACTTAAAGGTAAAGCAAAAGGTATGGTTGTTACCATGAATATTGATCGTGCAATAAAGTATTATTATGCTTTACGGCGGGCTATTCAAGATGCGCACGCTCCATTCGACATCATTATTGCTTTCTCCGGTAAAAAGAAAGTTGATGGTGTTGAACTGACTGAAGAAAGACTTAATGGTTTCCCAAGTAAAGATATTCCGGATAAACTTAGAGAAGATAAATATCGTCTTCTCGTTGTTGCCAATAAATATCTCTATGGTTTTGATGAGCCGTTGCTGAATACAATGTATGTCGATAAAAAACTGCAAGGTGTTATGGCAGTGCAAGCATTATCCCGATTAAACCGCTCAAATCAAAAGATGGATAAGAAAGATACTTTCGTTTTGGATTTCTTCAATACTACCGATGATATAAAAGAAGCTTTCGATCCATTCTATACCTCAACATCATTAAGTCAGCCAACCGATATTAATGTTTTACACGATCTCAAGAATAAAATGGATGAAACCGGCATTTATGAATGGAGTGAGGTTGAGCTATTCAATGAAAAATATTTCAACAATGTTTCCCGCGAAGAACTCGACGGATTGATTGATATAAATGCCAATCGTTTCAATAACGAACTTGAACTGGAAGAAGAAGTTAAAATTGATTTCAAAATAAAAGCCAAACATTTTGTAAAGATTTATGGGCAGATTGCATCCATCATGCCACAGAACATCATTCAATGGGAAATGCTTTACTGGTTTCTAAAACTTCTTATACCAAAACTAAAAATTTCCGATCCTGATAAAGATAAGATTGACGAACTGCTCAACAATGTCGATCTTAACAGTTACGGCATCGCACGGGTAAAATTAAATTACCGCATTGATCTTGACCCTGCGGCAACGGAAGTCGATCCAATCAACTCCAATCCGCGCGGCTATCATGGCAGTGAGGTGATTATAGATCCTCTTAATGAAATTATCAAAGCATTTAACGAAAAACATTTCGATAGTTGGGGAGTTACTGATGATGAAAGAAAAGTTAAGTTTATAAACATAGCTCGAAGTGTTTACAATCATCCTAACTTTAAAGAGCAAGTCGTTAATAATCCCGACGAACTTGCAAGAAGAATTGCATTGGAAAAACTCATCATAAAAGCTGTAAACAAAGAAAGGAAAAACGAATTAGATCTTTATAAACTTTTTGCCAGCGATGAAGATTTTAAGAAAGCATTTAATGCTACAATCGCTAGAATGTTACTGCAAAGTCAGAAGGATTCTCAATTATTTCAGCAATTATTCAAAGAAATGTCATGAATTTTTACCTTAAAATAAATCAACTTATAGGTTGATTTTATGCAAATTGTTACTATATTTGAAACTCAAAATCAAGCTCTTTTTTCTTTTAAGTATGACGATCAAGAAACTGACGAATTTGATCGTCTTTTTGATCAATGGCAAGATCTTGAATATTTGGAAGATTTCTTTACTAGAAATAAAAATGATTTAATTGGTGGCTTCTTTGGTACAATTTCTATTGAAGACGCCGTTATGCAAACCCGAAGTGACGCATTAGAACTTCAAAAACAACTATTAGAAATCGAAAATAGTGATGAAAATAGTCCTAAATCGCTCAACTCTTATTTCAAACCTCTCGATAATATTACATATAAACAAGATGACTTGGAAAAAACCAAAGCTTATGGGATTATTGAAAAAAGCTGGATTCGAGTGTACGCTATAAAAGTTCCAGAAAATTATTATGTCATAACTGGTGGAGCTATTAAACTTACAAGAACAATGATTGAACGCGCACATACTCAAAAAGAATTGCAAAGATTAGACAACTGTTTAGCCTTCCTTCGCGCAGAAGGAATATTTGATGAAGACGCATTAAAAGATTAACTCTTAAAACGAAAGAACTATATGAGCTCAGTATCCGAAAGATTAAAAAAAATTGCTTCTAAAGAACCTTCTAAATGGCTTGAAAAAGCTAAATGGCGCGTTACCAACGAAAAATGGCTCGATAAATCAGCTAAAATTGCTCTTACTATTTTAAGAGCTATAAGAGAAAAAGGTATTACTCAAAAAGAATTGGCTGAGAAATTAAATATTTCTCCTCAACAGATAAATAAACTTGTAAAGGGAAATGAAAATCTTACTTTGGAAACAATTTATAAACTGGAAATTGTTTTAGGAATAACTCTCATGGATATTCCTTCATTGCAGACAACTATAAAATCTGTCCCAGAAGGTCTTTATATTCCTCCGGCTTATAAAAAAATGTCTCTTCCTTCTCATAAATTGTCTTATAAAGAAATGCAAGAACCTATCACTTGCCCGGATGTGGATGGAGATTCTAACAGAAAAAAGGCTGCCTAATGAGTGAGACTAAATTAATTAGCTTCCATCTTCTAAATGTTTCAACAGAGCAATTCGCAATTATTGGTGATCCGCCTAAAAAAGATGAAAATTTGAATGTACTAACAAATGTTAGATTTGGTTTCGATCAAAACAATAGGGCTATTGGCGTATTTACACAATTTACATTCAACGATTCTTCAAACACCCCATTTTTATTAATTGAGGGTGGTTGCCATTTCCAAATTGCATCTTCCGATTGGGATTTGCTTAAAAATGTCGAAACCAATTCTATTGTCTTGCCCAAAGGTTTTGTAGCTCACTTATTAATGATATGTGTTGGAACTACTCGTGGTCTTTTGCATTCCAAAACTGAGAATACTCCATTTAACAAATATTTAATACCATTACTTAATGTTACAAAGTTGGTAGAGAAAGATCTCGTTTTTGGTTTAACTGAATCATCCTCTGAAAAAGAACTTGCCTCGACCCCCACTTAATTCATTTTCTAATCTTCTCAACAATTTTTTCACCAGTTCTGCCAACAACATTACCACCCAAACCAATTTGTAATAAAGTCCATGCTTCATTACTCACTCAAAATGCAAACAAACAAAAACTGCAAATATCTGCCACATTTCAGTCATCATCATTTTTCAAAATGTTGAATTAAAAAGTGGAAATGTATTTGTCGTTGAGTATACTACTCTCTGAAGAATATAATTTCATTGATTATTTAAAGTGTTGTGAATTTCAAGTTGCTTCCGAAGAAAGATGATTTCCAGTTGGAGTTGTGTTTTTGATTTGAAGAAACCAAGACAAAAATAGAGTAAAGACTTAAGCATGATGAATTTTACGATTTTTTTTCTGAGAGAAAAGAAAGTGATTCTAGTCTAGAAAGACTGAGATCAGTACGGATAGGATTTTTAATAGGTACACATCTCAACCAATAGAATGCAATTTGTGAACTAAGATTTTATTTTATATGTTTTATCATCATTAAGAAAGTTAATGAGATGTTCAGTCTTTTCAGATTTTCTCTGAAGAAGTTCTCTAAAAGCCCACCTGCACTTATTTTCTGGCCGTTGTTTATTATAAGCATATCTCTGGCTCTAGTTGGGTCCCTTTACTATATATATCAGAAAGAAAAAATTGTAGATGAGAAGCTTTTATTCCTTCGGGCAGTCGCCGACCAAAAATATTTGCAAATAAATGACTGGCTCTCTGGAAGATATTCCCAGCTGGAAGTTATGCGGACCAATCCATATTTACAGAATAATCCACCTGTACCATTCACTAATCCCAACAGCACTAAAAATTTGTCTGAGTGGTCGAAGGCTTTGAAATTTTATTATCAATACGACAACGTAAGTCTAGTTAGTGGTTTCGGGAAGACTCTTCATAAAGTTATACCGGAAAGAGAATATCTTGACAGAATAGATTCAATACAGTGTATGAATTCAGTTAATTTAAATTCAATTACGTTTTCAGATGCAGATGATAAATTCAGTGAAAGGAATTCTTCCAAATTTTATGTCCCTTTAGTTGGTCCCCAGAACAAAGAGAAGAACAAATATGTCTTGATTCTTAAATTTGATCCGAAGAAAACTTTTAATGCAATGCTTAATATACGTGAAGACATTTTTTCAACACTCGAAGTGCTCCTTGTTAAGCCGTTCAACGACGGAATTGTTTACCTGAACACCCCCAAATTTTCAACCGTTGATAAACCATTACTGGATTCTACATACGGGAAGGCGCTTGAAGAAGTCAGCAGAATAAAATCCGATTGGAGTGCACTGGACGGCATTGATTACAGACACGAAAGAGTAGTGGCAGTTCTACAAAAAGTGCCCTTATCAACCTGGACGCTAATTACTAAAATCAATAAATCCGAATTATATACTCCTGTTAAAGATCTTGCGGAAAATATTATACTCGGTTTTATTTCGGCAGATCTTTTATTTGTTCTTTCTCTCCTATTCATTTGGCGAAAAAGTATTCTGGTTAATCACAAAAAAGCCATGAAAGCAGAGCTTGAAAAACTGAAATCTGAAATGCGATTTGACGTTCTTGTGCGGGATATAAAGAACTTTGAAATTCTTCTTCTCGATCCAAACGGGATAATCACTAGCTGGAATTACGGAACTCAATCAGTTAACGGATATAGCAAAGAGGAATTAATAGGGAAGCACTTTTCAATATTTTATATGCAAGAAGAGAGAGAAAATGAAAGACCTGCCGCATTACTTAAAATTGCCACTGAAAAGGGAAGATGCGAATATGAAGGATGGCGGCTGAAAAAGAATGGGGTGAAATTCTGGGCGGAAGTGATTTTAACTTCTTTGAAGGATAGTAATAATGAAATTTATGGATTCATAAAAGTAAGCCGGGATTTAACTGAAAAACTGAGTATAGAAAAAAAATTACTTAATTCGAGGGATTTTCATCTCCAACTCTTCTCCGATTTTCCCAATCCCGTCTGGCGTTCGGACAGCGATGGAAAGTGCTACTATTTTAACAATGCATGGCTGGCGTTTACTGGTAAAAAACTAGAAGATGAATTAGGAGATGGGTGGTTTGAGGACATCCATCCTGAGGATCGTCCCCGGGTCAAGAATGACTATTATTCTTCATTCAGGAAAAGAAACAGCTTTGTACTCGAATACCGTTTAAAAAACAGAATGGCGGAATATAAATGGATTATTGATTACGGAATGCCATTTCACGATCAAGACGGAGAATTTTCGGGTTATATAGGTTCCTGTTACGATATAGACGAGAGGAAAAAATATGCCGAAACAATTGACTCACTACTCAGGATAAGTTCCAAATTATATTCATCACTCGAAATAGATCAGATATTGGATGCACTGGTTATTGAAAGTCTGGGATTGGTGAATGCAGAATGCGGTTTTGCAACAATTATTGACGGAAATAATCTAATGACAAAAAGATACTTCAATAAAGATCATTGGGAGTATCTTAAGATGTATTGGAATCCGCAGAACGGAATCTGCCTGAAATTCAAATCTCTCAATAGTGGTTATTATACCAACGCTGTTGCAAACGATTCATTCATAAATCAGGAATTGGTCCAGAAGTATACAATAAAGCAGGCTATTTCAATTCCCGTTTTCGGATCGAACGGAGAACTTATAAGTTTCTTTGAACTTCATAATCACGAAGAAAATAGGGGGTTTAATAAAGAGGATATTAATCTGCTTAATGCGGTGGCAAAAAATGTTTCGATATCCATTGAAAAATCTCTTAACTATGAGCAGCTTCGAGAAACTGAGAGACAGCTTCGGAATTCAGAAACAGAACTGCGGAATCTTGCCGCGCAGATACAATATGCGCGCGAGACCGAGAGACAAAGAATTGCACGGGAGGTACATGATGAACTCGGGCAGCTTTTTTCTGGTATTAACCTGAATATTTTATTTATAAAAGAAATTCTCGAGCAAAATGGAAACACGAGTCTGCAAAAAATCCTTAATGAATTGGGTGAAGTAAAAAAAATGGTTGATAAAGGCATTCAGTCTGTAAGGGATATCTCAGAGGGACTACGTTCTTATGTCCTTGAACATCTCGGTTTAATTCCGGCAATCCAAGAATATTCTAAGGAATTCACAAGAATCAGCAACATGCGATGTACCGTCACTTCCGATTTCAAAGAAATCAAACTGAACGAAGAAACGAACATTGCGCTCTATAGAATTATTCAGGAGGCGTTAACCAATGCCATGAGACATTCAAATGCGTCAGAGATTAAGATTAAGTTTTCGCTTCTTGAAGAAGCAATCCAAATAAGTATTGAAGATAATGGAATAGGCTTCAACAATAAGAGAGAAAAAATGAAAAACACTTTTGGACTCTTAGGGATGAAAGAAAGGGCGCTTTACATTGGGGGAGCCCTGACGATTGAAAACGGAGTCCACTCAGGAACTGTTATTAAAGTCAAGGTCCCTATGAATGAATCCATTAATCAGGAGAACTGAAATGAATATTATAATTACTGACGACCATAAAGTAGTACGAGAAGGACTAAAAAAAATATTCTCTATGAATAAAGATTTCAAAATCATCGGCGAGGCCACGAGCATTTCGGACCTTATGAAACTGCTTGGCTCCGAGCAGCCCGACATTGTTACTCTTGATATATCTCTGCCGGACCGGAGCGGACTCGACTGTGTTAAAGATCTTAAAGCGATGTATCCTGAATTGAAAATTCTGATATTCAGTATTTATTCAGATGATAAATTTGGGCCGCGTGCATTAAGCATAGGTGCCGACGGTTATTTAAGTAAAAATGCCGAACCGAATGAAATTATAATGGCAATTAATAAAATATCGAAAGGGGGTAAATATCTCAAACAGGAAGTATTAGAAGATCTCCTGCTTTATGGAAACAAATCTGAAAAAGAATACCCGCACGAAAAATTATCCGATCGGGAATTTGAAGTTTTAAGATTAATAGGCCAGGGTTACAAATTAACAAGGATCGCAGAACATTTGAATCTCAGTGTAAATACTGTAGCGTCATATAAATCGAGGATACAGGAAAAACTTAATCTTACTTCCATCGCCTTACTAATTAAATATACAATTGAAAACAATCTTATTTAAAACATAATTAGTACATTTATTTCATGTAGTAATTCCTATTACAAAATATTTCAAAGAAACACCGCATTAAAATCTCTGAATTTTCCGCATAAAAATTATCCCCGCCTTAGTAATTTCAAATCATGAATCATTCGAATGTGAGAAAATGAAAATATTATATGTCGACAACCGTGACCCTGTAAGGGATAAAATGATTAATTACCTCGGAATAGAGGGAACCGGCAAAAGTATATATAGGGCTGACACATCAGTTAGCGCTTTAGATATTTTACAAAAGGAGAACATTGATCTTCTTCTTCTTGACGAAATGACACTTGAAGGGGATGTGCTGTACTTGACTTCCAAAGTAAGTTCATTAAAAAACAGACCAATAATAATATTGCTTACAAACAGTAACCCGTCATATTATTATAGAGTTTATGAGAGCTCAAATATTGACTACTTTTTCGATAAATATAAAGATCTTATAACTTTAAAATTGTTCCTGGGCGGATTAATCAATTCTATAATTACCGGAGAAGAATTAAAAAAAAATTGCTGCTAACTCATTTTTCTTTTTACAGAATTATTCTATTCTAAAGATCATGAATATTAAACAAAGTTATTCCAATCCCCGTTTCGAAAAACAAAATTAATTATTGGAGTAAGAAAAGAGAATGTGCCCTGCGTCATACATGGCTCGAAGTTTAAATAAAAACTAATGAAACATTCGAATTTCTACATGTCGTAAAAACAACCACAGGTTTTATCCCATAAGTACTGCATATACTGGCATTTCTATAATTTATTTTTCTCACGGAAACAGAAAGAAGTTATTATATGGAAAGAAAAATAAAAACAGTACATAGCTTAAACATATAAGATCAACATTAATAAAGGAGACAATAATGAAAAATAATATTCTTTTAAGCAGATTCCTTTTTACAGGAATTGCAATATGTGCATTCCTTATTTCGGGATGCTCACAGGATAACCCTGTAGATTCCAGTGGTATGGGAACTTCAAAAGTTGCGGGAAGATTATCTACAACCGCGGCTTCATCCAATATTTTAAATAAAAGTACATCCATTCAGACTTCATTAGCCGGCGCAGTAGTGATTTTGGCCGAAATACAAGCAGACGGTTCACTTAAGACGGTGTCAACACAAAATGTACAGACTGATGCATCGGGGAAATTTGTTGTCGAGACAAATATACACGGCGAAAATAATCTTGTTGTAATTGCAACTCAGGGGGCTACCGTGTGGAAAGCGATGGTTTCTTCAACCGTTGAGAGCGGAAGTACGGTTTATGCTCCTCCTTTGAATGTGGAGTCAACTACTGCAACTGATCTTTATATTAAGTTGGTAGCCAAGGGACGTGCTAACTCTCTTGATTTAGCAGATCTCAAATTGATGCTTAACACTAATAGTGCTTTGCATCTTCACGGTGATTCAGACGCGCAAGATGCATTCGCAGCAGCTTTGCAGGCTCAGTATCAGGCCATCGTTCAGGCTTCGGCAAACTCATATTTCGGATTATCTGCCAGCCAGATTCAGGCAATGATGCAGGTTAAAGCAAAAGCCGAATCGAATCTTGATTTAGCGTTGTACAATTCGGCAGATTCAGATGATGAAGCGGATAAAGATAAAGACAATTTCCAACAGACAGTATTATCTGGGTACGCAAATAATAATATCAGTGCTAGTGTATATGCAGAATTACTTCGGATAGGTATAACCACCTTTATAAATTCATCAGCTTCAATGAATTCTTCTGCAAGACTTGCTCTGGCACAGTGTTTCAACAAAAGATATTCATTTGTCCTGAACCTTGCGATGATACAGCAATTTCAGGCTTTGGGAGCTTCTTCTGCTCAGATGAATGCCGTTGCATCTGCTGGAGCAGCGCTCGCTTCATCAATAAAAACCGCAGTCGATATCAATGCTATCACAAACGCGTATGTTCAGTACCATTATGCCATTAAATCTCAGATAGAAGTAACATTAGCCGCGTACTCTTCGTTAATTGAATCGCTCGATGTAAGCATTAATGGATTCGGCTCCTCGAAAACAATTCTGAGCGGTTCTATAAGCAGTACAATTTCCGCTGATGTAATTATCAACGCTTATACAGCATTTTTCAATTCAGTAAAGGTGGCAGCGCAATCTTCATTAGCGGCAACGACACAAGCTCAAATTAGTGCTGCATCCCAGGTATTAATAATGTCAAATATGAATTGATACTACTATATGAAACGCTATAAAAAAGTGAGATAAGAAAGTTGACTAATTAACTGTTTCAATAATTTATTAGAGATCAAAAAATGTTACAGTTAATACTAAAAGATAGACTTCATAGACTTCAATTCGCAATTAAGAGAGCACTTGATAGTTCAAAAGAAAAAGAAATCCGGCTAAAAACGGAGATGTTATTGGCGGCTTCCGAAGTTCAGTATCGCCGTCTTTTTGAATCGATTAAAGAAGGAATACTTATTCTCAACATAGAAACTGGAAAGATTATTGATGTCAATCCTTTTTTGATTGAGTTGCTCGGTTACTCAAAAGAAGAATTACTTGAAAAAGAGGTTTGGGAAATAAACTCCTTTAAAAATATAGTTGCTAACAAAGATAAATTTTTAGAACTACAGCAGAAAGAATATGTCCGTTATAAAAACTTACCTCTTGAAACATCCGATGGAAGAAAAATCAATGTTGAGTTCGTAAGCAATATATATTCGGTAAACTCTCACAAAGTAGTTCAATGTAATATTCGTGACATTACAGAGCGAAAGATAATCGAACAAAGGATTCAAGATAATGAAAAGCTTTTTAGAGCAATCATTGATCAATCCCCAATCGCAATAGCACTACTGGACTTGCAAGGCCACCCGATCATATCAAATTTATCCTTATCTAATATGGTCGGTTATAGTAATGATGAATTGTCCAAAATGAAGTTTACTGAATTCACATATCCGGAAGATGTTGATAAAGATATGAACCAATTTACTGATTTGATTGATGGAAAAATATCCAAGTACAGTATGGAAAAAAGATATGTTCATAAAAATGGAAATCTTGTTTGGGCTAATCTTTTTGTTGCAATGCTACGCGATGAAAACGGAAATGGTCAAGAAATTATAGGAATGGCTGAAGACATTACTGAACGTAAACTTGCGGAAGAGGAACTGAAAGAATCACAGTTGCTCATCGAAAGGATTATCGACGCGATACCTGTGCGGGTATTCTGGAAGGATAAGAATCTCATTTACTTGGGTTGTAACGTGATATTTGCGCGCGATGCGGGATTTACCGAACCAAAGGACGTAATCGGGAAAGATGATTACCAGATGGTGTGGCATGATCAGGCGGAATTGTATCGTAACGATGATCATCATGTCATCGAGAGCGGCTCTTCTATGCTTAACATCGAAGAGCCTTCGAAAACTCCTGAAGGGAACTTCATAGCACTTCTTACCAGCAAGGTACCTCTGCGAAGTTCTAAGGGAGAGATCATCGGCATACTCGGAACGTATCTGGACATCACTGAGCGCAAACTAGCAGAAGAAAAAGCTAATAATCTCGCCGCAATAGTTGAATCGTCTGAAGACGCAATAATAGGGAAAAATTTAGATGGAGTAATTACGAGTTGGAATAAAGGCGCAGAAAAAATTTATGGTTATACAGAAAATGAAATGATTGGGAAATCGATATCATTACTGGTTCCACTTAAAAATAATAATGAGGTGCCGGTAATTCTTGAAAAATTGAAATTAGGTGAGATTATAGATCACTATGAAACAATACGAGAAAAAAAAGATGGGAAAGAAATTTATATGTCACTTTCCATCTCTCCTATCAAAGATCAGGAAGGTAAAATAATTGGAGCATCATCAATTGGACGCGACATTACAGAACGCAAGCGGATTGAAGAGGAAATGAAGCTACTTATTAAGTTACAAGAATTTTTAATGAACATGTCCACCACATTTATTAATCTTCCTCTGGAAACAGTTGAATCAAATATTCAAGTTTCGCTAAAAGAATTAGGAAGTTTAGTTGATGCCGATAGAGTTTATATTATGAGTTACGACTTAGACAATAAAGTGGCCAGTGCTACTCATGAATGGTGTAATTTGGGTATCGAATCAATGTTCGCTAGTTTTCAAAAAATTCCTATTACTAACATTCCGGATTTAACACTAAAGACTCATTTGCGTGGTGAACAAGTGCTTATACAAGATGTCTCAACATTATCACCGGGAGAGCTGAGAGATTTTATTATGCGTATGGGACATAAAAGCTCTATAAGTATTCCCCTAATGAATGCAGACAACTGCTTAGGAGCAATCGGTTTTCATTGGATTAAAAAGCTACATACTTTTTCAGGTAACGAAAAGCGTCTCTTAATAGTGTTTGCGAACATGTTAGTGAATCTTCAACAACGCAAACGAACCGAAGAAGAATTGAACAAGTATAGAGATCATCTAGTGGATATGGTTGAAGAAAGAACCGCAGAACTCAAACAATCGCAGGAAACATTTAGAGCTCTTGCAGAAAACATAAAAGATGTTATAATCAGGGTCAACAAAAACTTTCAATTTTTATATATGAACTCCGCTTTGCAAGATTTATTTGGTATAACTACAAGTCATTATATCGGCAAGTCACTTAGCGAGTTGAATTTCCCTAAAAATATTGTGAATGGATTTGAAACATTAATAAAACAAGTATTCGATACCACACAAAGCCAACGTGTCGAATTTAAATTGCCAAATGGAATTTGGGCAGATTTGTTGGCTATGCCGGAATATGATATAAATGGCAAAGTAGGCACTGTAATTATTTCAGCAAGAGATATAACCGAAATCAAAAAACTTCAGTTGGAAATTCAAGAAGCACTAAAGAAAGAAAAAGAACTGAACGAGTTAAAAAATAATTTTATCTCAATGGTTTCACATGAATTTAGAACCCCACTGACTACTGTATTATCTTCATCAGATTTTTTGGAATCAGCTATTGAAACGATGGATTCTCAAAAAAAATCAAAATACTTTAATAGAATTAGAAAAAATGTTGAGAACATGACATATATGTTGGAGGAAGTTTTGTTTTTAAACAAGATGGAAAGCGAAAAAATAAGTGTGAACAAAGAAGAAATATATTTGCATCAGTATTGTAAAGAAATATTCGAAGAAATAAGTGAGTCATTTCCACAGATTAAATCAACACTGCATATAAAATTGGATAGGGATTATTTTAAAGTTGATTCTCGATTGTTAAGAAAGATTTTAGAAAATCTAATTTCAAATGCTTTCAAATATAACAATGAAAATGGGTCCGTTAATTTTAGAGTAAATTCATCAACCGATCGATTGCGATTTGAAATAGAAGATACTGGAATAGGTATCCCTGAAGAAGAAAAAACAAATGTTTATCAATCGTTCACACGAATGTCTAATTCTCAAAATATTAAAGGAAGCGGATTAGGATTAAGTATTACAAAAAAAACTGTTGATAAATTGGGAGGTGAAATTTCATTTACAAGTAAAGAAAAAGAGGGCACCACATTTATCGTTATAATTCCGATTAATTGAAAAAAAATATATTTTGAGTCATTCAAAGCTGGTCCTATAAATGTATAAATTACTTATTATTGAAGACGAAGAGGAAATATTAGATACCTTTAAAGATGTTTTTGAGCATGATGGTAATATAACATATACGGCGTCTAACGGATTAGAAGGTCTAAAATTAGCTCTTGAACATACCCCAGATTTAATCTTGTGTGATATAACGATGCCGGTTTTGGACGGATTTCAACTCAAGAAAAAATTAAAGGAAAACAAGAAGACACAAGATATACCATTTATATTTTTGACTGCTAAAACTGATATTAAGATTATGCGCGAGGGAATGAAACTAGGTGCTGATGATTATATAGTAAAGCCGGTGTCAAATAAGGAACTTCAGAAGATTGTCTATGATCGTCTCCAGAGAATTCAGGAATTAAGCACAAAGATTAGTAACAAAAACGAATTAACAAAATTGACTCCTGAAAGCAGAATTATTATAAATTACGGTAAAGCAAGTAAACTTGTTTCATTAAATGAAATTCTTTTTATTGATGTAGTGGAACATTATTCCAACCTGAATCTGATTGATGGAAAAAAGACAGTTCAAAAAAAATCATTAAAAAGTTGGGAAGAAATTTTACCTCCAGAAACATTTCTGAGGGTTCACCATAATACTATTGTTAATCTAAATCATATTGATAGAATTGAACCGTATTTTAACGGCGCTCTAGTTCTAAAAATGAAATATAGTGGAAATACTATTATGTGTAGTAAACGCTATTCTCAAAAGATTAAAAGTATATTCAAGAAATAATTAGCCCCTTTTTAACCACACCACTTGGTGCTTAATACCTCCCACTTATTATAAAAACATCTCATTTAGGAATATTGAGTATAGAAATAGTATTTGATTACGACAATATGCATATAAAAAGAATAATAATATGCAAAAAACAATTCTTGTTATAGAAGATGATATAGAACTCAGAGAAACAATCATAGATATTCTTCATGAGGCATCTTATACTGTTATTACAGCGGCTAATGGAGAAGAAGCCGTAAAACAATTACGGCAAAAAATACCAGACTTGATTATTTCCGATATAATAATGCCTAAAATGAATGGTTATGAATTATTTGAATATGTTCAAAACTCAAAAAGATATAAACAAGTACAGTTTGTATTTCTTACTGCCAAAAGCTCAAACCAGGATTTTAGAAAAGGAATGTCGATGGGTGCCGATGGTTATTTAACAAAACCATTCAAGTCGAGCGAACTACTAAAAATGATAGAAACGAGACTACATAAGAAAGAATATTTCGAGGAAATGTCTAGGGATATTAGAGAAATTATTGCTCTCTCTGTTCCGCACGAGTTAAGAACACCGTTGACACCAATTCTTGGTTACTCCGAAATGATGGTAGAATACTCTAAATCTATATCACAGAAAGAGATTGAAGAAATGGGTCTTGCTATTCAGGAGAGTGCATTACGTCTTCGTACAACGATTGAAAAATTCATTCTCTTTTCAAATATACAATACGAATTAGGTGAATTGTATGAGAATAGTATTCTTAAAAATAATTCGGTAAAAGAAATTACAGCGCGGGTTCTTAATGTGGTACATGAAGAAAAAAAACATACCAAAAAGATGGTTAAAACGGAAATTGAAATTGATGAAAGCCCGTTAAAAATAGATGAATTTTATTTTGATGCATTAATGAAAGAATTGACTGAAAATGCATTCAAATTTTCATTCCCGAATACTACAATAAAAGTATTAGGAAAAAACAAAACCGATTTGTACGAACTATCCTTTGAAAATATAGGTAAAGGATTTACAAAAGAACAAATAGAAAAGATTAACATTTTTAATAAACAATATGACAAAACTATGCCCGGAAGCGGACTGGGATTACCAATTGTAAAAAAAATTGTAGAATTCTTTGACGGCAATCTTAAAATTCAGTGCTTACCCGAAAGCGCTACAAGAGTAACGATTCAATTACCAATTGCCGATATAGAATGATTTATATATGAGAGGTTAAACATGAAAAAGGGATTTAAAATATTTATCGGTTACAATGAAAAGAAAAATGAAGAAGATGCTGTACTGTCTTTGGAAATAGTGTTGATGTTTACATCTATGCTTCAGAAGCAATTAAATCTGCTAAATGAAAAATTGTTAACATGTATCAAAGAGGAAGAAAGTAACTACGAAAATATAACTCATACCTTAAATGTAATTGAGCATAATATCGATAGGATAAAACATACATTATTTTGCCTGGCTACCGGTGTAAGTATTTCAATTAAATCGTTTGAGAATTTGATTGAGGAAGTATCATCACATCAGCGAGTCGTTGAAAATATCTTGAAGAACCTTGGGAATAATTAATCAATAAAAAAGATAAGAAAAATTAACATGAGGTTAGCGTGAAGAGAGAGGGGTTTTCAAAGAGCGAATCGAACGAACTTCTTCAACTAGTTAGTTTTGAATTAAATAGAGAAGAGTTCGGAATTGATATCCTTATGGTTCATGAAATAATTAGGATGATTCAAATTACAAAAGTTCCTAACTCACCAGACTTTATTGAAGGCGTTGTAAATCTAAGAGGAAGAGTGATACCTGTAGTCAATCTTCGAAGTAAACTCGGAATGCCCGAACTAAATAAAAAAATGATTGTACCATTTAATCAACTTCGCAACGAAGAATCTTTCAAAGCAGGATTGGGATTCGGACTGGCCATCGTTAAATCAATAATAGAATTATACTACGTCTTTCTAAACATAGAAATCCAAGAAGGAGTCAGGACAACAATTGAATTTGGAATTCCATTAAGCAATAAACATGGAGAATCAAAATGAAAAACACATTAATTATTTCTTATGATTTTTTTAGAAAAGTTTTGAGTCTTGCCGAATACCTGGAGCATAGTTCACAAAGTTTAATTTGTCTGATCGGCGAATTAGAAAAAAATAATGCGTATGAAAAACATTCAATGAAAAATTTAAACAGTGAGCTATCCTCTCTCAATAACAGAGCACATAAAATTAAAGAAGAACTTGTTTATGCCGCAGTCCATCAGGAAGGAGTTATGAGTAATGATGAACCATTCAAAAATAGTTTTAAAAAATTGTCCGAGGATTTCAAGAAAATAAACGCAATCTGCGAAGAAATTGCAGAACCAATTTATTTCATAAATGAAAAAGGCAAATTAACTAAATAAGGAGAACTGTTAAATGAGTAACGTAAATCAAAAGAAAGATGATTCCAACGAACTTCTCCAGCTTGTAAGTTTCAAGATTGGAAGCGAGGAATTTGGAGTCGACATTCTCAATGTTCAAGAAATCAACAAGATGACACAAATAACTAAAGTCCCTAATTCACCTGTGTTCGTTGAAGGCGTTATCAACTTGAGAGGAAGAGTCATTCCGGTTATTGATTTTAGAACCCGATTGAACATGGAGAAAAAGGAACACGATAAAGACACAAGAATCATTGTAGTAGAAATTGAGACAAGAACTATCGGGTTTATAGTTGATTCTGTAAATGAAGTATTACGCATTCCGGTGAACATAACAGAAGCACCGCCTTCAATAGTAACAAGTGTAGATTCGGACTTCATTAAATCTGTCGGCAAACTTGACGACCGGCTTCTAATTCTTATTGATCTTGATAAAGTTTTACTTAAAGAAGAATCGGGACAATTACAGGTTGCGGTGTAAGATGAAACGCATAAAAATCTACATATCGATTTTATTAATATCCTTGATTGCGAATACTAATCTATTCGGGCAAATAAGCGGAATATCAGGATCAAAGTTACTGGTGCCACGTGCGAGTACAATATCTTTGGTTCATTTCGAATTTGAACCTTCGTTCTCCGTATTCAGCTCTCACGAGTGTTACAATATCAATGGCAGTACTGATAATCTTTCTAACCGCCATGTGGTATCTTCTTTATCCTTCAGAATCACTATGGGAGTTTTAGAAAATTTAGAATTCGGTACTTCATTCTCAACAGGACTTCAAGATATCTTCATAGGTACTAAATTTACCGCGGTCACAAATGAATACACTAATGTGGCACTTATTGTAGGGGGTTCTTTGCCGGCGGGTAATTTTTCCGACACAGCTCTCTCTTCAGATTATACGGCAAAATATTCCTACTCTGCGGGATTCATCGTTTCGCAAAAAATAAACGATAAATTTTCCGTTGATGGAATATTTACATATTCAAAAATAAACGGCTCTTCGGATTTCAATCATCTTCTGAATTACGGATTAAGTTTTGGTCTCTTTATTAGCCAGAATTTTCAAGCCGTTGCAGAATTAAATGGTTTTACAACGTACGATAGAATATTTCATTCTAACAAAATTTCTGTTACACCCGGGTTCACTTATCAGTTTTCTCAAAACCTGCTAATTGTATTCGGAATGCAGAATGATATTCTTGGCAGGAACGAACTAAGCGGTACAAACTATGTAACGGCTTTTACAATGAGTTTTTAATAAAACATTATTATTAAACAATAAGGAATACTAAAATGAACTGGTTCAAGAATCTTAAAATCAAAGCAAAACTATTAGTTAGTTTTTTATTAGTATCATTTATTACCGGAGTTGTTGGATATATCGGGGTATTGAAACTTAAACAAGCCGATGACAGCGACACATTTTTATACGAAAAAAATACAGTACCTATCGCAATTATTAGTGATCTTCGGACGGACTTTCAGAAACAGAGAGTGAATACACTTGAAGCAATTATTAATGCAAAAGATCCGGTAAAACAGGCTGAGGCAATTAAACAAATACAGGAAAGAGATGCGGCTATTAAATTGAACATACCTGAATACGAAAAAACTTACATTGATGAAAACGATAAGAAACAATTTGAAGAATTCAAAGCGGCATGGAATGAGTACCTTCCTAAAAGAGAAGCATTAATAGCATTATCCAACCAGAATCAAGATCAAGCTCTCGCAAATCTTAGAGGTGATTTCGATGCATCCATAACAAAAGTACAAGATTTACTGTATAAAATTAATGACCTCAACGGAAAATCTGCAAAAGAAAGATCGGATTCAAATACTGTTGAAGCGGATTCTGCATCAAGGACTATGATTATATTCATGGTTGTTGGTGTTCTTTTAGCAGTCATAATCGGCTGGTTGCTTGCAGGTTATTTTTCAAAAGCTGTTAATAAGGTAAAAGATAGGATGAAACAGTTAGAGTCGGTTTGTATTACAAATCTTGGCAACGGGCTGATGGGAATGTCGAAAGGTAATCTTTCTCTGAAGGTGGAGAAAGCAACTAATAATTTGGAAGTTAAAACAAAAGATGAAATTGGAGAAATGACTGAAGTATTTAATTCCATGCTTTCAAAGGCACAAGCAGGTATCGATGCATACGAAGGTGTAAGAGCAAAGATTAACATGCTTACAGCAGAACTTCAGCAATTAATTGAAGATTCGAAAAATGGATTGCTTGATAACAGAGGCGATGTAACAAAATTCGAAGGTGCTTATAATGGCATAGTTAATGGAATGAATGAAATGCTTGACGCTGTAATTCTTCCTGTTCAAGACGGTGCCAAAGTTTTAGAAGTTATGGCAACCGGAGATTTTACTCAACGAGTAACAGCAGAATACAAAGGCCAGCATAAAATGATAAAACAGAGCATCAATAATCTTGGAGATTCTGTTGGAAGTATATTGAGAGAAGTTAGTGAAGCAGTCCAAGCCACAGCAAGTGCAAGTAATCAAATCTCATCAAGTACAGAAGAGATGTCAGCAGGCGCTCAAGAGCAAAGTGCTCAAACAACTGAAGTTGCAGGTGCTGTTGAAGAGATGACAAAGACAATCTTTGAAACAACTAAGAATTCAGGACAGGCATCAGATGCTGCTAAAAATGCAGGTAATATTGCAAAAGAAGGCGGCAAAGTTGTCGGCGAGACAATTGATGGTATGAATAAAATTGCAGAAGTAGTTCAGAGATCGGCTGACACAGTTCAAGTATTAGGCAAGAGAAGTGATGAAATTGGTGAGATCGTTCAAGTGATTGATGATATAGCAGATCAAACTAATTTGTTGGCGTTGAATGCAGCCATAGAAGCCGCGCGCGCCGGTGAACAAGGAAGAGGATTTGCAGTTGTTGCCGATGAAGTTAGAAAATTAGCAGAACGCACAACCAAAGCAACAAAAGAAATTGCTACAATGATTCGCCAAATTCAGAAAGACACAGAGGGCGCAGTTGTATCAATGCAACAAGGAACAGAAGAAGTAGAAAAAGGAAAAGCATTGGCTGAAAAAGCAGGTCAATCACTTAAAGAAATTATTACCGGCGCTCAGGATGTAGTTGATATGTCTACACAAGTAGCAGCGGCAAGTGAAGAACAATCGAGCGCGGCTGAACAGATCAGTAAGAATATAGAATCGATAAGCAGTGTAACCCAACAAAGCGCAGCCGGCGTTCAACAGATAGCAAAAGCAGCGGAAGATCTAAATAGGTTGACTGATAATCTTCAAAATCTTGTTTCTCAGTTTAAAATAAATGAAAGCGATAATGTATTAAAGTCAAACTTCGAAGTAAAAAATATTAGTCATAAGGATAATGGTTCGCATACACAATTGGCAGTAAGAAAAAATGGAAAATTAATTCATTCTTAAGTATTTCTTAAAGGAGGTAATAGGTTTATTACCTCCTTTATATAATGGGAAAAAAGTGCATAATGAAAAATATAATCAAACTGGATAAACTGAAGTCAACTATGAAAAAAACTAACGCAATTATTATTTATTGCTTCTGTCCCTATTCTTTATTCATAGTGCAGCTAAAAATGAAAATATAAATAGTAATGTATATAAGAGATTTTTAGAATAATGAAATTCTTAATATGATTTTTACTCCAAACTAAATTTAAATGAGGAGTCAAAAATAAAAAATAAAATTGCAAATATTCTGATTGTAATAATTGGTCTTGTATTATTTTCAGCTTCAAATTGGATTGCTGAGACGTCATTTACAAATGGTACGCAAAGTTTATTAGAGGTTACCGGAGTAATTGCAATTATTGGAGCTATGCTGGTAATGTTTTCAATTATTAATATTACTTCAATAATATTTACTAAAGTATGGAATGAAAATTATTCCCTGAAGGAATAAATAGAATTAATTATAAGCAATGTTTCAATAAAGCCTGCTATTCGAATCAATACATAAACCTAAATAACTTCTAAGTAATCAAAGAATTGTCCATATTCAAAACCTCAACCACAAAGAAATCAAACAGATGATGAAGAATTGGAGCGGCAATTCATGCTCTGTGTAGACGGTGTAGTTGGTTGTATTTGGAAATGACTTGGTCACAAAATGGTCAAAACATTTTGAAAAACTGCAAATTTAAGCTAAAACAAGCGAAATTTTACCAAGGCAACGAATCCCTGACTCTCCGCTTAGTAAAATAAAACCTCGATTATAGCAAATGAATGCTGTTTTCGAGGTTTTTGTTTTTAAATGGGGTCTGCCTAGACGTGTCCCTATTCATTATTAAATCCATAGCCGAAATTGGTCTGTTAATATAAAATTTGGACCGATTCTAGTTTTTGAAATTCAAATTCCAGCCGACATTGACTGAATATAATTCTAATAATTCCAAAGTATTAGTGATTTTTCTGAAAATAGATATGGATATACATCGGTCGCTTACGACTTGATTAGAATTAAATCTGGCAGAATAAATTAAGCAGCTTTTCTGAAGTAGTAATTGTGAAGACCATTGGCTACCGGCACTTTATCTATCTCTCCAATTATATGAACATATCTCGATTCAGGAGAATCTTTATTCAGCCCAAGATGTGTCCGCTGATTATTGTAATAATGAAAATATTCTTTCAGTAGTTTTCTCAAATGATTTTCATTTAGAATTATTAAGTGATCTAGAAATTCTCTTCGAATAGATCCAATGACTCTCTCAACATACCCATTCTGCCACGGTGAACGATAAGCGGTTACAATTTCTCGAATGCCGAAATCTGAAACGCTTTTCTTAAATAAATTACCATATCTACAATCTCGATCTCGAATTAAATATTTAGGAGTATCAGAATTGTAAAAGGTATTCTTCAGTTGCTGAGTTGCCCATTCAGAAGTTGGATTACAAGTAATATTAAAATGAATAATCTTTCTTCGTTGATGTGAGAGAAAGACCAAAACATGTAACAACTTGAAATTAATAGTTGGAACACAAAAGAAGTCAATAGAGATAATTTCTGAAGCTTGATTTTTGAGAAAAGTTTTCCAGCGTTGTCCAGATTTATTATACTTGTCTTTGGGAGTATATCTCCAAACAGTAGCTTGAGAAATTTCATAACCGAGTTTTAGAATCTCACCGTGTATTCGAGGTACACCCCACATTGGATTCTCGTTTGCAATTCTCTTGATAAGTTGAATGATTTCCCTAGGAACTCTAGGTCTACCAGCATCCATTTTCTTTTTCCTCATAAGGTGTTCATAAAAACTTTTTCTGTGCCAACGGATAACTGTTTCTGGTTTAATGTTGATTAGACTATCTCGCCATTTACTATAAACTTTTCGAATGAATAGGAAGAAGAGCTGATCCTTCTTTTTGATCGGGATCTTCTTGGAAGTTCTATTTAGAATTTCGAGTTGCTTCCTAAGGAAGATGATTTCCAGTTGGAGTTGTGTTTTAGATTTGAAGAAATTCAGACAGAACTGAATAAGGAGTTTTATCATAGATAGTCTTTAATATGTTAATTTCTGAAAAGCAAAAATAATGCTTTTAGCCCAGAATGATATTTTTATGGCGGACAAGATTTTAAATAGGAACACATAATTTTCAGTGGAGAATTTTGCAATGAGATATTTGAAAAATATTTTTAAAATAATCAGTTTTAACATGTAAATTTATAAAATGCAATAATGGCGATTTCAGATCATTATCATTATTTTTAATACGAATGGAGAATTGAACAACTACAGATTTTGAAAAACAATTAGAAACATTTCGGAAATATTTATGCCTCATATAAGCGAATTAATGCCACAAATACCTGGTTACAAAATCAAGGAAATAATAAGAAAAGGTGGAATGGGAGAAGTGTTTCTTGCAGAAGATAAAAAACTTAAAAGAAAAGTCGCTATCAAATCTCTTGCACCCGAACTGCTTCGCAATCCGGAACTCATTAAACGGTTCAAGCAAGAAGCTATAATTCAAGCAAAATTATTGCATCCTAATATTGTTACATTGTTTCACTCTATTATAGAGCAAAATTCGATGTACATAGTTCTTGAATATGCACCTGGCATAACCTTAAAAGAAGAAATACAACAACACGGTGCAATGGAAGAAGCTCGTGTGCTAAATATTTTCCAACAAATACTCGCCGGAGTAGGTTTTGCACATGGTAAAGGAATTATCCATCGTGACTTAAAACCAAGTAACATCATGCTGGATGCAAAAGACACCGTCAAAATAATGGACTTCGGAATAGCTAAAGTACTCGGCGATAAAAACATGACAAAGATCGGCACTAAGCTGGGCACACTCTTTTACATGTCGCCTGAACAAGTGAGAGGAGAGGAAAATATTGATAAGCGGACAGATATTTACAGCTTAGGTATTGTCTTGTACGAAATGCTGACCGGTAAACTTCCGTTTAATACTGCCACTGCGAGTGACTTCGATGTAAGAAAAGAGATAGTAGAAGGAAGCATCAATGATCCGCGTGAACTTCGACAAGGCGTAAGTGCGCAGACAATATCAGTAATGCAAATGATGATAGAGAAGAAAAAAGAGAACCGTTATTCAACTTGTTATGAGTGTGGAATAGATCTAAATAAAATATTAATACCACCGGGAGGTCAAGATACAATAATAGTTAACAGACCAGAAATGATTTTAAAAGATAATATTACCGTACAGAATGCAAAAGTTCTTAACGAAAAACATCTACCCTTATCAGAAGAGACAAACTGGAGTATTAAACAAAACGGAACGGTTCTGGAAATAGCTTATGGAAGTGGAACTGATTTTCCGCAATATGCGGCTCTTCATTTGGAGAGTAGCTACTTTCGCATGAATTACGGTAATAGCTCAGGTTGGGGTACATCTGTTATTTTACTCCCATCCTTTTGGTCTGCTGGCACACTTCATCAAGGCGCTCCTATAACTACAACGTGGAAAATTGATGGAGTGGATATTATTATTTCATTTTCAGCAGCTATATCCGGTCTCAATGCAACTGGACAATTACGCATTACACCACCAAGTGGAAATTCAATATCTGCATCAGTCGCACTTAATCTTACTGGCAATGTAGTTTTAGATAATAAACCGGGTGAAGCATTTAAACCTGTAATGCTTTCTTCAATGCATATTTCTTCAGATAAATGGGATGCACAAACAGCGTATGTTGATTTACAATCATATCAAATTCCGCAAAGCGACTGGATGGGTTAATAATAGCAGTAATGAGAACATTGGCTTCTGGGCAGCCTCGGATGTGGTAATGCCTTCTTGGCAATATCGGATAACTATAAAGCAATAAAGACGAAAGAATTTATTTTTAAAAAGAACATCTTTTTATAAAGTTGCTGATAATTATTTCAAGTAAAGGCCTTTCAAATGTATGTCCCTCATTCTTATAAGAAATAACAGATAAATTTTTATTGGATTTTTCCAAAAGTTTCACTAGCCCAAAATCGATGTGAAAATCTTTTTCTCCCACATGCAGTTCTACAACTCCATTAAATTTTATCCGCTCTTTACTTATCGCTTCCACTAAGGTTTTATATCTTGGAGGCATTATTCCAAAATATCCATCTTTTGTTTTAAAGGAACTGATCATTGGGTTTAGAAATAATTGATTTAAGGATAATTCCGGTTTTATAAGATTGAAATGCAACAATAAATAACTGCCGTAAGAACGACTGACAATAACAGTTTCTTCTGGATTACCAAGATTTGATATATCTTCTGATATTTTATCTAACTGTTCAGCGAAAGTCTGTTTTTCAATAGTGGCTATTTCCAAAATAGTTACATCTTTGCGGAAACTGCTTAAAACCGAAAAAATCTCCGAATTTCTCTTTGTCTCTTCTCTTCCGGCAATAAAATAAACATTCAAGTTATTCTTTAAATATTTCGCTTTCATCTTCTAGTCTAAATAATTGTGCAAAATAGATCTCAATTAAAAATTAAGTGAGTCGATTCATTTTTACAAACATTATAAAGCACTAAACTAAAAACAATATTAAAGCATCTGCAGGCATTGGGGAATCCAGACACCATAGCCCGCTTCTATTTGAATGATATTTAAGGGTATTTGTATAACCGATAGAGCAGAGTAATACTAAAGAGTTTTTTGGAAAAACAACTTATGCTTTATATACAACCAGTCGTACGGATCGATTAGCAAAAAATTTTGTATATTTTTATAGGGAAAAGATCTCAAATAATTTTTACGTAGTTATTTTCTCAGACTACCGAATAGGAGTTACAAATGGTTTGGGTTTCCTTAGTAGTAAAAAAGCCCAACATGGTGGACTACATAAGTAATGTTCCATTGGGCAAACCAATTTCAATTGGCAGGCACGAATTGAATGATGTATATCTTGAAGATGCCACTAATGAAGTATCCCGATTTCATGCAGCCTTATTCAGTGATAAGGGCGGTAATTATTTAATTCAAGATTTGGGCTCTAGGAATGGTACCTTCATTAAAAGGGGCGAATATTATTCTGAATATTATTCTGGAATAGTGAAACTAGGAGATGAAATAAAAATTGGTCCTTACGTGATGACTTTAGAAAAATCATTAATAAAAAAAACACAGGATGTTTTTTCTAAATCAGCTTCATCAAATGACGTTGAGACTTCTTTCCCTGACGCGACAAAGAGTATGCAAAATTCAAATAAAGATAAAAACGATTTATATAAGGATATTTTAAGAGTATTTGAACATCCTTCAATGGAACTTGATTCAACGATAGACAAAATGCTAAATGGAATGTTTAATTGGCTAACTCCTAAAAGAATTTATTTAGCATTATTAAATGAAACCACTAATGAAATTGATGCAGAATATATCAAACTCTCTGAGAACTCCAATAATGTAGGAATCATATTTGGCAAAGACTTAATAAATTTTTTCGCTGATAATAAAGAGATTATTACTTCTGAAGAAATTCTTGCTGAAAATTCTTTTAAAGAAATTGCAAAATTTAGCAATGATTCAATTGCTTATTTTGTGCCAATAATTTGGGGTGGTTGTGTAAAAGGATTTATTTCTATAGAAAAGTTTAAATATTCTGAATCAGATATAAATGATATTATTGAATCGTTAAAAGAATTGCGTAAGCGTTTATCGGACTATTTAGCGGGGTGCTATAAAAAATCAATCCCAATTAAGTATCAGTCTGCCAAAGAAATAGATATTGACGAATCTGTAATAATTGGTGTCAGTAGGCGTTTCAAAAAAGATGTAATTGATGAAGCTATAAAAATATCAAATAAAGACATTAATGTTTTACTCCTTGGAGAAACAGGTACCGGTAAAGATTTGCTTGCCAGCTATATTCATAAAAATTCCACCCGCGCAGATAAACCATTCGTAGCGATTAACTGTGCTTCTCTTCCAGATCAACTTATTGAAAGTGAACTATTCGGACACGAAGAAAACGCTTTCACCGGTGCAAAATTCAAACAGGGATTGGTGGAAAGTGCTAATGGTGGATCACTGTTTCTTGACGAGATTGGTGAACTGAGTTTAGCATTACAACCAAAATTATATCGTTTTTTACAGAGTGGTGAATTCAGAAGAGTAGGGGGAATTAAAAATTTAACTTCTTTCGTTAGAATAATCGCTGCAACAAATAAAAATCTTGAAGATGATACTGTGATGAGGCCAGAACTTTTTAATAGAATTAACCAATCTCAAATTAATATACCGCCACTCCGTGATAGGAAGGAAGACATTCCTTTATTAGCGGGGTATTTTTTGATTTTGTTGCGACAAAAATATTCAACGAAAATTAGTCGCTTAAATCATGATTGTATTAAACATTTACAAGCTCGTGACTGGATGGGAAATATCCGCGCACTTCAAAATGCCATCGCAAGAGCAATTATAGATGCTGATTCCCACAAATCAGAATTGGATATTAAATGTTTTGCGGGGATTTCTGAAGAAGTAGAGAAAGATAAATCAAGGGGAGATTCAGCTAATATAATAACTGATTCAAAATATAAAACAGGTGATTCAGAAAATAACGAAGGGAAAAAACTGGAAACATCAAAAGATGTTGAGAAAGCTCACATCTTAAAAGTTTTAAGTGAAGAAAATGGAAAAGTGGATAATGCAGCTATAAGACTCGGTATAAGCAAACAAACCTTATATAACAAGTTGAAGAAATATGAAAAAGAAAGTGGAGGAGCTAGTTCTGAAAGTAAAAATACACGCCCGACAGGAAAACCAAGTTGAAGTGATTTAAATATTCTTAGTGATTTCAAAATGATAAGAGACACTTGAAATTACTAATGCCTTGTTAAAATTTCTATCGCTATATATTATCATGCTTTTACGAATAATTATTAGGCGGTCGGCAAATATTCTTTAAGTTTCGTCCAATCTCCCCATTTTATCCATTAATAAAATCTTCGGATGCAAAAATTATCAACCATATTCTCAGAAACCTCAATGGATTTATTTAAAGAAGTAAGTGCTTCCTCAATTCTTCCAAACTCTTCGAGACACTTGCTCTGCATGCTCCAGCTATACCAAAATTTTTAATCGGAACTTAGGTACAGTTCAAAACTATCTCGTGCATCTTTGTATCTGCCTGAGGAATATAATATTCTACAATAAATTTCAAGAACAATACTTAACTCAAATGAAAGTTGATTAGCATTGATATTTTTTTCCAATACTATCTTGTATTACACTCAGTTATTAAAATTTGCATTCATTATATAAATATTTAAATGAGCAAAAAATCCAATTTCTTTACAATCATTAAATTAAAGTCAAATATTTAGACGCTACATTTTGCTGTACACTTAAGATTCTTCTCAGAACAGTATTTTTGTTAAAAAAACTCACTCAGGAAATAATATTTTTTCTGGCATTGGCTTTGTATTAAGGAAGGCGGTTATGCTGAATTCTAAAAGAAGGAACGTAACGTGTACAAAAGTTTAATGTCTACCCTAGACTCAATGGCTGCAACAACTTCTGAGTTTGTCGAAATTGTAAACCCCTACCTGCTGAAAGTGTATAATCAAAATAAACAGCAGAATGGAGAGTCAAAAGTTAAATTAGCGGATGTTCCACTGGAATTTTTAGATGCGAACATTATCGAGCTTTGTGCTCAAAATTCATTTCAATATCACTCAATAGTCATATTATTTCTGAAATACCATTTCGAGATCGATTTTCTGCTGGAGAATTTGTACAACGCTGCAAGTACGGAAAATAAATTGATCAAAGAGGATAGCAGTCCGTTGCATTGGATTGATCTTTGGTCAAGCAAAGAAGAGATAGAAAAATATAAGAATACTTTTACCGCCAACTTAGAAGTGACTGCAACTGCATTGTATTCGTTGTTGTTATCATTAGATAAGTCAGTTAAAGAAAAATTCACCAATAACGATCAATTTCAAATCTATATACTCTCACTTACACTCAATGATTTATTCTCATACTCATTAAATGAGAAGGAAAACATTTTTTTAAAAGAAAGGTGGGAATTGAATTTCTCGCTTTTAAAAGCGCAATCTGTCGACATACAAAAACAATGGTGGCATTTGGCAGCTTCTTTTTATGCATTTCATAAGGAGCTAGGAGACAGCTATTTGCACCTTGATTCTTTAAAGATTCGGTCCGCATTGACTGAAGCAAAGTGGCTGAAGCAATTTTCGTACGATGAGTTGATGCTAAAGGAACTACTATATAAAAACAAATTACTAGAAGTACAGATTACCTTAAAGCAACAGGATCCAACTTTATCAGAAGCCGACTGTTTACGCGATGCCCAGTTAGAGTTGCTTAAGGAACAAGAAGAGATGAAAAAAATGCTTCAGAACATATCCTTTGCGAGAAATTTAGATTTGGACTTAATGATTACTTTCCTTCCTATGAATAGTCCGGAAATAAAAGAATATCGTAATGAGGCAGACAAGTATTTCCGACTAGCAGTAAAGTTACTTCACCCGGATCGACGTATATATTTGCTAAATGGTAAAAAACTTTCTCAGGAACAGGAAAATGAATTAAACACCCTTTATAAGGAAGTTATTTCAATTCGCGAGAAAAAAGAATTTGACATATCAGAGTTAATTTCGGGAGATTATTTTTCCGTTACCAGACTTAAAAGAATAGTTTCTCAAGCACAGACGATTTTATCGGCATATGGAATAGAAGTATCGACTATTAAATTAATGGTATTAGGTGACGATATTAATTCCCAACTAAAATTTTTGTTAAATGAGTATAACTTATTAAATATTGAACTCGCTCAAATACAAGCAGAAATCCATGTACTGTATTCAGATCAAGAAACCTATCAGAAAGATCATATCATGCGAGATCCTGAAATGATAGAAATTACCGAAAAAAAATTTGCAAACAATATCGAAAAATTCAAAGTGACACAGTCGCGCCTTGAAGAAGAACTAAAAAAACTATTTTTTACGGAATGAATCATGCTTTATTTATGCGAACTTAGAAATATTTGCAAACTTTCAGATTACCCGAAGCAAACATTTCGCACATTGCTGCTGGCCGCGGCTGGTTTTGATAAAGAGATACTGGGAGAAATTTTCTATAAATGCGATTACTCCCTTTCAAAGTTTGTTCTGTTGCTGAAAAACAACACTCAGGCTTATCAAGAGGAAGAAAGATTGATAATCGCGGCAATAAAACAGTTCGCCGAACCGACTGATCTGCATCTTTTATTTCTTTTATCTAATTCTGCTGTGCCCTTGAACAGAGAACTTAATGTTGCTGGTCTGAAGTTGGATTTGCTAGAGGAAGAATTGAATAAACGAATTGCTTCAAAGAATAAAATTTATGGTGGAAATGAGCATCTGAATAGTTCACTTACAAAAATTTTTAATTCTCAAAAGAATTAAGAGGAGCAGTATTGTATGGATAAGAGTGAAAAAAATAAATCTGAACTTGCCAAGTTTGCGAAAAACAACAAACTCACCCCTATAAGAAATGACATATTATCTTCAGTTGATTCTAAAAAGCTCAGGCATGAAATAAATTTTAATTTATTAAAACAAGTGAATGAATTACTATCAGCTAATGCGCTCGTTGAGCTGTTCGCTACGTTTGGCGATGGTTCGGAAATTATGGGCTATGATGCAGTTAGTGGTAAGGTTATACACTCCCAAAAATTTGATGCAAATACAAAAGAAATTTTCTGTGGATTCAAGCCATCATCAGGCTGGGTAATTTCAATTGATAGAAAAACCGGAGACTCTGGTAAGTTACTTGCATTTGATACGACGCTTAGTAAATCACTTAACGTGCATACAAAAAGTGAGAAGATAAATAATTTACTTTTGACACCAGACAAATTCATCATCACATCTAGCCTGGAAGGTAACGCGGAGGTATATCGAGCTTCAGATTGGAAATTTGTCAGATGTTTATCAGACAAAAAGCTTACACCTATTACTTCCCTTGGTTTAGTCCCATTTTCCAAGTTTATTCTACTTGGCTATGTTGATGGCTCTGTCAAAATGTATGATTATCAAAAAGGGACATTGATCAAAACAAAAAAATTAACAAATCAAAGTATTAAAAGTCTCTCTGCAAGTCATGAAATTGTTGCTGCGTTGACGACAGATAACCAAGTATTAGTTTTTGACTACGATTTTAATATTATATGGGAACACAAATCAGTGAAAGGAAATGTAATTAAAATTGGGTTAGGAGATATTACTAGCCATTCACCTAGGCTTCTAACTGAAAAACATAAATCAGATCATTTCCTCACAAGTTTAATTTTTGTGGGACTTAAATCCGGTGCCATTATGAGGATTAACCTTAAGGATAAAACATGCAGTTCTTTTGAGCAGCACTGCGATGAAGTTACTAGTTTATTAATCTCACCAGCCAATTATTTAATTTCTGGCAGTAAAGACGGTTCCATTCGCAGAATTTTTATTCCAACAATGAAGTGTGAAAAAATATATCACCAGAATGATGGCTGTAGAAGTATTGCGATTTCCCCGAACAAAAAATATTTCTGTGCTTCAGGTGTTGCGGATAATACGGCAAAGTTGCTCGATTTTTGTAGCGGAAAAATAGTAAATATTTTCAAACACCAACATTCGATCAGGACGGTTGAATTTGCATCGCTTCAAGGGCGTGATTTTATATTTACGGGTGGCTGGGATGCAAAGGTTTATCAATGGAATATGAATGATTATAGTCTATTTAAGGAATTCTCAATTCCGGATCATCCTGAAGCTTGTGTGTGCGATCTAAAAATAAATACTAATAATAATTTGCTTGCAATCGCCTATTACATCCGCGAATCTTTTGGAGGGTACGTTCTATTCGATTTAAAGACAAACAAAATGTTAACAAACTGCATTGCGCACGATTACAAGGATGTTGCTCAATCAGTTTTTCTTCAGCTTAGTGATGATTGGCTTTATTCTGCCGGCGATGACGGCAAGATACATAAGTGGGCGCTGTCGGATTATAAGCTTGATAAATCGTTTTCTCATGGCTCTGCAATTAAGTGTATTTTTCTTTCACAGAACAACCAAGTGTTTTCGGGCGCTTTAGACGGGACCATAAAAATCTTTGACATTCCTTCTGGCAAAGAAAAATCTCTTTATGGTAATGGAGGCTGCATTTACCATGTTATACTTACAGGTGATAATAAATTTTTATTTAGTGCCACTGCAAGCGGCAGAATCAATAAATTTGATTTACGTTCAGGTACTCTAGTTCATACATTTTGCTTTCACTCCGCATTGATATGGCAATTAATAATTCTTGATAACACATTGATTTCTGCTGCGGTAGACGGGAGAGTTAACTTTATTTCCATCGAAACTGGACATTTGCTGGGTAGCTATTACAATACAAAAAACAGTTTTCTTTGGTCTACGCCAGAGAACGATGATGGGGATTCATATTATTGGACCAATAATTTTGAGGAGTTAATAAAGGTCTATGAAACGCCGGGAGATAGAGAAGTTTATGGTACGGAAACAAAAAGCTATCATGCTATTCATAACAATCAAAATATTGTGATGTCGAGAATCAACGACTCCTCCTATTACAAAATTTTTAAGGCTTCAGCCGCAAAACTTCAGCAACAAAAATTGATTGATGGTATATTAAGCTCAACGGAATGTAATAATTTATTATCATGATTGGAGAGAATATGAAAAACAAATGTGCGCAATTTGGATTGTTCATCACTATTTTTTTTATGACATCCAGTTTGATTACCGCATCGGATTTATTTGGTAAGTGGAGATGGGTGGTTGGCTTTCAACTCGGCGGTTTAATTCCCAGCGAAGAAATATCCCGTAATATAAATGCCACTGGAGGTGAACAACTTATTGGCCGATTAGGTAATTGTGGCATTTTTGGAGGGCAGTTCGGGTTACACAACGAGTTGCTTGGATTTGATGTTTTTGGTGGTTTTAGTACAAATCAAATTGAAGTCAAGAACGAGTTTGGAGTCGATTTCCCAAATCACGGTTCCGAACTCGGAATAGTTTCTGGGAATTTCTACGTTTATCCATTTCACCGAATTCTTTTTGATGGAAAGATGCAACCCTATGCGATGCTAACTTTCGGCATCACGTTTTTTTCGGTAGATACGGACAACATAAACGATAAAGAGCGATATTCGCCATTGGCACAAGGGTTTGGTGCGGGTGTAAAATTCGAAATTGATACAAACGCATATCTAGATTTGAATTTTAGAAAGTACTCAATATCAAGTTCTGGTTCAATTAAACCATTTGACAACATACAAGTTATTATGCTCGGTCTTAGAGTTGAAATATAAATATCATATTGACATTCACAAGTGCAAGATGAACCAACAGTAATTGCGGAATATGAATAACTATAACACAAGCACTTACCGCGCTCAAACAATAATGGTTTGGCTGAACGAAAATATGCGAACACAGAACAAACTAAAAATATTGAATGAATGGATTGATTTGATGGAGGATAACTTAAAATGAAAATTATGGTAAAATCTTTGTTAGTCTTTATGTGTTTTCGAATCTCGTTTTGTCAAACATCTGCCTGGAGTGTTAGACAAAATGGAACGGTCCTGGAAATAGCTTATGGAAGTGGAACTGATTTTCCCCAATACGCAGCTCTTCATTTGGAGAGTAGCTACTTCCGTATGAATTATGGTAATAACTCAGGTTGGGGTACATCTGTTATTTTACTCCCATCCTTTTGGTCAGGAGGCACTCTTCATCAAGGGGCTCCTATAACTACAACTTGGAAAATTGATGGCGCGGATATTATTATTTCATTTTCAGCAGCTATATCCGGTCTCAATGCAAATGGACAATTACGCATCACACCACCCAGTGGAAATTCAATATCTGCATCAGTCTCACTTAATGTTACTGGCAATGTAGTTTTAGATAATAAACCGGGTGAAGCATTTAAACCTGTAATGCTTTCTTCAATGCATATTTCTTCAGATAAATGGGATGCACAAACAGCGTATGTTGATTTACAATCATATCAAATTCCGCAAAGCGAGACATCAAAGTCACCGGATGGGTAACCAGCAGTGTTGATCCCAATGACGACAATGTCGGTTTCTGGGCCGCATCAGATCAAATTATTCCTTCATGGAACTATACTATTACTGCAAAACAGGATCATTCACCCGTATCAGTTGAAAATGAACTACTAATACCAACAGAGTTTAAATTAGAGCAGAATTATCCTAACCCATTTAATCCATCCACAAGAATTTCTTTCACGTTGGCGCAAACAGGCTTTACAACACACACTGTTTTTAATGTGTTAGGGCAAAAAGTTGCAAACTTGGTATCAAAAGAATTAGCATCCGGTCGTCATGAATATTCTTTTGATGCATCAAATTTATCGAGTGGAATTTATTTCTACAAAATTCAAGCTGGGAGATTTTCTCAAATCAGAAAAATGCTTTTAATGAAATAAAAAATATTTTTTGCTTTTACTTGTTGAATTAATCTTCATCGAGTGCAGCTGTAATTGCTTATTTATAATTCTTGAAATTGCTTTTGGGGTATGTATGAAACTGTATCGCAGACAAATAAGAACAAAATTTCATGCGAGTAGAGCTATTTATAATCCGTCTCTTGGCTCTTTCATTTATGAAAGTCTTACTTTACTAGGAACTCCGGCGCGTGCTCTAGTCTCCTTTGTAATAGCAAACTCAATTTTATTTATTATTTACAATATGTTCTTAATAACTATTCTTAATAGCAACGAAAAATGGGTGAGCTATTTAGTAGCCCCGTTATTGTTGCTTCCATTCATGTATTATTTTTTTATAGTACTTAAAAATTTTGAAAAAATTTGCTCCATTATTATTATTATTAGTTTTTTGCTATATATCTTTTCACCTGAACAAACTTTAAAAAGAATAAGAAATGATTATTTATTTCTTATCGGGTTTAGAATCGAGGAAAAATTGGATGAAGAATTGTTTAAAATACCTCCACGAGAAGAATACGACCCGGAACAACCTGAATTCGAAGAAAATTTTTCATGATTTGTTTGGTAAGAACTTTTTGTTGAAGTTATTATATGAGATACACAAAAGAAATATTAAGATTACAAAACGATCCCGATTATCCTGTAGCAACTGAAATTCTTCAATCTATTCTTCTTCAACAGATACCGGATCGAGAGATTTTGGCAAAACTTTATGGTGGGCATAAGGCACAAGTAATTTCTGATGATCTAAAGCTGTTCTACGAGTTGAATCCCTATTTGAAAAAAGTACTAAGAAAACATATCTCAAGCTCCTCAACAGAAATATCTAGGATGCGCGAAGTGATCGAAACAAATGAATATCTCCTTTCCATTCAGTCCATGATTTTATTCAATAAACTTCCAGATGTAAGTCTTCTTGCCAAAATTTATGGACAATATTCAGATATCATTCAGAAAGTTTTCAAGTTGTATCTGGAATTGGGAATAAAAAGGAAATGCGGTATTACCTCAGCTTGTCATTTAAATAGAGTTGGTGCTGTTGTTTTTGCTTTAAAGCTGGATGAATCTAATTATCGCAATTATGTGACTATTGCAGCAATGCATGATGTAATTGAAGATTTATTTTTCTTGGCAAGAGATAAGAATGATGATCTGTTCTCTTTAGAACGTTATGATGAATTTGTTGAACTCTTTATTCCTCTCGAATTGACCGAATCAATAAAACTTCTTACCAATCATTTCGATTTAATCATTTATCATGTTGTAGGACAGCTGCAGAAGCAGGATAAATCCATAATAAAAGAAAATTTACTGATTGAATTGGAAAAACTTTCTAACATTAAATGCAGTGAGATTAACAAGTGTTCTTCGCAGATTTATCATTTATTAAAAGCGGAAGAACTTTGCAAAGATATTATCGAAACTGCAAAGTGGTTGTGCTACAAAAATCTTTATATAGTTGAAATGGCACGGCTCTCACACGAAAAAAACAACTATAGACCCTTCGAAATAAAAGCAGTTGACCTTTCCGATAACGGTCATGGCAGAGATGCTCTGCCGATGTATTCGCGAATCAAGAATTTAATTAAACAGAGTATTTGGGCCCGCGAGGGTTTTGCGTTAAAGTCTACTTGGCTGCCATTAAACAATAGAGTTATGGAGATACAAGAAGATGCGCTTGTTCATGCCGAGCATATGATTATTAGAGATCTGCTGGAACCGCAGTCTGCGCAGGATTTTTTGGTATCGTCTCTTCTCAAAATTAAAGAACTTCAAACAATATTTTATTTAAGCTAGAAGCTATTCAACTACTTAGTAAAATTATAGTGTACCATTTTACGTAAAACAATCGCCGGCAGGTTGGGGTAATCCATTGCTTAATCTCTTTGCCGGTTCACAATAATACCAACTTTTCTGAGGAGTCTTCTTTTAAGATTTGTTGAATGGTCTGTGATTCTGGTTACCGCATAAATGCCAAGATCTTTATTGTTTGAATCATCTTACTTAATTAAGTTTTAATCACGTTAAAGTTGTGGGCACTTGATATGAAGGCAATCGCAAAATTTGATAAACTTATCATATTAGGATTATTGTTATTTGTAAACGGTTGTGGTAAAGAGCCGCAAAATGATGGGAACAATTATAAAACTGTTAAGATTGGAAATAAAATTTGGATGGCCGAAAACCTGAATGTAGATAGATTTAGAAACGGTGATTTGATTTCAGAAGCTAAAACTAATGAAGAATGGGCGAAGGCAGGGAGAGAAGGTAAACCTGCCTGGTGTTATTATGATAACGATCCAATGAATGGTAAAAAATATGGTAAGTTGTACAATTGGTATGCAGTAAATGATAAAAGAGTGCTAGCTCCAGAAGGTTGGTATTTATCCACTGAAGAAGAATTTGAAAATTTGTTTAGATTAGTAAAGAATGATGGGAATGCATTGAAGGCAATCGGAGTAGATAGAACAGGAACAAATAGTAGCAAATTCTCAGCATTGCTAGTTGGTTTCCGTAGCTACAGTAACGGCTTCAGCGATCTCGGCACCGAACTTTTCTTATGGATTCCAGCGTCCCATAATAACAAAGCATACGCTTTCAACTTGTCTTACGGCAGTAATATTTTTTATGTCTCAAGCCACTATAAGGACTACGGCTTTAGTGTTAGATGTATAAAAGATTATAATTGAGACGATTGAATTGCAGAATATAACTGTAACTATTCAAAACCTCACCCAATAAAAAATCCAGCATATCATGAATTGACTCATTCTTTAGAAACACTAAAATAATATAGGTAGACATATGAATCGGGTAACTGTGTGATCTATATTTAATACTGTGTAGACGGTGTAGTTGGTTGTATTTGGAAACGACTCGGTCACAAAATGGTCACAACATTCTGAAAAGCTGTGTTTATAGGCTAAATTATTAGCATTTTACCCAAGGCAACGAATCCCTGACTCTCTGCTTAGTAAAATAAAACCTCGATTATAGCAATTAAACGCTGTTTTCGAGGTTTCTTATTTTAAAAGGGGTCTGTGTAGCCTGTTCATGAGTGTGGAATCTATCTAATTGGTCACTTTTTGGTAATTGTCATTTTAAAATAAATTGAATTCATCGATAGAAATGAAGCTGTCGGAGAGTATACTACTCTCTGAATAAAACAATTCTGTGAATTATTTAAACTAGGATGAATTTTACGTTGCTTCCTAAGAAAGATGATTTCCTGTTGGAGTTGTGTCTTTGATTTTAAGAAACCAAGACAAAAATAGAGTAAAGACTTAAGCAGAATGAATTTTTATATGTCAATTAGTGGAGTGCAAAAATAGTGTTATTAGCTCAGAATCCGGATGAAGTAATGAATAGGAACAATTATGGTTGAAATACAAGTAGAATTAAAATCTTTATCAGCGTTTATTTTCAACAAGAATTTTTGAAGTGATTTCATGAAAGTGTAGTATTTCTGTATTAAAACCACTCCGTTCAATACCATGTACTTTAAATAAAATTTCAAAATATTGGGGCACTTCGTTTTTAATAAAGTTTTTAGCACGTAATTTATCTGAAAAAGAAGGAGAAGGACTTGATAATTCTTTTATAGTTTCAACTCGGCCAAAAGAGGAAAAGGAAACTACTAGCATTACGATATTTTTATCAGTGGTTGGAAATTTTGCAATGATTGGAAAGTCATCATGAAATCCATATCGATAATATGATTCAAGTGTAATAGTTTCAACTGTATCTTTATAATTTGGAGTATAAAATATCTTATGCGGGAATAAATTTATTTTGAACCGTAATTGTTTTAGAAAAGAGCTCATAATTCCAAGAGATTTTTCGCTACCGATGTAAATAATATTATTCTTCTGCACATCCTGCCAGACTAAATCAGATGCTAATTTTATTTTTAATCTATTTTCATCACCTGAAAAAACTTTGGTTAATCTTGAAACCACGTATGGAACTTCCATACCTAAGTATGTGAGAGGTGTCTGAATATATTTCCCTTTTGCATCGGGATTTCTTCTTAAAAATTTTTCAAAATCCTCTTTTGAGTTTATTTCAACATCTCTAATAAATTGTTCACTTGAAGTTAATTTATGAGGACGTTGATAAACATAATAATCTCCAATTACTAACAAAGTAGGCAACTCGGAGCTTAAGAAATCAGCCCATACCGGGTTACTATCTTGTTCAAGACTCAAATTTTTAATTTGTCTTTCCCATGAATTACTTTTTTGCCAGAAGTAAAACGAGATAGAAGTAGATATTAGTATTATGATTAAAACAAGAGTATAATACTGATTCCATTTTATTTTTTTAGGATTCTTTGGTTCTGAGGTGGTCAGAAATTCTATTTTGTAATGACCTTTTTGGAGTCGGATACGGATATTGTCATTAGCTCCTTCAGAAAGATAATAGATATCGAGTTTTTTTCTTAAGGAATATATGTGAGTTCTTACTATTGAAGAATCAATAGGATTAAAATCATCGTCTTTATGGAAGAGATCTTTTGCAATGTCAATTTCTTTTGGTGTCTTTCCAGAAAAGTGAGCTTCTACAAGATATGATAACATTTTTCTATCAAGCTCAGCGGAAAAATGATCACTGCTATAAATTTTTGTTAGAATGTTATCTACAGTTGGTTTATCGATCTTCATAAATCAGACATTAAGTTTTGTCCAAATATTTAACGAAATGAATAATTTTGCTAAACGGTTTAGCCTAAATTTAGGTTAAAGACAAGTTAAAAACATATTTTTTACTTCTTTTTAGTATTACTCATAGATTATTTTTCATAGTCAAAATAATTGTTTTATCTGAGATATAAAACGCTTTTTAATTTCTTTATGATTATGAATAATATAATCCTAATTAAAATGTTTATTCCAACCACCTATCACTATAAATGGACTATTATTGCTCTTAATTATAAATCCTATATGATTAAAAGAAAGATTAAGTAAATGAATACTAAAATCAATTTTTTGAAATTTATTTCAATAACAAGAGAATAAAAATGGGCACAAAATTTATTTGCTTATTAACCATACTTGTTTTGACAAGTTCTCTCATATTGGCTGACCAGAATGGCAAGATTGCGGGAATAGTAAAAGATAAAAAAACAGGAGAAGGGCTTCCGAGCGTAAGCATTTCGCTCATCGAGAACAAGACGGGTGCTATGTCTAATGTTAAGGGAGAATATTTTATTATTGACGTCACTCCTGGAACATATACTCTGAAAGCCTCTTATCTGGGATATGCATCTATAACAGTTAAAAATGTTATTGTAAATATTGATCGAACCACTACCGTAAACTTTGAAATGATTGAACAATCTCTTGAATTAGGCAGAGATATTATTGTAGTCGCCGAAAGAGACAAAATCAGAAAAGATGTATCCTTTTCACAAAACATTCTTACCTCTAACGAAATTACAACTTCGCCCACTGGTGTTGATCTCCGTGAAATGATCGCAACGGGAGTCGGAATTGATAGAGATCAGTACGGGCATCTGACGATAAGAGGTGGTATGGTGGATGAAGTCGGATATTTTGTGGATGGAATGTCGGGGAACGATAAACGATTGGGAATACCTATAATTAAGGTACCCCAGGCCGCTGTAAAAGAAATTCAGGTTTTAACAGGCGGTTTTAGTGCTGAATACGGCGATGCCCGTTCTGGTATGATTAATATTGTTACCAAAGATGGTGGTACGAAATACAATTTATCTGTTGACTATAGATTCAGCCCGACAGCACACAAACATTTCGGACCGGATCTGTTCTCCCCTGAAAACTGGTGGGATGTTGGCAGATATTTATCCCTTGGACCTTCAGAGGACAGAGATAAAAACGGCGTTCCCGATTTTGAAGGTTGGACTTCGTACATGGCTCGGAATAAAGGGAAAAAGACTATTATTGGTCCCAATGGACCTATCGGGGTTGCAACTACTCCTCAAGATATGTTAGATATCTGGAAGTTTCAGCATAGACCTCAACAATACGCTAACAAACCGGATCAGTATGTAGAAGGTACATTCGGAGGACCGGTTCCTTTTACAAATGATAAATTAACATTTTTTTACAGCGGATTTTATGACAGAACATCATTCGCGTTTAAGTTTTCCCGACCTGATTTTATTGATCAATCACATACACTGAAACTTGATTATAAAATTAGTCCGGAAATTAAATTGAGATATACCGGAAACTACGGCGAGACAAACTCAGTGGCCTACGACGCTGAACCTGCAACTTTTGTCGATGCGCATTCATGGGATAATGTAATTGATGCTATGGATGGAACAGCAGCTGGCCATCTTTATAATGCCGATACTAGAATGGTACACGCCGATGTTTACCGTACGCTACAAGGTCTCGACATGAAATATATCATAAATAAGAATTCATTTTTAAACGTGAATTTGCAATATGATAGAACAAAATTTCGGGCTCACCCAACTGATTGGAGAGATACTACCACAATCATGATTATCGGGGGTGTCCGGCTGGATGAATCACCGTTTAATTTTGCACCCAATAAATATAAAGACGTGCTCGATATCCACCGTCTCGGCGAAGATAAAGGATGGAGAGATTATACCTGGTACGAAACATTCCAGGCGAAGGGTGATTATACAAACCAGATTACAACAAATCACCTTTTAAAAACAGGGTTTAAAACTGCTCTTAATAAAATGTACTTGGATTATGGCCGTCATCGCTGGGACGATGGACATATAAATTTACCCGCAGAAGAATGGACAAAGAGAGATGTCTCGTATTTAGAGTTGTCGGGATACGTTCAGGACAAAATAGAGTTTGGCGGAATGATAATGAATCTTGGAATAAGACTGGATGCGTTCCAATCAGAAGTTGAAGCGTTTACTGATCCATGGTCCGCATACTATCAGAAAGGGAAAAATTTCGACAGCCTTTATTATGCTCCCGGCCAATTACCCAAAATGAAATATGTCCTCAGTCCGCGATTGGGTGTCTCACACCCCATCACTGAAGATGCTAAATTATTTTTTAATTATGGTTATTTCTTCCAACGTGGTAATATTGAAAATTTATACACAGATATTCGAAATTTTTCATCAAGTTTAGACAAAATGGGAAATCCTAACCTTGAATTCAGAAAGACAATTTCATATGAATTAGGGGTTGAACACAATGTATTTGATATTTTCTCTTACAAATTGAGCGGTTATTATAAAGATGTATCGAGTGAAATAAGTACCATTAATTTCTCAGCTAGTACATATAGTTATTCATATTTGAGAAGTATGAATAACGGTTACCGGGATATTATGGGCTTTGAACTTGAATTACTCCTGCCGTACAGCAAATACATTAGCGGTCGCATCAGCTACGATTACCGATTAAGCAAAGGCGGATGGTACGGATATCAAACTTATTATGAAGATCCTTTAAAAAAGAATGTTCTTGAATCGCCTAATATCGATAAGCCCAAACCACGCCCCATACTTAGGGCAAATCTGAAATTTGAAGTCCCGGAAATAGAATCAAGCGCGATTCTTAATTCTATTTTTTCCGATTTGATTTTTTCAACTTATATCCGCTGGGAAGCCGGAGAATATCTGACTTATCATTCCGAAGCATATCCGGGAACCGACGAGAACAATATTCAATGGACCCCGTGGTACAATGTGGATCTCAACGTTTCAAAAAAAATAAGTATTGCGGGGTTCGATATGTTCGTCTACCTGGAAGTGCAGAATTTATTGAATTCAAAATTTCTTAACGGTAGCGACAAATTTTGGAATCAGTCGCTCGTGAGCCAGGAAGAATATCTCGAATTGGTTGCCAAAAAGGGACTCAAACCCGGTACCTATGACGATTCTGATGTCCAGACATTCCTTGATAAAGCGATGTATTATTTACTCTACGGACCGACAAGGGATATCTATTTTGGCGTAAAAATTATGTTTTAACAGTTTCAAACAAAAATTATAGTTAACCGGAGAATTCCTCTTATGAGAACTAAATATTTTAAACTATTAACATTCGCCATCTGGACATTCTTTGCCGCAAATGCATTGTCACAGGGCCTGGATATTGATTGCGGAAGATTTAAGCTCGAGGTTAGTTCTACATCTTCGATGAATTTTATATATCCGGCTGATTTTAATGAGGAAGATCATTCAAATACCAGCGGTAAGATTTCTTTCATGTCGCGTAACTGGACTGACAGAAATAAAATTTATTATGAAACCGCCTATGAGCAGGACTTATTCGCATTATCCTCACACAAATATCTTAAGTACGCGCCTTCGCAAATTTCGGTTGATGGAGTAAATGTTACTCAATCATTAAATACGATTACAACTGTTGATAACTCCATCATATCTGATCAGATCGTTGAACAGACTCTTGTCTCATCTATGGGGCTGAAGATTGTCTCGAGAACTTATGGATTCAGTCATCCAAAATACCAGGACTTTGCCATTACACACTTTATGATTATCAATACCGGCGAAGCCGATGAGTATTCCGGTGTAGACCTGCCGAATCAAAAAATCAACAACCTGTATTTTCTTATGGAAAGATGGAATTCATGGCCAGATCAACACTTAGCTGATAGATACCATCCTGGGACAAGCTCTCACTATATGGATTATTATGGAGATGAACCTGCGGATTCTCTTAAAATATTTTACGGCTGGGACGGCGATGATCCGGATAATGGTCCGTACGAAGACGAAGGAAATCCTGCATACGGAGCTGATTACGAATTCCTTACGCCTTATTATTCAGGCGTTGGATTAATACATGCTGATATGGGTGTGAGCGACAGGACAAACGACAACAATAAAGTTACTGCCGTTTTGCGCGGTTCAAATTATTCTTTAACCAATTGGTCAAATACTGATCTTTTTACTTATCTGACAACCCCAGGAAATTATCCAAATCCTATTAATCCAGATCTTCCGGGTATGAATCCTAAAACCGAACAACAGCCAAGAATCTATATGTCAATAGGACCTTACAATCTGAATTTTGGTGATACCGTAAACGTTGTGATGTTTTACGGAGTCGGTGCCAGAAGCACAGAGGAATGCAGACAATGGGGACTTAAGTATAAAAACGGTGAGATTACCGCTCAGCAGAAAAATGAATTCCTCCGCTGGGGGAAAACGGATCTCTTCAATAAATTGAGCAGCGCACGTAGAATCTGGAAAAATAAACTCCGGCTTCCGGAAGGAAATAATCTGAATCCGCCGTCGTCTATAAACGTCCTTAGCGGTCCCGGTTATGTTGAAGTGAATTGGAATGCCGTACCGGGTGCTCAAAGTTATAAGTTGTACAGAGCTGTAGGTGTGAAAGATTCTGTTATTTATCCGTTGTTTATGGAGAATTTGACAGGCACATATTACAAAGACGAAGACGTTAACAGGGGATTCGACTATTATTATAATATTACAGCAGTTGATGCAAACGGTGTTGAAAGCAGTAAATATTGGGCTCGGACTTCGAGAAAATCTGCTGTACCAAGAACAGCTCAAGGAGTAGATAATTTTAGTGAAGTAAGGGTTGTTCCTAATCCATTTGTTTATGATAAAGCCGCAAAGGGAAATTATCCCGGTCAGAAAGACAAACTGCTTTTCGCAGGGCTTCCCGGACCGTGTAGAATTACAATATTCACTGTCTCAGGAGATATCGTAGATGAGATAGACCATGATTCGATTGAAGGAACACAAGAGTGGTTTCAAATTTCAAAATATAACCAGTATATCAGCAGCGGAGTTTACATTTACCACATTGAAAGCAAAGAAGGTAAAGGAAGCACTATCGGTAAATTCATTATTGTTCGATAAAAATTTTCACATCCAAAGATAATGGAGATAAGAGTGAAAAAAAATTATTTCATAACGGCCATACTTAGTTTATTCTTTTTATTGTTCATAAACAGAACATTTTCACAATCTCGTGATTTTCCTACATTCGATAATCTGGAGAAGGTGGCTCAAACTGGTTACCAATTTTTGAAAATCAATTCAGGTGCACGCGGTGCAGGGATGGGGGATGCATTTATAACACTCGAAGGTGATGCATCTGTTGTTTTCTGGAATCCGGCTGGACTTTCTTCTCTTGTGAACCATTCTGTTTTTCTTGGTTATACAATGTGGTTTGCTGATATAAAACACCAGGCTTTTTCAGCTGCAATGGAGATAGGGGATTATGGGGTTGTGGGAATAAGCGCTGTTAATGTTGATTATGGGAAGATTCAAGGGACGGCTATCAGTAATTCTTCATTAGGTTATGACGACACCGAAAATTTAAACGTATCTGAAATTGCAATTGGTCTAAGTTATGCAAAACGGTTTAGCGATAAGTTTGGTGTAGGTGTAACTGTAAAATATTGCAGGCAGGATTTGATCGCCAGAAAATCATCCATATTCGCCTTTGATATTGGTACAAATTATAACACAGGCTGGAATGATTTGAAGGTTGCCGTCTCGATTCAGAATTTCTCGACTGAAATAAAATATATTGACGAAAATTTTGTGTTACCGTTAATCTATAGAGTCGGTTTTTCTGTTGATGCATTCGGGCTGGCTAACATAGCAAGTGAAAAACATAAATTAATTATTGCAATAGAGGGCGTAAATCCGAGAGATTATTCGGAACGTTTTCATATAGGTAGCGAATATGTTTTTGATGACACATTTGCCATTCGTGCAGGATATAAATTCAATTATGATGTAGAGAGTTTTTCTTTTGGTACAGGATTTAAATTTAAGGGTGCTCAAATTGATTATGCGTTTTCAAACTTTGGTGCTATTCTAGGAAATGTTAATCGAATATCACTTGTGTTCAATTTTTAAAACAGTATTACTGAGTGAGATAGAAAATTCACCAGATATTTTTAACCAAAACAATCTACTTAGGAGGCTAACATGAAAAGACATCTATTATTTTTAGTGGCTTTTGTTTTTTTTACAATGACGTTTGAAGAACTTTATGCCCAATGGACAATTTGGGATTGTAGCACTCTACCAGAAGTAACAACAATGAATGGTTTACCGTGGACCAAATCTGATAAAACAGCAGGGTTAACGGATGCGGCTACATCAGTGCTATGGAGTGTAGTCGATGATGCTAACATCTCAGGAAATAAGTTAATTAAGATCAATGAATTTCTTGGTGATCGCAAAGAATCATGGATTAATAACTGGGCAGCGGTAGCTGACCCGACAAAAGGAATAACTACTGTTTTCCGAGTCAGAGCGTCAGCTGAAATGATTGCGCAGACTAAAGTTGCGGGGACTGATTATTGCTTCTGGTATGTGTCTATGCGCGATGGTTCCTACAGAATGGATTTGACTTTAAATTATCCCGACACATTATATGCAGAAACAAATGCAAAACTTAAAGTTAGTATTCCAAATCCCACAGCATGGCATATCTATCGTTTTACATTAAAGGGTGATCAGGTTAACGTATATATGGATGAAAACGCTACACCCGTACTTACTGCAACAGCCGGTACTACAACTAACAATTACATCAAAGTTGGTGATACAAGCACTGGCGGTCTTTTTGGTGGGCTTTATGATTGGCTAATTTGGGATTTGGGTGGCGCTTATGCACCAGGACAAGGAACACCAATTCCAGTATCTCTGACTGGATTAACTTCGGTAGAAGATTATAGCCCTGAATTACCATCGGAATTTAGTCTTACACAAAATTATCCAAATCCATTTAATCCAACAACACAAATTTCTTTTTCGCTTTTAAATTCTGGCTTTACAACACTAACAGTTTACAACGCTATCGGTCAAACTGTCGCTAAATTAGTTAATGAAGAGCTTTCCAGCGGTTCATATAAAGTTAATTTCAATGCTGTGAACTTACCTTCCGGCGTTTATTTTTATCAGATTCAGTCGGGATTATTCAACCAGACAAAGAAGATGATCTTATTGAAATAATTTTAGCGATAGGAATAAACGTCTAATTTCAATTACATTCCCTTAATCTGCAATTAAGTAGATTAAGGGAAAATGTAAAATCAAAATGCTTTGGGAAGGTGGTTTTGTACTTCCAGTAGGTGAGGTATGTTTAAACTAAGATATAAATTAGGATTTCACTCTATATTTTCAGCAAAATACGCATTACTGTTTCTTCTTGTTATCCCCATTAATACTGTTGCGGAAAATGGATATGAATTTTCGCTCAGATACAGTAAGATTTCGAATGCGAAATTTCTGGCAGATTATAAAAATCTTTGCAAAGAAATTGTTGTTCCGGAGAAAAGCGATATTCTGAATTCTGCTCAGAACGAAATTACATACGGCATTTCTAAAATGCTGGGCGGTGATTTGAAAATTTCTTTACAACCTTCTGTTCCAGGTTCAATAATTATCGGTTCACTAGAAAAATCATATCTAATAAAAGAATTGCTCTCGGCAAAGCTGCCGGAGTTGAATATATGGGTGCTCAAATTGATTATGCATTTTCGAATTTCGGCGCTACTCTAGGAAATGTTAATAGAATATCACTTGTATTCAATTTTTAAAACAATATTACTGAGTGAGATAGAAAATTTGCAAGATATTTATAACTAAAACCATCTACTTAGGAGGCTAACATGAAAAGACATCTATTATTTTTAGTGGCTTTGGTTTTTTTTACAATGACGTTTGAAGAACTTTATGCCCAATGGACTGTATGGGATTGTAGCACTCTGCCAGAAGCAACAACAACGAATGGTATACTATGGACCAAATCTGATGTCTCGACATCAAGCCTATGGAGTGTAATTGATGACCCGAGTATTTCCGGGAATAAGTTAAATAAAATCAACGAATTAATTGGTGATCGGAAAGAATCATGGCTAAATAACTGGGCAGCAGTAGCTAACCCGACAAAAGGAATAACTTGCGTTTTTCGAGTTAGGGCATCAGATGAAATAATTGCAGCAACAAAAGTTGCTGGGACAAACTATTGTTTCTGGTATGTATCCTTGAGAGATGGCGCTTACCGTATGGATTTAACTCTTAATTATCCTGATTCACTATACGCTGAAACAAATGCAAAACTTAAGGTTAGTATTCCAAATCCTACAGCATGGCACATCTTCCGTTTTACATTAAAGGGTGACCAGGTGAATGTTTATATGGATGAAAAGTCTACACCTGTTCTTACGGCGACAGCTGGTGCTAACACAAACAATTATATCAAAGTAGGTGATACAAGCACTGCTGGACTTTTTGGTGCACTTTATGATTGGCTAATTTGGGATTTGGGCGGCGCTTATGCACCAGGACAAGGAACACCCATTCCGACATCTCTAACCGGGTTAACTTCGGTAGAAGATTATAAACCAGAATTACCAACGGATTTTAGTCTTACACAAAATTATCCAAATCCATTTAATCCAACAACACAAATTTCTTTTTCGCTTTTAAATTCTGGCTTTACAACACTAACAGTTTACAACGCAATCGGTCAAACTGTTGCTAAACTAGTTGATGAAGAGCTTTACAGCGGCACATATAAAGTTAATTTCAATGCTGTGAACTTACCTTCAGGCATTTATTTTTATCAAATTAAATCAGGAATGTTCAATCAGACTAAAAAAATGATGCTAATGAAATAGTATCAAACGGATCAAATAGGTACGCAATTTCTTATTTCTATTCCATTAATCTGCAGTAAAAAGCAGGATAAAGGAAGATAATTAGTTAAAAAAATTTTAAACCGAATGATTGTGTTATTCAAACGAGTGAGTTATGTCTAAAATAGTCTTAATGAGTAAATCTAAATTATTATTTCTATTGGCCCTTAATTTATTTTTTTTATACGAACAAACTTCTGCAGAAAATGGATATGAATTCTGGCTCAGATACAGTAAGATTTCGGATGCGAAATTTTTGGCAGATTATAAAAATCTTTGCAAAGAAATTGTTGTTGCAGATAAAAACGATATTCTGAATTCTGCTCAGAACGAACTTGTTTACGGCATTTCTAATATGCTGGGTGTTGAACTGAAAGTTTCAAATAATCCCTCCATTTCCGGTTCAATTATTATCGGTTCACTAGAAAAATCACCTCTCATAAAAGAATTGCTATCTACAAAAATGCCCGAGTTTAATTCACCCGATGCATTTGCAATAGTTTCGGTAAACATTAATAATAAAGTACATACAATCATAACGGGGATATCCGATAAGGCAGTGCTTTACGGTGCTTATCATTTTTTAAGATTGATGCAAACAAATCAGCCAATTGCAAATCTTAATATACTTCAACAGCCGGAAAATAAACTTAGAATGGTAAATCACTGGGATAATCCTTCAGGATCAATTGAGAGGGGCTATGCAGGTGAGTCAATTTTCCATTGGGATATACTTCCTGAGTTGGAGCAGAGATATACGGATTATGCGCGTATGCTGGCTTCAATTGGAATAAACGGTTGCGTCGTGAACAACGTAAATACAGTTAAACAAGATCTTACCGGCTGGAAACTTCTTACATTGCCTTACATTAAAAAGTTAAAAGCACTTGCCGATGTATTCAGGTCCTACGGCGTGAAATTATATCTGTCTGTAAATTTTTTCAGTCCGGTGGTCATAGGGAAGTTAAACACTGCTGATCCGATGGATCCGGAGGTTATTAAATGGTGGAGTGAAAAGGTCCGCGAGATCTATTCTCAAATTCCAGATTTCGGAGGTTTTCTCGTAAAGGCCGATTCAGAGGGTGAGCCGGGTCCGATGAAATATTCGCGGTCTCATGCAGACGGCGCCAATATGATTGCTAATGCACTCGGTCCGTACAATGGTTTACTGATATGGAGGGCATTTGTTTACGGTCATAATGATATGGACAGAGCTTCCCAGGCTTACTCAATATTTCACCCTGACGATGGGGAATTTGCTGAAAACGTAATTATTCAGATTAAAAACGGGCCTATAGATTTTCAGGTTCGAGAACCAGTATCTCCCTTGTTTGGAGCAATGCCTAAAACTAACCAGATGCTTGAATTACAAATTACTCAGGAATATACAGGACATTCAACACATCTTTGCTATCTGGTTCCTCAGTGGAAAGAAATATTAGATTTCGATACATACTTAAATGGTAAAGAGTCGACTGTATCAAAAATAATAAGCGGGAAACTATTCAATAATAATAATACTGGTATTACAGGCGTTATAAATATAGGTTCTGATTCTAATTGGACAGGTCATTTATTGGCTCAGGCTAACACATTTGGTTTCGGACGTCTTACATGGAATCCATCGTTACCTGCAGATCAAATAACTGATGAATGGGTCAAAATGACTTTTGGAAATGATCAGAAAGTCGTTAAAAAAATTTCTAAAATGTTGCTGGACTCATGGTTAACATATGAAAGTTATACTTCACCGCTCGGTGTTGGAATGCTTTCTAATGGAAGTGGTGACATATCCCATTATTACCCGGCACCGGAAAAACGGGGGAAATTTCATCATGCTGATAAATTTGGTGTGGGTTACGACCGTACATCTGAAACAGGAAGCGGTTACGTCAATCAATATTCATCTACAGTCGCCACATATTATGGCAATATTAAAACATGTCCGGATGAACTTTTATTGTTTTTTCATCATGTACCCTATACTCATAAACTTAAATCAGGCAAGACTGTAATACAGCATATTTACGACAGTCATTTTGAGGGCGTAAATAAAGTAGAAAAGATGATAACGGAATGGAAATCCTTGAATGGTGAAATAGACGCTGAAAGGTTTGAACATATTCTGAAGAAACTGAAAGAACAGCTTGTGCAGGCTAAAATCTGGAGAGATTCTATTAATAATTATTTCTTCGGTCTTTCCGGAATTCCGGACGAACATGGAAGATTGGCAGTGAATAACTGAGATTTAAAAATACTAGCTAATTATGAATTGAAACTCAATCATTAAAATTTTTCGAAGACAAAATCCAGGTTCGAAATTGAAAAAGGTGCTTATGAATATTATCAAATACTTTGTATTTCCGGTTTTTATTTTCCTTTTTTCATTCTGTAACGAAAATTTTACTGCGCCTTATGAACCGGAAGGTAAATCTGATATTGTATTTAGTGTAAAAGATTACGGTGCACTTGGAAACGGCCAAACAGACGATACACAATCAATAAATAAAACTATCATTGCATGCAGTGAAGCCGGGGGTGGAACGGTAAGATTTCCTGCCGGGGTATATGCGACAAATTCTATACACCTGCTTAGTAATATAACTCTTCAGGCGGATTCGGGTGCAGTAATTAAATCAATGAATACCGGTTTTGATCCCTGGGAAAGTAACCAGTTTGACGAAAACGTTATGGACCGCGCATATTATCATATTCAGGCATCTATGTTTTGGGGAGAAAATTTATCAAACATAAAATTTACCGGTAAAGGTCTTATAGATGCCGGTGGATTAACCACGTCAAGTACTGTAAAACCCGGTCAGGGCGATAAAGTGATTGCCCTAAAAAATTGCAGAAATATTGAAATCACAGATCTTTCATTTGATTATAAGGGTGGCGGCGGAGCTCATTATGTAATTCTCTTGACAGGTTGCGACAGCGTTAAAATAGACAATTTAAATCTGAAAGCTCGGAGAGACGGAATCAACATGATGAACAGCAGCAATATTTCTATAACTAATACACAAATTAATTCAGTAAGATACGAAGGCGGACTTGAGAAAGGCGGCGACGATGCAATCAAAATCGGAAGCGATTATTCACTCGGCGAGATAAGACCTACTTCAAATATATTTGTCAAAAACTGCACTATTTCAGCCGGATGCAACGGTATTATGTTCGGCACAGAAACAATCGGCCCTATTAGCAACTGCACTTTTGAGGATATCCAAATAAATTTTGCCGGCAAAAACGGTTTGGGAATTACGTCCAATGACGGAAGCATAATAAATAACCTGACTTATAAAAATATAACTATGAAAAATGTTCTTTCACCGTTTTTTATTAAAGTATCCGACGTAAAAAGAATTCCGGCCGGTCAAAATTATATCACAGGCAGAATAAGTAATATCGTTTTTGAAAATATTACTGCGACAGAAATTTCAAATCCTATAAACGGAGAAATGAGCAATGTGATATGGGGAAAAGCAAACAGTCTAATTGAAAACATCGAATTCATAAATGTTAGTATAACCGTAAAAGGAGAACAACCATTATCCAAAGCGAAAATTTACCCTCCGGAAAATGATGAAAGATTCCCTCAAAATTTAATTAAAGATATTCTTAAAGCACCGTTACCGGCCTACGCATTTTATGTAAGGCATATTAAAAATGTGAAATTCAATGTTTGCAAAATCGATTTTGAAAAAAACGACAACCGTCCATCCTTCATCATAGACGATGGTACTGGCGTCACTTTGCATTCTGTGAATATGAGAAAGGGAACTGGTGCCGAATGTTTTGTTGAAATAAGAAATACTGTTACTGATTTTGTCATAAACGATTGTCCGGGACTTGCTGATGTAAATGGATCAATTACGAATAGGAAGTTTTGAAAAAAAATACATGTAATTGGCAATATGAGTTTATTCTAGATTGGCGGAGTTGCTGAATAAATAAATTCAGGAGATTGATGATGCTCGTATATAAGAAAATTATCACGATCGCTGTTATCTTAGCGGTTTCAATTTTTAATCTAAGCTGCAACAATGAAAGAGCATCAACCATTCCCCATAAAGTAATTGGGTGGAATATACTTTCCTCAAATAAAGAAAATGCTATTCAGGTTATTAATGCCTCAGTAAAATACCATGTAAACCATTTACAACTTTCACATAACATCATTCGTGATTTAAGAGAAATAAAAAATCCCCCAAAACAAGAATTAGTTAACGAACTTATCGACGATGCGCACCGGAAGGGAATTCCTGAAGTTGTAGTTTGGGATCATGCTTTATACAACCTCGATTATTATCCCAAAGAATTCAGATCTGCTGAGGGTGGAAAAATTGATTTAGATAACCCTAATTTCTGGAAGTGGTTGAAACAAGATTACCGGAATATGCTCGAGTTAGTGCCAAAAGTTAATGGGATTGTTTTAACTTTTATTGAGACCGGTTCACGTATTGAAGATCAGTTCTCCTCTCGGTTTAAAACTTCAGAAGAAAAATTAGCTGCTTTAGTTGATAGTATTGCTTCAGTTATAATTGATGAGCGGAAACTAAAACTCTATATCCGCGATTTTTCATATAATCGTAAAGAGTTGTCTGCACTTCTTAAATGTTTTGAACTTATTCAAAATCCCAAAATAATTGTGATGTGTAAAGAAGTCCCTCATGATTTTTTTATCACCCATCCAATTGCATGGTGGGTTCAGGATATTAAATTTCCGGTGATTATTGAATTTGATTGCACACACGAGTTTAACGGTCAAAGTGTTGTTGCGAGTCTATTCCCCGAAATTCATTTTAAAAGGTGGGAATATTATCAATCTATCCCCAATGTAATTGGATTTTCTATTAGAACGGACAGGTTTGGTTCTACGACAATAATTAATCGGCCGTCTGAAATAAATCTATTTGCTATTCATAGTTTAACTGAAAATCCAAATATAAATATGGAAACTATCTATAATAATTTTATTACTGAGAGATATGGGGAAAAAGTTTTAGAGCCTCTAAAATCAATATTCAAAAAGGCACCTGAAATTATAACATCTACTTATTATACACTTGGACTGAACACAGCTAACCACTCAAGTCTGGATTTCGATTATCGTTCCATATATACACGCCATGTATCAGGCAGATGGATGGATAATCCATCAATCTCGATTAACCATGGAGTAAATAAGGAATTTCAATATTGGGTTGATATTGTGAATCACCTTTCTCCTTCGAAGTATAAAACAGATGACGAAAAGAATTCGAAAGAGATTCCGGAAGTAGTTGAGAATAATTGGATACAACCTAAAGAGTTAATGAATGAAGAGTATCTCTCGTATGTAATTACTGAAAAAGAATATGGACGTAGACTTGCAACCGATGCGTTGGCAATGATTGGCAATTTAAAAGATAAATTCAAAGACCGGTCAAGCTATACTGATTTATACAATACTTTTGAGCGCACGGAGCTTACGAGCAGACTATTTTTGGGAATGGCGAAGGCTTATTACGGTTACAGAATTTACATGAGGGGGCAATCATTCAGAACCCAGGCTTTAGTTAAGACTATCGGTGAAGGTTTAAAAGATATCAGCAATGTCGCAGATAAAATTAAGAAATACGAAAAACCTTATCCTTTAGGACAATATGATTGGAAAAAAGATGCCGACATAGCAATGGATTTTTATGACAAAATAAACGGAAGCAGCTTAACGAGAATCTCAAATTAATTTGAACAACTCGCATAGATGTTTTATCAATACTAACTTAATTACTGGCAGTACAAATAGGGTCAGGTCAGCCCGATTCTGAAATTAATTTTTTTTAAACGAGGTGATGAATGAAAAAGAAATTCTTAAAATTATCAATCCTTTTGATTCTATTGTTTGTATTTGGCTTCAACAGCAACGCAAATTGCCAGGCTCCTTACCAGGCCACTGGAATAAAAATCGGTGAAGTTACACAGCACAGCGCGATTATCTGGACAAGGCTTACGAAAAATTCAGAACGCAATATCGATGGAATACCATTTAAAATGATCAAAGGTAAAAAAAGCAAGGAAAATCCTGAGCATTATATCTACAGTGAACCGCAGATACCAGAAGGTCATTCATTGGATGAAATGCAGAATGTAGTCCCCGGTTCAGAGGGGCAGGTAAGGGTTCAATACTGGGTAAAAGGAAAAAAAGAAACCACTCTTAAAAGTACGCCCTGGAAAAAAGTGGATTCTGAAAAAGACTTCACACATCAGTTCTCTCTTAAAGATCTTGAGCCATGGACTGAATACGAACTAGTAACGGAGTGCAGGATAGATGAAAAGAGTCCAGTAAGTGAGGAAGGAAAGATACTGGGGAATTTTAAAACACCGCCAGAAGCAAAGGATGCTGAACCATTAAAATTTTCAATAATTACATGCCAGGCTTATTATCAACGAGATGATAGCCTGAACGGTCATAAAATTTATAATGTGCTTAACGGGTTCAATCCTGATTTCTTTGTAATGACAGGCGATATTGTTTATTACGACAGACTTGGTCCGATAGCTACGAGCAAGGAACTAGCAAGATTTAAGTGGAACAGAATGTATTCACTGCCTTTCCAGAGAGAATTCCATAAACATGTTTCAAGTTATTTTGAAAAAGACGATCATGATACCTGGCAGGACGATTGCTGGCCTACTAAGAAAAATGACATGATGGGAGATTTCACATTCAAAGAAGGGCAGGATATATTTTTAGAACAGGTGCCGATAACAAAGCAAACTTACAGAACAATCCGTTGGGGCAAAGATCTACAGATATGGATGGTTGAGGGAAGAGATTTCAGAACTCCCAATACTATGCCTGACGGACCGGACAAAACGATTTGGGGAAAAGAACAGAAAGAGTGGTTTAAGAAAACGGTTCAGGAATCGGATGCTACATTTAAACTTTTAATTAGCCCTACTCCGCTGGTTGGACCCGACCGCGAAAAGAAAAACGATAATCTGGCCAATAAAGGATTTAAACACGAAGGAGATGAACTAAGAAAATTCATCAGCAGTCAGAAAAATATGTTCGTCGTAACAGGTGATAGACACTGGCAATACGTATCTGTTGATCCTGAAACCGGGGTAAAGGAATTTGCGACCGGTGCAACTACCGATGATCACGCAGGTGGATTCAGTATGGACCTGCGTGAACCGATGCACCTTTATTTAAATATTGTCGGCGGCTTTTTGTGGGGAAATATTGAAAGAGTTGACGGCAAACCGGTTCTTACTTTTAGTCATTACAGCGTTGACGGAAAAGTTCTTCACGAAGAAAAAATGATAGCAGAATAATTAATTATTTTTATAAACGGATTGAACGGATGAAAAAAATTATTAAAGAATTCTTAATTTATTTTTTCATAAGTCTAAGCTTGGACTGTAATTTTATTGAGGCTCAATCCACAACCCCGTTTTCAATGAACGGATGGCAATTCCACGAATATAATATACCAAAACTTGAAGAAGCTATTCTTAAAGCTCCTTCATACGGTGTAAATTTTCTTATTTTTTCACACAGACTTTTCCGCTCGGTTGAGGGATTTCTCGTCTCGGATGAAAATTTTGATCCGAAAAAAAAATATCCGCACCTTTCAAAATTGTATTCAGCAAGTGAAGACCATACAAAACCTCATGCCGGCTGGCAGAGCGATTTGAAATACGTCGCCTCGCTCGCTAAAAAACAAAATATTCCTTACTATCTCTGGATTCATGAATTCGATGATATTCCCGAAAAATTTCTTACCGGCGGAGATGTGAATTTCGACGATCCCGGATTATTTCCGTACATCAAAGACAGGTATGAAAGACTGCTTAAAGTGATGCCCAATACGGCCGGGTTTGTTCTTACATTCCATGAAAGTAATTATAAATTATTCCGGAATACCGAAGTTAAATCAAAATACGATGTGCCAGAAAGAATTTACCGTTTGACAAAATTAATTTATGATGTTTTAAAAGAATATAATAAAAAGCTGATCCTTAGAAGCTTTTTTTACGAACCCAAAGAGATGCAGTATTTTAAAATCGCTCTCTCAAGACTGCCCGATGATATTATAGTTATGAGTAAAACCACATTCCATGAATTCGATCCGTTCTATCCGCCGGACAGCATGCATGGAGAAGTGGGGAATAAAAAACATATCATCGAAATCGATCTCGGAGTTGAAAAGGCATTAAGTTCCGAAGGTGCGTATGCTCAAACTGAATATATCCAAAGATTTGCAAGACGGGCAGCTGATAAAAAAATGGCAGGTATGGTGGGACGTGCAAGATTTCTCTGGGACAAACCGTTTGAAAATAGCCACGAAATAAATCTTTATGCGTTCTCCCGCTTCATGAAAGATCCCGCTTTGAGTGAAAATGAAGTTGCTGTTGACTGGGCACGGAAAAGATATAATGAGGCTGCCGCACCGTACATTGCTTCCGCGCTTATCAGAACCCAATTTATAAATCATCACTGCAGATATCATCTGGGAGTATGGCTGACTAAATCAATCGGTTCTGAATGGGATGACTATAAATACTACTTCGGTCATCCTACGGAAAGATCTATTTATAAATGGACTCTGGATCCGTCCGATAAGGAACTCGAGGATAAAATCTATCACCCGGATTTGGAATTTTACAATAAACTCATTGAAGAGAAAGAAGAAGTCATTAGACAAATAAATGAATCGTTTTCCGACATTGCAAAAGCTGAACTGCATCTGAAAACGGAACAGATTATGCCCCTGAAAAAGGAATTCGAATTTCTGATCGATGCCGCCCGTTTGTCCGCAGAATGGACTAAGGCTTATTTTGCACAGCGTTTATTCATGGATAACCCGAAATCGGAGTATAGGATATGGGTTGAAAATGCTCTTAACGTTTTGGACAAAATGAACAGAATGCCGGGCGTAATTTATGGGATGAATAATGAAACCGGGCACAGATATAATATCAACAAATTTATACTTGAAATGAAATGGCGCATTGCAAACAGGTCGCGGGCAATTAACGAAGACAAAAATATTCTGAGTAATATAAAAAATAAATTGGCTGTTGATATTAATTAACACAATTTTAAAAATAATTACATTAATATTTATTCAATAACGGATTTATGATTTAACTAAAATTTCGGAGAATGTATGGGAAAGAGTAAGGTGATTATCGGTCTTATCTTTTGTTTTATTTTGAGTGTCCCTATATCAGCTCAGGATAAGAGTGGGAATGGATTGGTTGGATGGTGGAGTTTTGATCAGAACTCTAGTGCGGATCTAAGCGGTTCGGGAAATAATGCAGTGATAAACTCAAAAAATTTTTATGATATGGGAAGCGGCAAATATTGTATTAAAATGATGCCGAAGGATAAACCCTTTTCAATTCCAGCAGACTCAAAATCAACACTGGCCATAAAATCGGGAACAATCAGTTTTTGGGTTAATTCCAGTACGGTGGACAATTACACACTGATTGATTATGACAACGGTGCGTTTGCACTTAGAAGTTATCGCGGTTATCTGCAGCCGAGATTTAAAGGCGAAACTAAATTTAATTTTGCAGGCGGAATACAAAATGAAAAATGGATTGACCACCTTATGCGCGAGGACGCATTTTATCCGCACGATAAAGCGTTGATTGAAGAGAATAAATGGCATCAATTTGCGGTAGCATACGATTATGAAAACAAAAAGTTCACCGGTTGGCGTGACGGAGAACTGATCGCAGTTATAGATTTATCCGGAACAGACGTTGAATCTTTAAAAACCGATGAGCTGAAAGAAATATTAATCGGCGAAGGATTCACCGGGTTTATTGATGACTTAAGAATTTATGACAAAGTTCTTAACGATGCTGATATTTCAAAGTTATATAAAGAAACCAACTCAATATATAAAGATAGGGATGATGTTATTAAACCGGATAAAAAATTAAACGTATATCAGTACAACGATTCGGATAAAGTTCTATACAACGCATGGCTAAATAATTCCAAAATTGTAGATAATAAATACGCAGATCTCTTTAAACAGATTATTATCCAAAGCAATAACCCGACGATAAATACAGCAGGTAAAGAATTTAAAAAAGCTGTTAATGAATTGTTCGGGACAATTCTCCCGGTTAAATCTACAAATGAAAGTACAGGTAACATTCTTTTCGGAACGCCGGCAGAATCGGAATTGATAAAATCAATGTCCTCGCAATTAGGATTAAGTAATGTTACAAACGATGGATATGTGATTAAGTCTCTTAATTTTAATGGTAATTCCTTTCTAGTAATTGCCGCGAATGAACCGGCCGGAGTAGTTTTCGGTACATTTGAATTAATTAAGAAAATTAAACAGCAAGAAGATCTTACTAATCTAAATGTCCTCAGCAATCCAAAAGTTAAAATCCGCATTGTTGGTCATTGGTCATGGTTCCGCGGTACGGATGGGGATGATTGGAATGGCGGTAAAATCAACCCGTTCAATCGGGAAGGCAACCGTTACAATTCCATTTATAGTTGGGAAGATTTAAAAACCGGGAATACAAAATTAATTGAAGATTGGGCCCGGCTTTTAGCTTCTGCCGGTTGGAATGCCGTTTGTCCAACAGAAATTAATTGGCAGGAACAAAATAATTTTCTACATCATTTAAATGAAGTTATTACTCTTGCAAGAATTTTTAGAAACTACGGAATAAAACTGTATTGGTCCCCCAACTATCTTTTGGCTTTGGATAAATCAACTGCAGATTCTCTGTATGCAAGAGTGCCGGACTTTGGTGGCTACCTACTCAAACTTGGATCAGAGGCGCAACTTGGAAATCCTTTGCCAAAAATGGTCAATGAGATCGCTAAAAACCTTTTGCCTTATCATGGCGAAATACTTTTGAGAGGATTCGTTTACGGCAAATACCGATATACATTTATCACCGAAGAGTATAGAAATACAATGCAATATGACATTTATAAACCGAACGACGGAAAGTATCTTGAGAACGTGACAATTGTAGGTAAATCAAATCCGCTTGATTGGGATCTCGCAGCGCCTATCTCTCCGCTTGACGGCGCGATACAAAAAACAGCATACGGAACTGAAATGGTTATCGCAAAAAGCTGGCCCGCGTCTTGGCTTGAAAAATGGAAATGGTGGCTCGATTATGATAACTACCATAATGGGAAAGGAAGTTATAACAAAAACTATATTAAATGTCTCCTCGGTGTATCAATGATCAGCCCGTCGCCTGCATGGACATCAAACCCGCTTAATATGGTTAATTATTACGGATTGGGAAGACTTGCTTGGAATCCGGATTTGTCATTAGAACAAGTGTATGACGAATGGATTAGTTTGACTTTTGGAAATGATAAGATGATACATGATAAAATAAAAGAGATACTTTTTATGTCTGATGATGTACTTAAAAATCAATATATATATCGTGGGTACCGCGGTGTTTGGTTTGATACTTCACAGGATGACCTAATAGAAAAGAAAACAACTCATTGCATGAATACAGAAGGTATTGGAATCGTCAGTCCTGAGTTGGAAAAAAAAGTTATGGAGGAGTACACTCCCGAATTACAGAAAATTTTTAACGACCCCATTAAAGGTGAAGAATTTCTCCCGTACTTCCACTTTGTGAAGTATGATTACAAACTTACAAATGGAAGAACTGTTATTCAGGATTTATTCATGAATCTTGATGACGCAGTTGCCGGGGCAGAAAAAATGCTGGTTTACTGGAATGATCTTAAGAATAATATAAATGCGAAAATGTTCAAGTACACTCAAGATAATCTGGTAAATTATGTTGAAGATGTGAAAGACAGCAGAAGCAAAATGATTAAGATAATTGAAAAACTTAGCGGCAGGAAGTACAGTTTGGAAGTCGGAGGCAAATAGATAAAATTATATTTCGGAATACTGGATTAAATAGTAAAATGTGGAAAATATTCCGTCAATTATGATATTGATACGGAAGGAAGTCATGAAAATAAAATTAAATTTGCTGTTACTGGTTGGTTTAATAATGTGCTTTTCTTACTCTCCTTCCATTGCGCAGGATTTGAAACTCGACCTGAATCGAGTTCCCTTCAGTATTGCCGGATCTTATTTTGCATTATCTTCTTTGAATAACCGGATTCCGCAGGATACGCTTTTTATCAATCACTTCATTGGATATGATACCAGGCAGGTCTTCAAAATCATTCCGCTTGGAATTAATGATAAGCCCATGGAGTATTCTATTAACGCGGCTCCCTGGCTTACTACATTGCATGCAAAAGAGAACGAATTGAAAATATGTTTTGAGAATCCCAAAACGATAAGAATACAAGGCAATCCCCACGGTTTCAAACTGCTATCTAGCATGATTAAGTATCCCATAGCAATGCCAGACGGAAAACAATTCAGGATCATCGGTAGAGACAGATACGACCGGTTTATGATTACCTGTCTGAAAGGGAATATCGAGATTTCAAAATTGAATTCCGAGTACGAAATTAAAATTATTCCGGTTGACAATATATGCGAACTTTCCATTGAAGAATATGTTTCCGAATGGGAACCCCGCGACTATGCTTCATCATTTGACGAATGCGTAACAAAAACCAAAAATGATTTTGAAGCTTTCACAGGTAAATCACCGGTAGTCAATGCAAAATATGAAGATGCGAAAAACCTGGCTTTGTATATTAATTGGTCGAGCATAGTTTATCCGAGAGGATTAATGCATCGTCCGGGAATTCTGATGTCAAAAAACTGGATGAACTATATCTGGAGTTGGGACAATTGTTTTAATGCTATCGGCATGGCTTCAGCATATCCCGGTATTGCCTGGGATCAGATTATGGTTGTTCTCGAAAACCAGGACGAACTAGGAATACTGCCCGATCGGTTTCGGGATGTCTTCATACATTATGGGTTTACAAAGCCGCCTGTTTACGGCTATGCTATCGGTCAGCTTGAAAAAATTAATGGTGTAATGAATCCGGACCGGTACCGCGAAGTTTATCCTTATATGGCAAAATTAACAGACTTCTGGCTTAAGTACAGAGACGATAATAAAAATTTTATTCCTGAATATCATAACGGAAATGATTCCGGCTGGGATAATGCAACGGTTTTTGATACCGGTTTTCCCGTTGAGGGACCTGACCTGAGCGCATTCCTCGTAATTCAGATGGATAAACTCTCTGAAATAGCTATGAAATTAGGAAGGACTGATGAGTCGGCAGAATGGAAAATAAAGGCGGATAAATTATACAAAAGAATGATGGAAGAATTCTGGATTGATGAGAAATTTGTTTATAAAAATTCTATTACTAATAAATATGTTGAAAACAGCCAGAGCTTGTTGCCGTATATTCCGATAGCATTGGGCAAAAGACTTCCTGAAAATATTCGCAAGAAATTAGTAAACGATCTGAAAAACAGCGGGCTTTTAACTCAATATGGACCGGCTACGGAAAATCCGTCAAGCCCTAAATATGCATACGACAGTTATTGGCGCGGACCGGTTTGGGCTCCGTCCACTTATATTATCGTCGAAGGTTTAAATGAGTGCGGTGAAAAAGAACTTGCAAAAGAAATTGCAAAAAGATATTGTGATTTATGTCTTCAAAACGGATTTGCCGAAAACTTTGATGCAGTTACAGGTAAACCATTCCGCGATCAATCGTATACTTGGACTGCCAGTGTATTCCTGACTTTTTTGAACAAATATTTGGAATAACTTTTATAATAAGATAATATTTTTGTGTTTTTATTTCTCAATCGTTCACAACAATTAATAGGGCAATGTCTAAAATTATCAGGCAAATATTTTAACAAACCTATTATTGAATCTGTTCTCTGATGGAGCTGTTTGTGCGAACCAACGTAATTATAATATCGTTTTCATTAGTCCTTCTTTTAATATCATGTAAAAAAGATACAATTGTTCAAACGGAATATAATTCGGACGGATATAATTTAGTCTGGTCGGATGAATTTGATGAGGACGGACAGCCGGATCCTAAGAACTGGGGTTATGAAATTGGATTTATCCGCAACCAGGAATTGCAATATTATAAACCGAGTAATGCCTCTTGCGAAAATGGATTTCTAATCATTGAGGCAAAGCGCGATAGCATTATAAATCCTAAATATAAACCTGGAAGTTCAAAATGGCAGGAGCAAAGAAAATATTCCGAATATACTTCTGCAAGTCTGCATACACAGAACAGGAAATCATTCAAATTTGGGCGGATTGAAATTCGTGCTAAGATTGATATTGGTGCGGGACTCTGGCCGGCATTTTGGACTCAAGGCGTAAGTGGCGGGTGGCCGTATAACGGTGAAGTTGATGTGATGGAATATTATCAGGAAAAAATTCTTGCAAACTTTGCCTGGGGAGCCGCACAGTCGGGGAAAGCAATATGGGATTCTTACAGAAAGCCTGTTTCGGAATTGGGAGGAGAGGAATGGGCGAAGAATTTTCACATCTGGCGTATGGATTGGGACAGCACTCAAATCCGTATTTCGCTCGATGATTTACTTTTGAATTCAGTTGATCTTTCCGAAACTATTAATAAAGATGCCGCAGGTAAAAATCCTTTCCTGCAGCCGCATTATCTGATTATAAATCTTGCGATCGGAGGAACTGCCGGCGGTGATCCGAAACCAACACCTTTTCCAGTATTCTACGTAATTGATTATGTCCGTGTTTATCAAAAATTATGACCAAAGTCGTTCAAAAATTGTTCATCGAGAGAACGCAGGAAAGTTAAAATAATTCATCATTACACACCCCGTCACTTGAAGGATGACCTGTTAACAGACTCCTCGGTACGTAATCCCTACTTAAGAAAGAATTTTGATGCAACAAAAGTTTTGATTGATGATGAAAAAGGATTTAAAATACTTTTCCACCATTCTTCATTCAATCGAACTAATGGAAGCTTTTACAAAATCGGTAACTAGGCAAAATGAAAACGTAAGTAATCTTAAGTCTCAGACTGTTGTTTAGAATTGATACCGAAAGGACGTTTAAGATGAATCAGTCGTTGATGTGAGGGATAATTATTAGGAGTGCCCCTCAAATATACTCCCCATAAATTCAAACAAATAAGCAGACCCTTCTTGTAATTTCTATACTTGTGCAAAGCAGATAGGCATTTTTTTATTTTAAAAGTTTTAGCATTTCAACAGCATAGCGTTCACCAAGCAACCGCTGACTGGTCGAATTAAAATGAGTACCTTCCTTTGTAATGGTACCTTCAGTGGTTATAATACCTGTGTGAGAAACCAAAGAAGGCAAAGTCAAAATCATTTCGTTGAATGCATGTCTTTCTGGTTTGTCTTCAGAAAGTTGTCCGGCAATAAATGGCAGATTCGGAATTCCAAGATCGATTCGAAGTGACTGGATAAACTCAGTAATTTTTTCAAGGTAGGTATCTGCTTTTGAAACATCAGATTCACCCTGATGCCAAATTACCCCTTTTAAAGTGCCACTTTCCGTAGCCATTTTTGCTCGTTTTACTGCTTCATTGTAAAATGTGGTTCCTGGCTTCCATTCTGCAATGGCTGTTCCTCCTCTTGCATTAACGACCAGCCCAATTTGTTTTCCAACGCAGGCTTTAGCTATTTCGCGGGCAAAAGTATAACCAGGTCCAAGTTTCTGCATCGACAGATCCTTTCGCACCGTAGAATATTTATTCAATGGATTAGCAGCTCTTTCCCATTCTTTTCCAATGATACCAGTAAACAAGTAAACATTTTCAAGAGTGTCTTGATCCTGTATTTCAATATCGGCTCTTCCAGCCATATTTGATTGGCCTATCAGCAAATAAATTTCCAGATTAAGCGACTGGTTTTTCTTAACTGCTGAATCAACAGGTAAGTCCGCCTGGCAGTCAACGCGGCCACCAAATATTAATGTTAGACAAAAAATTATTCCAGTTTGTATAAGTATCATTTTTCCTGAGCTTTTCAATTAACATTGTTTATTTAATATCACCAGAATTCCTTTATTAAAGAATACGGTCGTATGAAACAATTCATTTCCATTAGTTGTTCTAAATCGAGTTTAATTTTAGAAGAGACCGGGCATTCTCCATACATATTTTATTCCTCACATTACCAGGCAAATCAATGTTATTAAAAAAATCAAAATGCGATTGAGATGATTTATCAGAGCCTCCAAATGTATCGGTTCCAAAAAGCAATTTATGTGAATAGTCGATTAAAAACTTTCTTCCAAATTCAGGGTCACGGGTAATGGCATTTAATCCGCTCCCAGCGGATAAATCAGCATACATATTTGGATATTTCTCAAGCAGCCTCATGGCCGCACCGCCCCGAGCTATTTTTTCTTTAGGATAACCTTTAAAGTCTTTGACATCATCTGAAATTGAATTCCACCAACCGGTTGCATGGCCTATGAAATTTACTTCCGGGAATTTTTTAAGAACCCCTTCCAAGGCAGGTAATCCAGGAACATCAACAACGAATGAGCTGTCAATGTGGAATAAGACTGGAAAATCAACTGCTGCACAAGCCTCATAAATTCTCACCATTTTTTTATCGTCAAGCGCGAATTTCATTGATTTCCCCTCTGCATTTTTAGGTTTTAATTCGCCAAACCCGATGACCCCTTTTTCCTTAAATCTCTTCAGGATTTTTACAATTTCTTCTGTTGAATTATAAGCATCGGGATGGACAACACAAAAAGGCAAAACTCGGCCATTTGTTTCTTCAAATTTTTCGAAAATTTCATCACTTGAAAAAATACTTTCACTTTGGTTTGTTAAATGATTTTCGGGATATTGAATTAGCGCTTGCACAACAGTTTGCGAAACACTGTTTCTATCCATCCAATCCATGATTGGTGCTAAAGTGAATTTGTCTTTACTGGTCAAAAATTCACGATCCAGATGATGGTGCGCGTCAATATAATTTCCTTTGAAACTTCTATTTTGTTTTCCGATTACCAAGGAGGGAACAGCACTCGCAGAAAGTAATCCAACTCCGATTTTTGCAATCCTACAATTAAATTCCCTTCTTGATATTTTATTCTTTTCCATTTCCATCCTAAACGTTTTTAAAAACAATACAAATTAAGAATTGCACTGAATCAATCAAAAATATTTTTCGTTTTAGAAAAGAAGCCGTTGAATCTAATTCTCCCGAAGTGCTTCATTGATTATCTCAAAGGGTTTATCAATCCATTGTTGAAGATTTATTTTCACAAACATATTTAAGCGTATAAATGCTACCAGATTGGAAAGATGCCACTTCACCTAGAGAGCGGATTAACATTTACATTGGCACAACAATAAGGGGCAGGTCAGTAAGAAAGCAACTGGAAATTCATCTTAAAATGCTACTATTGACATCGGATTGAATAATGAATAGGCACACTCATAATCGATATCAATGTAATTATTATCCCTATAATTAAAGATCCCATAATTCCAGAATCTTGATTCATCCATGATATTCTATCAAAAATCATCCAGAGACTCCTAAATATTAACACAGAAGAAAAAACAAGAAGGAATTCATAAATAATAATTTTATATAATCTCATTATTCACCTTTACGATAATCCAATCACAGATTTTTATCTAACTATTAGTTGAATTAAAAATCAAACAAATCTCCAAGGAATGATTTTCTTTTATTCTTATAATGCCCTTGAGATTTATATTTGTAATCATCATCGCGGAAGTTATTATTCATATTTGTATTTCTTTCGATTTATAACCCTCTTCAATTTCTGAAGGCCTATCAATAATTTTCTAACGCTCACGCCTATCACACCAAATGCCTCTGCATTTAGGTCAGTAATCAATTTCGATCCCCTGTTTTTCACTTAGAGATAAATCAACATTACATATTGGGCATTACATGTTATTCTCCTTTTTCTTTCTTAAATAATGAAATGAATATTGAGATACTTATGATGGATATAATAATTATTAAAGACCAGCTGATAGGAAATTTTCCACCGAAAGCTTCATTTAACCAGGCCATCTTCAATCCAACAAAGACAAGCACAACACCAAGCCCATATTTTAGATAGCGGAACTTATGTATAACACCGGCAAGCATGAAATAAAGAGCTCTTAAACCTAGAATGGCAAATACATTTGAAGTAAATACAATAAGCGGTTCCTTTGTAATTGCAAATATTGCGGGAACGGAGTCAACAGCAAAAATTATATCCGATACTTCGATGAAAAGAAGAGCGACCATTAAAGGTGTTGCATAAAGCATTCCCTCTTTACGTATAAAGAATTTTTGTCCTTCAATTGTTGGTGTCACCGGAAAGAATTTTCTAAACAATTTTATAACAGGATTCTTTTCCGGATCTATTGGCTTTTCCGGCGCGAAGATTATCTTAAGACCTGTTAGAATAAGAAATGCACCAAAGAAAATTACAATCCATTGATACTGAAGAAGTATGGAGCCCATTGCAATAAAGATTATGCGGAAGATTAATGCTCCGATAATTCCAAAGAATAATACTCTGTGCTGATATCTCAATGGTATTGCAAAAAAACTGAATACGACAACAAAGACAAATATGTTATCAATTGCTAAAGTCTTTTCAACAATAAAGCCAGTAAGGAATTCAAGCCCAACTTGTTTGGCGACAGCTGCACCATCAAACCCGGGAATTGCAAGAAGGCGTGCGTCGGTTTCAAACTTCCAGCCGGCATATTTAAAGAAAAGAAAATTGAATATAAGTGCGAGGGAAATCCAAACAATACTCCAAGTTAACGATTCTTTAAATGTTACTTCGTGGGCCTGGCGGTGAAACACACCTAAATCCAAAGCAAGCATCATTAAAACAAAGACAATAAAACCCACATAAAACATCCAGTAATCAGCAAAAGGGAAAAGAATAATATTCTCCATTTTTATATCTCTTTTTTTATGTTAAACTCAATATCAAAATAATCAGTTCAAGAAATTTCCGTCATACTATTTTTATTTGGCAATGAAAAATGTAACCAAAGAAATCCTAATGTACCGGCTAAAACTGATGCTGCCAAAACAGAAATTTTTGAATTAATAATTAAATTATTATCACTGAAAGCTAAAAGTGAAATAAAAATAGACATCGTAAAACCAATACCTGCAAGAAATCCAACACCTATAAGATGTACTTTCTTTATACCTTTTGGAATAGAGCATAAGCCCAAAGCCACGCCGGTAATAGAAAAGACAAATATTCCTAAAGGCTTACCAATTAATAATCCCAAAATAATACCGTAGCTGTTTGAATTGGCAAATGAGTTAAGATAAGATGAAGGGAAAAGAATTGCGGTATTAGCCAATGCAAAAAGAGGAAGGATAAAAAACGCAACCGGTTTGTGCAAAAGATGCTGCAAATTATATGAAGGAGATTTTTCATTGCCATTGCCGAATGGAATTGCAAATGCTAAAAGCACTCCAGCAATTGATGGATGAATTCCCGTGTTATATAAACCAAACCACATAACGCAACCGAGTATTAGATAGACCCAGATTCTATAAAATTTAACTCTATTTAAAATGAGCATTAATGCAAAAATAAAAACCGCTAAAGCAAAGTATGCAATTGAAAATCCTTTTGAATAGAACAACGCAATAATTAATATTGCTCCTAGGTCATCTATGATTGCCAACGCTGTTAGAAATACTTTAAGATAGGTTGGAACCCGTTTGCCTAATAAAGAAAGTATCCCTAAAGAAAAGGCAATATCGGTTGCCATAGGAATGCCAAAACCTTTATGATAAGCAGTGTTTTGATTTAACAAGAAGTGAATTAAAAATGGGAATAGCATTCCGCCGGCTGCAGCAAAAATTGGCAGTAAAGATTTTTTAATATTTGATAACTCGCCGATGTAAATTTCCCTCTCAATTTCTAAGCCGACAAGAAGAAAAAATATTGTCATTAATCCGTCATTTACCCAGAACTCTACAGATTTAGAGAAAACATCACTATGCCAGATTTGCAGATACCCTTGCCCAAAATTTGAGTTTGTAATTAAAATTGATATTATGCTGCAAAGCAATAAAACTATGCCAACAGATTTTTGACTATTAAAAAATTCCTTAAATAATTTTGTCAGTTTCATAATTTTATTTATTTGTATTTATCGGTAGTAATTTCATAAAATTTTTAATTTAAGAAATAATAACCGGCATTTAGAATAGTTGCAAAACTTACCCAGAGCAAGTAGGGAATATTCAAATAAGCGGCAGCCGGTTTTATTTTACAAAACAGATAAATCATTGCAGCAATGCTAATCCATAAAAGAATAATTTCTACAAGTGCAGTCCCAATTAAATTGAAATAGAAGAATAGGAAACTCCATGAAAAGTTTAAGAGCATTTGAATTGAGAAAACCTTGATAGCCAAGTTTCTCTCTTTCGAAGCCGCCTCTTTCCAAATAAGGAAGAATGAAATTCCTAAAAGAATGTATAGAGAAGTCCATACCGGACCGAAAACCCAATTTGGAGGATTGAAGGAGGGTCTATTTAATGACGCATACCATGTCGGGACTGCTTGAGAAGTAAACATTCCTGCTACAGCACCAACGGATAGAGGCAATAATAATGATACTGCCAGTTTAATAATGTTCGATCTATTCATAATAAATACTTCTCTTTTCTTTAAATTATTTTAAAATGTATAAGATATACCAACGGATAAGTAATGTAGTAAGGCAAAATTGTATACTTCATCATTATCTGCACCTCCTTCAAGAATACGATACCCGCCTTTAATTCCAATCTGTTTGGAAAGTTTATATGATGCGGCGAAAAGAACGTCAACTGCTCTTCCCTGTTTAGCCGCTAGGGCATCACCTTCTAAAAGAATACCCAAGTCTTCAGTACCGTGCCAAAGCAATCTGAAATTGATGATTGGGACAAAACCAACATTGTATTTCTCGGAAGATATTCCTGGAGACGAAAGCGCAATTCCAGCATCCCTAATTTTAGCTGTAAATCCTAAACCAAATTCGATGTTAGGGTTTTGTACAAAATCGTAACGGTACGTTAACCTGTACGAATTAAATTTATATAAACCACTTAAATCTTTATTTGCTAAAAATACCTTTCCGGCAAAGTTAACATCTTTATTTAATCGTCCTTCCGATTTTACAGTTAAAGGGGCGTATAATAAAGATAAAGTATGAGCAGAACTAAAAGTATAATTGAGTTTTATCCTGTAAAAAATATCAGAGCCTGGCTTCAAATCATCTTTTAAGGAAATAAATGTGCCTTCATTGCCCGGGATGCGTACGTCATTATATCCGGTGCTCACAAGACCGGTTTCAACTTCCAAACTTACTTGGGCATTTAAGGATGCTGTTAGACAAACACTCATTAATAAAATTAATGATGCTGTAAGTGAAATTCTCTTTTCCATTTTTTATAAATCCGTTTTAGTTTTCAATACGCCCTTTATTATAATCAACAAATACTGTTTTATATGGTTGAAAAAGTTTTGAATATTATATCCTTCACATAATAATTTAATTTTTCTCGGTCCATGTGTAACCATATTATTTTATGTGTTCTTAATCAGAAAAGTTTTATAAAATCAATTTCTACTTTGAATGATCCTTCCTGCTTCTCTCCAATTAGAAATGAGATTTCCTTTATTTCGTCCAAAGGTAATTGTGGATTGGAGTGGATCTGCTTTCCATAATAATAGAGGGCAAAACTTATAAAATGAATTTTTAAGGTTATCCATTCGTCATTTACGGTTTGGAAATTAGAAGTATAAAATGAGCCGGTAAAATATGAAGTCTCTTTCATTGATATGCTGTACTGCTTTCCATCTCCTTTAATACGTATTTCAATGCCAGAATATTTTTCGAATTTATAATCTTTTATAGGACTTCTTAAAGATGCAAAGCCGCCGTTATTCTTAAGAGAAACATTACCACTGAAAAAGATTTTACCTTCATCATTTACACTAACTGCTGAAGAACTTAATCCTCCCATTACACTATCGTTAACGATACGCCATTTGCCATCACTTTTCATTATAGAGTTATTTAGAAGTGTTGCAGAATTGAACTGAGCAGAAATAGTTAACATCAGTGCTGAAACCATATTCATCAGTATAATCATTATGATTTATATTCCTTATAGCTTTTTATATTTCTCGCCATTCCATTAAAAACAAAATAGTGAATAGGTAAAACTGAATACCAATACAACCTTCCCCATAAACCACGAGGACGGAATGTTGCTGTCTGCTGAAGAAAAAGTTTTCTCTGTCTTTCGATAATCTTAAATTCGAGCCACGCCTCGCCTGGTAATTTCATCTCGGCGTAAAGCAAAAGACGCATGTTAAGTTTATCGGCTACTATTACACGCCAGAAATCAAGTGTATCTCCTGAATTAATTGTTTCAGAATTTGTTCTTCCTCTTCTTAAACCAACGCCTCCGAAAAGTTTATCTATAAATCCACGCAAATGCCATAACCAATTTCCATAATACCAACCACGCTCCCCGCCAATTGACCAGATGTTTTTCAAAACATTTTCAACATCACACAAAATTTCCTTCTCACGTTTATCAAAGAAACAGCCGTGAATGGGAACATCCAAATGTCCCTGCAAGGAATTTCCACCGGAACTTGATACAAGAGAATCTTTCCAGCTAGATACAACTGAATTATTATCAATCTTTTCAAATGCCATCTTTACTGCATCTTTGTACGATATCAATTTTATTTTCAACAGTTTTATAAGGTCATCATCTTTGGCGATTATCTCAATTTTCATACTGTTAACAAGATTAACAGCTAACTTGTAAGAAGTTGCAGTTACAAAATAAAGCCAATAAGAGGACAGGCGGGGAGTCATTACCGGCACAGCTATTATTAATCTTTTTAATCCTCGCACTTCGGCAAACTGCAATAACATTTCTTTATAAGTAATTATATCCGGTCCGCCAATATCGAAGGCGGCATTAAAAGTTTTTTCATTTAACAGAACTCCAGTTAGGCACTCAACAACATTTCTAATTGCGATTGGCTGATGTTTGGTTCTTAACCACTTTGGCGCAATCATTACGGGAAGTTTTTCCACAAGGTCACGAATAATTTCAAATGAAGCACTGCCTGAGCCAACAATTATTCCTGCCTTGAGAATAGTCACGGGCACTTTTCCTTTTCTAAGAATATCTTCAACATTTTTTCTCGAAGCCAAATGTCGCGAAAGTTTATTTTCGTTTGTTATCCCGCTAAGAAATATTATTTGCTTTGCTGTTGTCTGTTCTATCAGATTCAAAAAATTACGCGCCGATGTTTCCTCCAACCTTTCAAAATCATTTATTCCCGAGCTCATTGAATGAATGAGATAGTATGCGGCATCAATTCCATCTAATGATTCATTATATTTTATTTCGTTTAGAAAGTCAGCCTCGAAGAGAGAAATATTAGGATGAGCAAAAAGTCCCTCTTTTGGAAATCTATTTTTATCGCGAACACTGCAAATTACAGTGTGCCCTTGTTCAAGTAGAACTGGTAAAATGCGCTTACCTATGTACCCTGTTGCACCAGTTAATAGAATTTTCATGTTATCTCATTTTATCTTTATTAAAAAATACAGCCAGTATTACTTGAAGAATGTTTCCAAATAATTTTTGCGGTATCTAAATATTTTATCTAATCTCGCTCCAATAAATATTGAATTTGCCAATCTCCCTAAAAATCCCAACGGTATTGCATAGTGAACAATATCTTGAACTTCCATACCGTTCTCAACTTCTTTAAACAAGTGTTGATGGTGCCAGAATTTGTATGGTCCAAATCTTTGTTCATCCACAAAATAATTACCATAAGTACGAGTTATTTCTGTTACCCAGTTGATTTTTATTCCTGGCAACAATTTGATACGGTAGATTATTATCTGCCCTTCATACATTGCGGGAGGTAATTCAGATTTAATTTCGAAATCCATATCCGGTGGAGTAATTTTCTGTAAATTCTTTGGATTCGAAAAAAACTTCCAGCATTCTGTTCTCGTTATTGGTAAAATTTGTTTTCGGTCTATTCTATATATCTTCACTACTATCCCTTCTTTCCGACAAGTGGAACGAACATCGGAGTGATCTTCTTATAATCTTCCCACTCTTTATTGCCCTCATATTTTTTTTCGAGCAGCGGGACACCTGAAACAAAAACAAGCAATAGATTCAATATTAATGTTCCAACAAAGGAAATTATCCATAAGTCGGAACCGATAGTAAAGATGCTAATTCCCCACCACAGCACTGCTTCACCAAAGTAATTCGGGTGGCGTGTAAATTTCCAAAGGCCGGATTTAATAATCCTTCCTTTGTTCTTAGGGTTTCTCTTGAAGCAATACATTTGAAAATCGCCAATGCTTTCAAAGAGAAGTCCAAATAAATAAATTAACACACCAATAAATGAAAACAGATTTAGCTCGTCGTTGTTACTGCTAAATTCAACCATTATTGGAAGTGCGATGAAGATCATTATTAGTCCTTGCAGGAGAAATACTTTTACGAAGGCATAGAGAACTGCGTTTTTGCCCCAATCTTTTCTCCATTGAGCATATCTAAAATCTTCACCTTTACCGCGGGCTCTAATGAAAATATGAAGTGATAATCTTACACCCCAAACCAAGATCATTGCTGTGAGAACAATTTCTTTTAGATCAGCAGAGTCTTTGGTAAAAAGTAAAACAGAAGTGATTAGAATAAAACCAATACCCCAGCCGATATCAACTATAGAATTGTTTTTCAGTAGTTGAGCTAAGATGAACATTAAAATCATAAATGACAAAACTGTTACTGCGGATAAAGCTATTATATGAAACATGTATAACCCTTATAAAATATTTTCAATATAGTTTTCTAAACTGATTGGATCCTTTGCGGGACTAAATCTTTTTACAACACTTCCTTGTCGGTCAACCAAAAATTTTGTGAAATTCCATCTAATTTTCTTGAACAAAAATCCGGATGATTTTGCTTTGAGAAATATGAATAGTGGATGAGCGTTCTCACCATTTACTTCAACTTTAGAAAACATGGGAAATGTAACACCATAATTCAAACTGCAAAAAGATTTTATCTCTTCATCAGTTCCGGGATCTTGTTCCCCAAATTGATTGCATGGAAAACCGAGCACAGAGAATCCTTTATCGGAATATTTATCGTATAACTTTTGAAGAGATTCGAATTGAGGCGTAAAGCCGCATTTGCTAGCTGTGTTAACTATTAACAATACTTTACCTTGATAATCAGATAGCTGAATTTCTTTCCCGTTCATAGACTTAACTGCAACGCTGTAAATAGATTCAATCATTGTTGTACTCATTATTAGGGTTAATCTGCTTTCTTATTGACATCAGGATTTCTCTGAAATGATTAGGGGAATCGGTGGTGAGAATATCCAATTCTGATAAAGTATTTTTGTAACCAATTACACCATTGCCGCTTGCAAAAATGAATACTTTATCGCCAACCATCTCTCGTAATTTTCTTAGCTGAATATTTAGGGAAAGGTCATCAGCAGGATATACGATACTCAAATAAAGAGTGCGGGCTTTTAATTGTATGACTGCTGCAGCAATATCTTCTGCAGGTAAACTAGCGCCGAGATATGTTGTCCTCCATCCATCTGAAGAGGCAAGTGAAGAACCAATCAAAGCCCCAACCTCGTGATATTGTCCCTCGGGAGTTGTAATAATAATTCTTGGTGCATTATCATGGATTTGAAATCCATCTGTTATAGTATTGAGAAATTTTATTATGACTGCGCTTGTAAAATGTTCATGAGATACTCTGAGCATTCCGCTCTCCCAATATTTTCCAATCTTGAACATTAATGGCAGCAAAATATTTTCGATTAAATCAGGACGGCTGTATTTTACCGAAGCATCGTTCAGAAGCGATACTAATTGTCTATCATCAAAACTTCTGATAACCTCAATACAATTATTAACAATTCGATCCTCCTCGGACAACTCGCTGTCTATTGCTGATTTATTTTCGGAAGATTTTGTTAAATCAACTTTAAGAAGCATCTCTGTAAGAACCGGGATTGATAAACCGGCAAGATTGCCAATGCTGTGCCCATGCTTAGTTAATTTTTTCAGCAGAACTAATTTTTCGATATCTGAATCGGAATAAAGACGTCTGTTGCTTTCCGTTCTGTTGGGATTAACAGCAGAATATCTACCTTCCCAGGATCTGATGGACAATTCCGATACTCCGGATAATTTGGCGGCAATTTTAATATTGTAGTTGCTCAATTCCAGATTCCTTTCTAATATTATACAAATATTATACATGTTTGAATTTATAACGCGTAATAAACAGTTTTAGTTCCGAAATAGCAAGATATTTCACATAAAAATAAAAATATATGCAAATTGAACTTTTCTTTTTATACAAAAGTTATACAAGGGTAACTGAAGATATTTTAAGTAATTGTTACTAAAAGGTGTAAAAATGGCAATTCTGATATTTTTTCTTGTTCACTGGTTTGGATCTCTCTTTTTCCAGACATTCTTTCTACATAGGTATGGTGCTCACGGAATGTTTAAGATGAGCAAGTTTTGGGAAAAAGTATTCTACATAGGAACCTACATTTTCCAGGGATCATCTTTTTTGAATCCGAGAGCATACGCAATAATGCACAGAATGCACCATGCATTTAGCGATACTGAAAGAGATCCTCATTCACCAAAATATTTTAAAAGTGTTTTTGGATTAATGTGGAAAACTAAGAACGTGTATTTGGACTTGATCAACAATAAAATAAAACCCGGTGAAAATTTTGCAAAGAATATTCCAGACTGGTCGAAGTTTGAGGAATTTGGAAACGGCTGGGCACATAGAATATTGTGGGGGGCCGGTTATACCGCTTTCTATGTTGTCTTTGCAACACAGTGGTGGATGTTTTTTCTTCTACCGGTTCATTTTCTGATGGGACCAATTCATGGTTCGATAGTCAATTGGATGGGACATAAATACGGTTACAGAAATTTTAAAGACACAGATGATAATTCAAAGAATACATTATTAATAGACATGTTAACAATGGGAGAGTTATTTCAGAACAATCATCATAAATATCCAAGCAGAACAAATTTTGCGGTTAAGTTTTTCGAGTTTGATCCGACTTACCCAATAATAAAACTTCTGAGTTGGCTTGGAATAATTCAACTAACGACAAATACTAACAAACATTGAGGCATAAATGAAAAATTTCTTAATCGCAGTATTCAGCATTCTGTTTATATATATAGTTTACACGGTAATCTCAACCAGCATAGAATCCAATCTGTTCAAGGAATGGGATTTTCTTGCATCTATTCCATGGATGAAAGCAACTTTGATTGACTTCTATATCAATACTGTTGTCATATTTGTCTGGATGGCGTTCCGGGAAAAAAGCTGGTTGGCTAGAATTTTATGGCTCTTAGGATTTGTTCTACTAGGAAGCATTGCAACAACATTTTATGTATTGGTTCAACTGTTCAAACTTGATAAGAACGAGCCGGTCATCAACGCATTTCTATTAAAAAAGGCATAACATAAATGAACATTGATAAATTACTCACAAGAGATTTATTGCCCGACTTTGCAATAAGATTTGGAATAAGAAGGTTATTAGCAGAACGGCTAAGAAGCGAAAAAAAATCCAATGTTGAAGAACAGCATGAAAGTATGATGAAGCTTGTTAATCAACTTAAGGAAAGTCCGATAGCTTTAAATACTCATGAAGCAAATGAACAGCACTATGAGGTACCAACGGAATTTTTCAAAACAGTTTTAGGTAAAAATCTTAAATACAGCAGTGGTTACTGGAAATCTGAAAATGTCAGCCTTGATCAATCAGAAAATGATATGCTTGAAATTACATGCAAAAGAGCAGGAGTGAAAAATAATGAAGAGATACTTGAACTTGGCTGCGGTTGGGGCTCGCTTACATTATTCATGGCTGCAAAATTTCCCGGTTCAAAAATAACGGCAGTCTCAAACTCGAAAACTCAAAAAGAATATATAGACAGCGAAGCAAATAAAAGGAGATTAAATAATGTTTCGGTAATTACATCAGACATCAATCATTTTCATGTTGATAAAAAATTTGACCGGATCGTTTCTGTGGAAATGTTTGAACATATGAGAAACTATTCCACTTTATTCAGTAAAGTGCATGGCCTACTTAATCCGTATGGCGAATTATTCATTCACATTTTTACGCATCACAAGTATGCTTACTTGTTTGAAGTGAAAGATGAGACAGATTGGATGGCTAAATATTTTTTCACCGGCGGCATAATGCCGAGCGATCACCTTCTGCTCTATTTCACGGAAGGATTCAAAACAATTAATCATTGGATAGTAGATGGCCGCCATTATGAAAAGACCTCAAATGCATGGCTGTCAAATATGGACAGAAACAGAGATTCGATATTGAAACTATTTGCTAAAACGTATGGCGAGGAAAACAAAATTAAATGGTGGGTTTACTGGAGAGTATTTTTTATGAGCTGTGCTGAGTTGTGGGGATTCAACAATGGCGAAGAGTGGTTTGTAAGTCACTATTTATTTAAGAAGAGGGAATTATGTTAAACATGCTTTTAATTATTACGTCTCTAATAGGTTTCAACAACTTTGGTAATTCCAATTCTGATGTGAAGACATATTCAAGCAAAGCGTTCGATCTGAAAGACGGCAAGTTTCTGTATAGTGAATTTCATGAAGAGAAATTCAACGGTGACAAGATCACTGAAAGCGTAACAAAGTATAAAGATCCTAAGAATAATCTGCTTTCTGAACGGATTATGACTTTTACGGATGATCTAACTAAACCCAAATTTGTTCTTAAAGATTTGCGGTCAGGTTATATCGAAGGTTCTGAATTACTGCAAAACAACCGAGTGCGTGTTTACACAAGAGAAAGTTTTGATGATAAACTTGAAGAGAAGGTATTGAAGGTGGAGGAGCCTTTTGTAATTGATGGCGGATTAACTTATTTCTTTAGAGAAAACTGGGAACGTTTACTAAATAACGAGACAATCGAATTTAATTTTATTGCCCCCGCAAAACTAGATTACTTCAGGTTCCGTGTTTCTAAAAATTCGATTGTCTCTGTTGGCAACAAAAAAGGAATGCAATTAAAGCTGGAGATAAACAGTTTTATTCTGCGTGCTTTCGTTGATCCAATCTTGATTACTTATGCGTTGGATAATAAAGAAATTCTATCATACAAAGGGATATCTAATGTAAACGATGAGAACGGTAAAAGTCACTCGGTAGAAATTGATTTTACTGTTAAAGGTGATAAGTAATGGAAAAGCTAGCGATAGTTGGAACGGGCATTGCCGGTATGGGTGCGGCATACTTCTTAAACAAGAATTATGATATTACAGTTTTCGAGAAAGATAGTTATGTGGGCGGACATACAAATACAGTTACCGTTAAGGAAAGCGATAAAGAGATATTTATTGATACAGGTTTTATGGTGTTCAACAAAGTAACATATCCAAATCTCACAAAGTTATTTGAAAAACTGGATGTGGCGATTAAACCAACAGATATGTCATTCAGCGTATTTCATCTTGAGAGCGGTTTGGAATATTCGGGCTCCGGTTTAAATGGATTGTTTGCGCAGAGAAAAAATATTTTCAATCCCAAGTTTGTGAAAATGCTTTTCCAAATAAATAAATTTAATAAAGAATGCCTGGAAACGTTGACCAATCCAAAGTATGCTGATTACTCTCTTGCTGATTATGTAGAAGAAAAAGGATCCGGAAAAGATTTTTTATATAAATATTTAATTCCTATGAGTTCAGCAGTTTGGTCATCGCCGCCGGATTTGATGCTGAAATTCCCGGCTAAAACTCTTGTAAGGTTTTTCCATAATCATGGTTTTCTTGGCTTGGATACACAGCATCAATGGTATACTGTTGTTGACGGAAGCCAGAGTTATCGTAAAAAAATCACCGCACAGTATCAGGATAAAATTCACGTTAACAACGGAGTTAAGTCCGTATCAAGAGAAAATGGAAAAGTAAAAATCTCAACAGTTGACAACACTGAATATCTATTTGATAAAGTAATATTCGCATCTCATGCCGATGAGACTTTGAAGATGCTTACTGATCCGACTGACTTGGAAAAGAATATTCTTACCAAATTTAAATATCAGTTAAACAAGGCAACTTTACACACGGATTCTACGATTATGCCGAAGAATAAAAATGTATGGTCATCTTGGAATTACAGAATTGAGCCGAAAAATGGAGAGGTTAAGACATCTACAATTTATTATATGAACAGTCTTCAGCATGTTTCTAAAAGTCAGGACTACTTTGTTTCGATAAACGATCCGGGGAATGTTGGCAAGGATAAGATAATAAAGGAGATTGATTACGATCATCCTCTGTTCGATCTTGACTCGATAGAAGCGCAGGAAAACATTCAGCAAATTAACAAGCAGGGGAACAACACATTTTTCTGCGGAAGTTATTTCAAGTATGGTTTTCACGAGGATGCTTTTGCAAGTGCGCTGGAATTAAGTTTTCACTTACTGGGCAATCTAAAATGGTAATTAATTCACGTTTATATGAATGCACTGTTTCGCACAGCCGTAAGGTAATAACCGAAAACAAATTCTATTACAAGTATTTTATGTTTTATCTGGATCTTGATGAAATTGATAATCTCTCTTCCAGGCTCGTACTGTTTAGTCGGAACCGGTTCAATGTATTCAATTTCCGTGATCAAGATCATCTTGTATTTGATAAACCGGATGTCAAGCGAAACATATTAAAATATATTCGAGAGAATGGCGTTGAAGAAGAGATAAAAAGAATTCAGCTGCTTACAAACGTGGCGACTTTTGGATATAATTTCAACCCGGTTTCATTTTATTTCTGTTTCGATAAAGACGATAAACCAATTTGTGTGGTTCCCGAAGTCGGTAACACGTTTGGCGAATTGAAACCATTTTTCATTGATAAAGAAAATTTACACGATGGACAGTTTCGTGCAAGAATGCAAAAGAATTTTTATGTGTCTCCATTCATTAATCATGATGTGTTTTTTGATTTTCAGTTATCTGTTCCCGATAACAAATTGAATATTAAGATTGATGACTACAAGGAAGGGAATCGGATTTTTACCACTCATCTTTCAGGTAAAAGTAGTGCTCTAACGGATTTGAATCTAATGAAATATGCTGTGAAGTATCCGTTGGTGACATTAAAAGTAATAGGTGCAATTCACTGGCAGGCAATTAAGTTAATTCTAAAGAAAGTACACTACTTCAAAAAAAATGAATATTTAAATCTACAGAAAGGAGCTTTAACAAAATGGAAAAAGTAATATCAATGAAAAATAGTGCGGCGGTAGAGAGAGCAAACTGGACGACTGCTTTATATAAAAAAATAGTTTTAGAGCTCTTAAACAAAATGAAAAAAGGTCAGCTTAATGTTACTTTTCCCAATGGGGAAACAGAAACCTTTGGCGGCAATGATAAAACGATCATTGCTAACATCAAAATTAACAATACAAGATTCTTCAAAAAGATTGTGATGTTTGGAGATGTTGGATTTGGTGAAGCCTACGTTGATGGAGATTGGGATACGGATAATATTACAAATGTAATTTCATGGATGATATTGAATGTGGAAAATAATCCCGCAGTTTCCGGTTCCGGCAGAAAATTTTCTCCAATTAGTTTATTAAAAATTATTAATCGCGCTTACCATAAATTCAATATCAATTCTAAAAGCGGCAGCAAGAAAAATATCTCAGAGCATTACGATCTGAATAATGATTTTTTCAAATTATGGCTTGATGAAAGCATGACGTACTCTTCTGCAATATTTGAGGGAGATACAACAGATCTGCGAAAGGCTCAGATTGCTAAATATGATAGGTTATGCCGTCAGCTAAAAATAAAATCAACGGATAATGTGTTAGAGATTGGTACCGGATGGGGTGGATTTTCTATTTACGCCGCTGAAAACTATGGATGCAAGATAACTACAATTACAATTTCTAAAGAACAATATGATTACGCTAAAAATTTAGTCGCAGAAAAAAATCTAGATAAACAAATTGATGTTCAACTGAAAGATTACCGCGATATTTCCGGTTCTTACAATAAAATTGTTTCGATAGAAATGCTTGAAGCGGTTGGTCATGAATATTTACCAACATATTTTTCAAAAGTGAATGAATTGTTAAAGCCGGACGGAGCCGTTGGACTCCAGGTTATTACTTCTCATGATTCCAATTACGATCAATTACGAAAAGGTATCGACTGGATTCAAAAACATATCTTTCCAGGGTCTTTACTCCCATCAATCGCGGCAATAAATTCTGCGGTTAATAAAACTAGTAATTTATATCTACACGATCTAAAAAACATTGGATTAGATTATGCCCTCACTTTGAGAGAATGGAGAACCAGCTTTAACTCAAGATTGAATGACATTTTCAAATTGAATTTCAGTAATTTATTTGTCCGCAAATGGAATTTTTATTTCAGTTATTGTGAAGCCGCATTTGATATGAGAAATATTAGTGTCGTTCAGATGATCTATACCCGCCCTAACAATAGGAATTTGTGACATGACTTTGATTGAAAAAATAAAAAAACTTTTTAGTAGCAAATATGTTGTGCCGATAAAAAAACTACTGATGCAGGGAACATCACCAAAGATGATTGCAATCGGAGTTTCCGGCGCACTGGTAATAGGATTGTTTCCTGTGCTTGGATCTACCACCTTGCTCTGCACTTTGTTTGCATTAACTTTTAGATTAAATTTACCGTTGGTTCAACTGGTTAATTTTTCTGTTTATCCACTTCAATTAATTCTGATAATACCATTAATGAAATTAGGAACAATGGTATTTGGTTTCGAAAAACTGAAGTATGGATTTAATGATATAGTTAATATGATAAGCCATGATACACTTCATGCAGTTGCAGTTCTTTGGAATGTGACAATGCAGGCAATAGGAGTATGGTTGCTTATTGCTCCAATCTTTGCATTTTTAATCTATTTAATTTTGCACCCCATTTTGAAAAGTTTAAAATATGACAAATAAGTATTGGGACACTTTTAGGAGATCATTTTCAAATAAATTCGATTTTGGTCTGATAACGGATAGAATTCACCGACTGCAACGAATCCCTGACTCTTCGCAAATGGCTTAAGACAAATTGTTTTGAGCCTTTTTTATTTTAAAGGGGTTTGTGTAGCTTGCCTATAGGTGTGGATTCTATCTAATTGGTCGCTTTTTGGTAATCGTCTTTTTTTAATATATTGAATTCATTGAGGGAGAAGCGAACGACGGAGAATATATTTTTTTTAAGAATCTAATTTTATTGATTATAAAAAGTGCAGTGAAATTCCAATTGTTTCGTTAGGAGAAAAAATTCCAGTTGCAGTTATACTTTTGATTTGAGAAGACAAAAACAAAAATTGAGTGAAGATTTATTCATAGTGATTTTTACATGCTAATTTGTGGAGTGTAAAAATAGCGCCTTGAGTCTAAACTGAGTGATTTCAATGCGGATGAGATTTTGAGCATGGACATTCAATCACGATTTCAAACCAAACCTATCATAATCTGCAGCTATGCCAACATACAACATTTTTCTTCTGTATTCAGTTCTTCGAAATTTGAGATTGCATCGAACAGTTTCTAGTCTTTACCACTCTGACGTAAACGATGAAATTTACTATTGAGATCAACAAGCAATTTTTAAACTACCGGTAGCTTCTAGCCGGTTGCAATCCGTAACGCTTTTTCCAAATAGTCGAAGATTTCTAACATTGTAATCAATATTTCCCGTTTTTTCCCTCGGCAATATTTTTATCGTCATACTCAATACAGCGGCGTTAATTCTTGAAGTCTGCGATTGCGCTAATACAGTGGTCAAGCTCATTTATTAGCTCTTCTTCTTATTACCTTTTTTCCCATCCTTTGTTGCCCTGTGATATTTTTTTCGTATGTCGGCAATTTTCACTTTCGGCTCCGGAAATTCGATATGAAGTTTTCTCATAGTTTCAACAATGATCTGTGAAATAGCGAGATTGCGGAACCATTTGTGATCGGATGGAATCACAAACCACGGAGCTTCGTCGGTACTGCATTTACTGAGAGCATCTTCATAGGCTTCCCCATAACTTTCCCAATATTCTCTTTCAGCATAATCCGCTTCACTAATTTTCCAACGCCGTGTTGGATCTTCAAGCCGCTGTTTGAACCGGTGAAGTTGTTCTTCCTTACTGATGTGCAAAAAGAATTTCAAAATGTGAGTACCGTTCGCAATTAAACGTTTCTCAAAATTGTTAATCTGCTCATAACGATTCGACCAAACTTGTTTCGGAACAAGATCGTGAACGCGTACAACGAGCACGTCTTCGTATTGTGAACGGTTGAAAATTACTACCTCACCGGGTTTTGGAACCTGACGTTCAATCCGCCATAAAAAATCATGCGCAAGTTCATCCGGTGTTGGTTGTTTGAAACTGACGACTCGGCAACCTTGCGGATTCATCGAGCCTATAACATGTCGGACTACACCATCCTTTCCGCCAGCATCGGGAGCTTGGAGAACAATCAATAGCGATCGTTTCTGTTCTGCATAAAGACGATACTGTAATGCATCAATCTTTTGCTCGAGGTTTTCGGTTTCCTTTATCAAGGATTTTTTCTTCACAAGTTTTTTTTCAAACTTCGGATTGAAATCATCAAGTTTAATACTACTTCCAGGCTCCACAATAAATTTCTTACTATAGTTCATTCTTTCACTCCCAAAACCGACTCCGTCGATTTAAAATTGTTATCGAAATTATTTTTTCCCTCGTTTAATTTTACTTCTCATTGGATTTATTTTCCCGAATATTCTTTTCCGCACTTAACCAATCCTCATCCGCATGACCATCTCTATGTCCTTGCTGCTCGTATAATTCATACGCGCTCTTAGCAATCTGTGATGTCAAATCTGGCGGTGTCTTAATTTTGATTGGATCAAAAATCCTATACGCAAGAAGTTTTATACGATCATTTAAGAGAAACCACAGCAACGCATAGCCCCAAACGAATCCGGCCCAACCCCAGCCGAGCGGTGTCATAAAAAATCCATAAACCGCTATCAAGGTTGCCACTATTTGTGTACCGAGTACTGCAGTCCATAAAATCTTTGCCGGGCGAATTGACCAGAACTGACGACGTGTGCGAGTAAGGAAAATTGTTAAATGTCCGGCAACGGATAGCTTCAAATACATCAGAGTCTGGATGTGTGCACGATCAAGATGAAAGACACGCACGCCAAGATAAAACAAACCAAATGCGGAAACGACACCAATGACACCGAGAACTGTGGATATCCCCAGCACCATACGCATGTTCCATGCTTCGGGTTGATCCTGATAATGAACGTTGTCGAAGGCAATTGAAAGGATGGCTCCGTCATTAAGCAGCGCCAGCATTACAATCATCACAGCAGTCAAGGGATAAAAGTTAAAGATTAGTATCGCCAGGGTCATGAAAAAAAGTACGCGCAATGTTTCGGAGATACGATAGATTGCATAACTATTCATCCGCTGGAAAATTCTACGGCTCTCTTTGATTGCGTCAATAATCACCGATAGTCCCGGTGTTGTCAGAACTATAGCAGCAGCTGCACGCGCCGCGTCTGTCGCGTCTGATACTGCAATACCACAATCGGCTTTCTTCAATGCCGGAGCGTCATTCACTCCATCGCCTGTCATTCCTACGATGTGCCCGCGCTTCTGCAATACATCCACAATATGAAATTTATGTTCTGGAAATACTTGTGCAAAGCCATCTGCCTTTTCAATGGACTCAGACACTTCTGCAGTCTCTTTCTTTTTCGAATCTCCTAAGCCACCGGCATCAAGAATATTTGTTCCCAAGTCTAATTTTTTCGCGGTTTCTTTGGCGATTGCTAGTGCATCACCGGTAACCATTTTAATCTTCACACCCATTTGCAACGCAGTCGCAATAGTTGCCTTTGCATCTTCGCGCGGCGGATCGAACAAGGGCAGCACTCCTACAAACTGCCACTGTCCATCACCCTCAGCTTTCGCTACACCTAACGAACGAAAACCGCGCTCTGCGAATTCATTCACGGCCTTCTCAACTAACGGTTTTACTTGTTCAACATTTGCTGACAATTTCAATATAACTTGTGGTGCACCTTTCGTCACTTTAAATGTCTTGCCGTCTTTGGTTTTTACTGTGGCTTCAGTGCGTTTATGCACAGGGTCGAACGGTTGAAAATGAACTACTTCATAATCCTTTAACGAATCCTTGTTTTTCAGTCCATCTATCACAGCCAGATCAATGGTATCGTTGTTTTCCGCACGTGATGCAAGTGCACCATTAAGGATGACTTGTTCGGCAGGAATATTATTAACACTGAACGGATCGCCAAGTGTAAGTTTGTTTTGAGTAAGAGTACCCGTTTTGTCGGCACAAAGTACATCCACGCCTGCTAGTTCTTCGATAGCTACCAATTTGCTTACAATAGCTTTTTTCTTTGCAAGCAGTCGTGCACCAACTGCCATGGTAACCGACAATACCGTAGGCATTGCAACCGGAATCGCTGCAACTGTCAAAACCAAAGCAAACTGCAACGTTGAGATAATTGAGTCACCGCGGTAAATAGCGATTGCAATAATCACCGCCACCAAAGCAACCGCAAGGATGATCAGGTAATTACCAATCTTCAATACTGCTTTTTGAAAATGACTTACTGTATGCGCCTCTTGCACAAGCTGTGCTGTCTTACCAAAGTAGGTGTTTCCTCCGGTGGCATAAACTAGAGCGCCAATTTCACCTCGACGAATGATCGAACCGGAAAACACAGCCTCACCGGATTTGCGTTCGGCAGGCAACGACTCTCCAGTCAATGCAGATTGATCAACTTCCACCGGATCACCATCCAGCAAACGAGCATCCGCGGGAATGATGTCGCCCAGGCGCAATCGAATAACGTCCCCCGGCACCAATTCACGCGCTGCAGGATTGATCCATTTCCCATCACGTTTTACCCGTGCCTTGATTGCAAGTTTTGCTTTCAGTGCAGCGATGGCATTACCCGCTTCCCGTTCTTCCCAGAATCCAACTACCGCATTAGCAACAAGCAAAAGTAGAATGATAAAAAAATCCGGCCAGTGTTTTACCACACCCGACAGTATTACGGCTCCTTCAATCATCCACGGAATTGGACCCCAAAAGTACGTGAGAAATTTAAAGAACATATTGGTTTTCTTTTCTTCAATCTCATTAGGTCCATATTGAGTCAACCGTTTCTCTGCTTCGGCTTGAGTAAGACCATCTGGTGAAGAACCTAATTTTTTCTCTACTTCTGAAAGAGGTATCGATTTCAAATCGTCCTTTGCAGTAGATTTGGGCTGGTCAGAATCTGGTTTCATATTCATAATTCTCCATTCATTTTTCACTGATCCATTTTATTGCTACATCCAATTCAGAATTTCTAAAGATGCGTAGTTCACAGGAAAGCATGTAACCAAAGAATTTTGCAAAAGTATTTATTAACTCATGATCAGATACAAATGCAACTCTTTCCCATGCAGATAAATGTTTCATTCCCATCTTCGCATCATCCAGCATAGCATTTAGATCAAATCCGGTAAAGCTGCTTCCAAGATGGTACAGCATCCGGATTTTTTTGTTTGCTTTCAATTTTTTCTCTACGGCAGGAATTAAAACAGCTTCATAATCTGTTCCCGTTATATTACCTTCTGCAGAAACGCCCAGAACATTGTCAGGTAAATCATTCATTATTTTTAACATATTTTTTATCTCTTTTGTTATTGATTTAATCAGCTATTTCAGGTATTTGAAATGGAATAAAAATCTACCAACCCAACGCCGGGATTATTCATCACAAAGCTTTTTTTAAAGTGACCACTTTATCATCTGGCAAAAAATTCTCTAAACTTTAACAGTTTTTCAATTAATGCAGCCGCATTTTATCAACAGCATCCCCCAGACTTTTCATTAGGTTTAGTATTGGCGGGTGCGGACAGAAACTTTTGACGACAGTGTTCGCAGCAAAAGTAGTATGTCTTTCCATCACGTTCTGCATGGATAGCAGTTGTTTCGTCCACGGTCATTCCGCAGACTGGGTCTTTGGTTAGAGATTTAGATTCATTCATGATTATGTTCCTTTTTTTATTGTTGTTGTTTCTTGGTTCTTGTTTTCATTTGAATTAGAGTCATTCAAAACTTCTTGTCCTTGTTTTTCAGTCGCTTGACTTTTATCCATTCTCAAAAGTCTGGCGTTGACGGCTACAATTACCGTACTTACCGACATCAACACTGCACCCATTGCAGGACTTAAAACAATTCCTACTGAATACAAAACTCCTGCAGCAAGAGGAATTGCTATAACATTATATCCGGTAGCCCAGATTAAATTCTGAACCATTTTACTATAAGTTGCTTTTGAAAATTTTATTAATGTAACCACATCTTTAGGATTACTTCTTACAAGAATTATATCAGCAGTTTCAACTGCTACGTCTGTTCCAGTACCTATTGCAATCCCGACATCAGCTTGTGCCAGTGCTGGGGCATCGTTCACACCGTCGCCGGTCATCGCCACAATCATTCCGCGGCTCTGCACTTCTTTTATCTTCTCTGCTTTTTTACCGGGCAGCACTTCGGCAAAATAATCATCGAGTCCTAGCTCATCGGCAACCCATTTTGCGACCTGTTTGTTATCGCCGGTAAGCATCATCGTTTTTATACCTAACTCTTTAAGTTGTTTTATTGCGTCCTTGGATTCATCGCGGATAATATCTCCTAACGCTATTGCGCCGGTTAGTTTATTATCAACGATGACAAAAACAACAGTTTTACCCTGAGCAGATAATTTTTCAATCTTATCTTTTTCTTGTAATTCAATTTTATTTTCTTGGAGATAACCCGGGCTAACAACTTTGACATCTTTACCATTTACTTTCCCTTCAGCACCTTTGCCGGGAATTGAATTGAAATCTTTCAACGGATATTTATCTTCTGAAGATTTAACTATTCCTTGAGCAATCGGATGCTCTGATTCGGATTCAACCGCGGCGGCATATTTCAGAATTTCTTTTTCATCATATTTATCATCAAATGAAAACGTTTCCGTTACGCCGAATTCACCTTTAGTTAATGTCCCGGTTTTATCAAAAATAATGGCCTGAATATTTCTTGCCTCTTCAAATGCATTTCTATTTCTAATTAGTAAACCGCTCTTTGCAGAAAGAGCGGTTGAAACTGCGACAACAAGCGGTATTGCAAGACCCAGAGCGTGCGGACATGTAATAACCATTACAGTTACGGTTCTGGATAATGCAAAGTTGAAACTTTGTCCGGTAAACACAAGCCATACAAACATTGTTACTGTGCCGGAAGTAATTGCAACAATAGTTAACCAGAATGCGGCTTTGTTGGCAAAGTTCTGAGTTTCGGATTTACTTTCCTGTGCTTCTTTCACCATCTTCACAACTTGTGAAAGAAAAGTTTCATCACCGATTTTCTCAACTTTAATCTTTATAGAGCCCTCACCATTTATTGATCCGCCGACTACATTATCACCTTCTTTTTTGGAAACAGGTTTTGATTCACCGGTAATCATTGCTTCATTTATGGAACTTTTACCTTCAAAGATTTTTCCATCGGCAGGAATTTTTTCGCCGGGTTTAATTAATAATTTAGCTTCGTGTTTAAGTTCGGAAACCGGAACATCAGTAACATTTCCTGCATCATCAATTTTATGAGCTGTATCCGGCATAAGTTTGGCAAGTTCTTCAAGCGCTTTTGAAGCGCCCATTACAGATTTCATTTCTATCCAATGACCGAGAAGCATAATATCAATCAAAGTCGCAAGTTCCCAGAAAAAGACTTCCCCTTTAACACCGAACACGACAGCACTGCTGTAGAAATATGCAATCGATATTGCAAGAGCAATTAACGTCATCATTCCGGGCTGCTTCTTTTTCAATTCATCAAATAGTCCTTTTAGAAAAGGAAAACCGCCGTAGAAAAATGTAAAAGATGATAGCGCAAACAAAACATAGATGTCACCACTGAAACGAAAAGTTTCTTTGAGACCAAGAAATTGTTGTACCAAAGGCGAGAGAAGAAGAATTGGAATTGTAATCACGAGTGAAATCCAGAACCTCTTCCTAAAATCTGCGATCATATGACCATGGTGATCGTGATGATCATGTTTGTGCGAATGATCGGAACCGGCATGCATTAATTGTGCTTCTGCATCTGACCAATTCTGTTTTGCGTGTCCTTTTGGACTTCCTTCTTTCAAATAAATGTCGTAGGCTTTCTTGGCTATCTCGTCTTCAGCAGGCTTCGATTCGGATACCTTGGGTTTATCGTCATTATGTTTCATAATGTTTATCCTTTCATGATTTTAATTTTGCGAATCTTGCACGTTACACTTTTTCACCCGGTGGGTCTGCGACTTTCCCCGGCGGCAATAAATCCGGCACATCAAGACGCGCCACACCAATCCGGCTATCTGCCATTCCATAATAGACATCGATACGATCCGGTGAGCCAAGATCATCGCGCCTGTCAATGCCGGTAGGAAACACAACGTTGGGAACAGTTCCGTGTCGTTCTTTTGGTAACGACGGAGTAAGCACCGGCTCAACCGAACGGTATCGAATTACGCGCGGATGTTCTTCCGATAGTACCATCACTCCGGCAGAGTACCGCAAATGATGTTCATCGTTACCTTGTTCCATTATTTCACTCACACCGTGATAAATGATAAGCCAACCATGCCGGGTTAGAATGGGTGGAGTACCTCCTCCAACTTTTAACCGTTCCCACGGTGATACCGGAGTTGCCAACCGATGATGTGAATTAAACAATCCAAGGTGATGTGGTTCGAGTCCATCCAATTCCATAGGGCAATAGGAAATCCAAATACTTTCATGATCGAGGTCAACCAAACGTATCTTAGACTGGCAAGCGGTTTCTTCAGGACGAGTGCCTGGAAAAAGTGGTCTATGAAGTAGGGCCATTTGCATTTTTCCATCGTGATTGGGAACAGCAATCGGAAAAAGACTGGCATCTTTATCATCTACCGTGTCGAACTCAATCCCATCATACGGTTCAAAGGTTGCCAGCCCTAAACGCTTCCAGTGAAACAAGTCCTCTGAAACAGCCATTGCGATGCGCGGTCCAATGGGTGAATGCGCAGTATAAGTCATTACATAGCGTTTGAATCGTTCCACAAAAGTGATGCGCGGATCTTCGCATCCGCCGCTTCCGTCGGAACGAAGTTCATAATCTGCTTCCGGTTCAAGCGCAATACCTAGCCGCTCGACACCGGATGGATCACCTGATTCATTAAACAGAACACGCGCGATTCCGATGCGCGAATAATTTCCCTTTGCTACAAGTCGTGGAAATAAATATAATTTTCCATCAGGACCGCGAACCGCAGCTGGATTTAAGACGCCTTCAACTTCCTGCGGATTGCCAGACTCCGGTTCCATAATTTGTCCCAAACGCTGCAACTTAAATCCACTCATCATTTCCTCTTATTAGGTTTTGTTTGGCTATCTTAATCTAAACAAGCGATGATCGTTTCGGTAACTCTTTTAGTTTCTTTAGGACCTTGAACCGGGATAGAAATAACACCTGCTTCCTCAGCCGGATAATCATTCCCGCCGGGGAACAAAGCATCACCAATGAAAATCATCTCTTTTATTGAAATACCAAGAATGTCCCGCAGCTTTCCGATTCCGTATGCTTTATCAATGCCGGGTTTGGTGACATCGATGGATGTCGCGCCACCCATTCGAACAGAGAATCCGGAAATTAAAGGATCAAGAATTGACTTTATTTTTTTCCGTTTTGTGAAATCAGGATCCCATTTTTTCTTTTCTTCTAATGGAGCTTGTTGACCTAGTGCAGAATATGTTATCTGGCTTCCGCGATCTTCAATTATCTCTCCCCAAACTTTTTCAACTTTGAATCCCGCTTCTTCGAGCGACTTCTTAAAAGCATCGATAATTTTTTTTCTTTCATCTGCTGTGAAATCTTCTGAATAAATTTTTTCCCATTCCCCAGTATATTTAAAAAACTTTGTTCCACACGTTGGAAGAAGCGATAGATTCTTCAGATGCTCATCTTGCGGAAGATTAGAGAGGAGTTGTTTTTCGAACTGCGGCCAACCACCTCCGGAAATTACAGCCACTTTAACAATACCTAGAAGGTCATGCAGCAATGAAGACATTTCTTTATCAAGAGACGATTTACTTTCGGCAAGCGTACCGTCCAGATCATAGACAATTAGTTTTTTCATAATCGTTCTACCTATTAAATCATTCTATCACGACAAATTTTAAAAATGTTTTTGTTTCTTAACTATACAGGCAACGTAATTTCCAACAAACACACTTCATTAAGGGGCAGAAAATCGCACACACCGACAACAGCCGGTAAGAGCAGCACATCGCCTTTATCGACGGAATAATTTTCACTACCATGTTTCAACTGACCGTTACCGTAAATACATACCAGCACACGGGGCATTCCAACTTCACCAACTTTTAATTTCGATTCACTGGTAAGTCGCCACAAACCAAAATGTTCACAGAGAAAAAGCCGTTCCCGCAGAGCTGGTTTTACTTCCTCCACCTTCGGCACCACCGGGCCCACGGCACCTTGCGAAAAGTCAATACATGAAATTGCTTGTTCAACTTGTAGCTCTCTTTGTTTACCTGTTTTTGTATCAACATGGTCCCAGTCGTACAAGCGAAAAGTTACATCACTGTTCTCCTGAATCTCAAATACAACGACATCGCCTCCCAATGTGTGAACTGTTCCGGCTGGTATGAATACACCGTCACCGGACTTCGGAGTAAAGTATGTTAGTTTGTCCGCAACATTTCCGTCAGTTATTGCCTTCCGGAAATTGTCAACTGTAGTACCTGGTTTCAAGCCAGCATAGATGCGGCTATCTTTCGATGCCTCCAACACAACCCATGCTTCGGTCTTACCTGTTTCACCTGCAGGCAGTAGATCTATATGTGAATCATCTGGATGCACCTGGACTGAAAGCATTTCTTTTGCATCGAGAAATTTCAAAAGTAGTGGGAACCTGCTGAAGTGCCCAGCCAAGTTTCCCAACAATTGTTTCTGAAATTTTTCAAATAATTGACCTAAGGTTTCTCCTCTCAGCGGACCATTTGCAATGCAACTCATATGGTCATCGCGGTCGCTTAGTATCCATGCTTCACCGATTGGACCATCGATACTTAAGGGTGATGAGAGAACTTCACCTAAACGCCGTCCACCCCATATTCGATACTGATATATCGGTTCGAATTTCAGAGGATACAAATCAATTTCATTCATTGGTGTTCCTTTGCAGTCATGTTCACGTTTAATTAATTACTACTTTATTTTCATTACCAACTAATAAGGGACTTTCTGTTGCATCTGTTTGTTAGGCCTCATTGACAAGTCGTTCGACTTCACATAAATAAACATTGCAACAAGCATCAATAAAATTGCGACCCAGAATTTCCAGTCGTGATGAGCTCGTTTCCAATATGGTTTTTCGTTTTTCTGTTTAGTTATATGTTGAGGGATATTTGTATTCATGTTTCTTTCCTTTCTATTAAAGAATTACTTTCGCCACTTCGTGCGGCGCGATTTTAAATAGCTCGATGATACAGAACTTGTTGAGCTGCAAAATGTGGATTGTCTTTAAAACGATGTTCATTGAACAGGTTTTATTGCCCATGCAACAACTCCTTGGATTTCAAATATCGCCGGATTAACGTGTTGGTTGAACTATCATGCTTGAGTTGGTGCTTGGTCAAAGTCTCAAGTTCCGGGATGATTCTCCCGGCAAGCGCTTTACCGAGTTCGACTCCCCACTGGTCAAATGAATCAATTCCCCAAATTGCCCCTTGAGTGAAAACACTATGTTCATATAGTGCGATGAGCTTTCCCAACGACTCCGGAGTCAATCGATTCATTAGGATGATGCTTGACGGACGGTTGCCTTCGAAGGTTTTGTGAGGTGCCAGCCATGCCGGTGTGCCATCAGCTATAACCTCTTGTGGCGTTTTGCCAAAGGCCAATGCCTCTGCCTGTGCAAATACATTAGCTAAAAGTAAGTCGTGGTGACGACCAATAGGATTAAGCGGTTGAAGAAAAGCGATAAAGTCGCAAGGGATGAGTTTAGTCCCTTGATGAATTAATTGATAAAAAGAGTGCTGTCCATTAGTACCAGGCTCACCCCAATAAATAGGTCCGGTTTGGTAAGTTACTTCTGCCCCATCAAGTGTGACGTGCTTACCGTTGCTTTCCAAAGTTAACTGCTGGAGGTAAGCTGGAAAGCGCTTCAAGTACTGTTCATACGGCAAAACAGCAATGGTCTGTGTATTGAAAAAATTGTTGTACCAAATACCCAGCAGTCCCATTAGTACCGGCAAGTTACGCTCAAACGGGGCAGTGCGGAAATGCTCGTCCATCTGGTGAAAACCGTCGAGCATAGCGCGAAAATTTTCGGGACCAATGGCAATCATAGTTGAAAGTCCAATCGCTGAATCCATTGAGTAGCGCCCGCCGACCCAATCCCAAAACTCGAACATATTTGCTGTATCGATGCCGAACTTTGCTACTTCATTGGCGTTGGTTGAGACCGCTACAAAATGCTTGGCAACGGCTGAGTGATGTTTCAAGCTTTTGAGCGCCCAGTCGCGGGCAGTGTGCGCATTGGTCATGGTTTCAAGCGTTGTAAATGTTTTCGAAGAGATGATGAACAACGTTTCCTCGGCGTCGATGTCACGCGTGGCTTCGGCGAAATCGGTACCGTCAATGTTAGAAACAAATCGAAAGGTTAGATCACGTTGGCTGTAATGCCGCAATGCTTCGTACGCCATCACCGGTCCCAGGTCAGACCCTCCTATACCGATATTAATGATATTGCGGATCGGCTTGCCGGTGTGACCCTTCCACTCACCGCTACGTATTCGGATGGAAAAGTTGGCCATCTTTTCGAGCACGGTATGAACTTTAGGCACAACGTCTTCACCGTCCATGATAATGGATTGCTCTTTAGGAGTGCGAAGGGCTACATGTAGAACTGCTCTCTGCTCTGTGACGTTGATCTTCTCACCCAGGAACATGGCATCGATGCGAGTCCGCAAACCGGACTCCTCCGCCAATTGTAAAAGAAGTTTTAATGTCTCTTCAGTTATACGATGCTTTGAATAGTCAAAGTAGATGCCGACTGCCTCAGCCGTCATTCTCTCCCCGCGCATTGGATTATCTTCGAAGAGTTTCCGGAGATGTAATTCCCGGACTTCCGTATAATGGTTTTCGAGTGCCTGCCATGAAGCAAGTTTAGCGAGTTGTGGGATGCTTATTTTCATTCTAATTCCTTTCAATTGTGGTATTGTATTCTCCACGTCGCGCAGCGTGATTGCACATAGCTCTATGATATAGAGCTTGTTGTGCAACTAATACGTTGGACTCTTCGCCATGCCAAATCTCTAATGCCGGTTGCTGTATGGCTCGGGAAAAAGAAAACGTCAATGCCCAGGGCAGTCGTGATCTGAATCTAACATTCATCGCATTCAAACGTGCCGATGCAAGTTCAGAAGGTTGACCGCCGGACAAAAACGCAATACCGGGAACACAAGCGGGAACAACACGCAAGAGACAATGCACTGTTGCATCAGCAACTTCGTCCATCGTTTCCTGCTTAGGGCAATTCAATCCTGGAAGCACCATATTAGGTTTCAGTATTATACCTTCCAGCATAACTCGTTGTGTATAAAGCTGGTTGAAAACTGTTCGTAGAACTTTCTCTGTTACGTCGTTGCAACGTTCCAGAGTATGATCGCCATCCATTAGCACTTCCGGTTCTACGACAGGAACGAGTCCGGCTTCTTGACACAATGCTGCATAGCGTGCCAATGCATGCGCGTTTGCTTCAATGCATCCTTGACTGGGAATTTTATCATCCACTGCAATTACTGCGCGCCACTTGGCAAAACGTGCGCCAAATTGAAAATATTCCTTTAGTCTTTCGCGCAATCCGTCCAGACCTTCTGTGATTTTCTCACCTGTATGATTCGCTAAATCTATTGCACCTGTGTCTACCTTGATACCCGGAATGATACCAGCGTCAATTATAACTTTGACAAACATAGTACCGTCTTTTTTGGATTGATGGATGGTCTCATCGTAGAGAATCGCTCCACTAATAAATTCACCTAGACCGGGTGTAGTCATAATCAATTCACGGTAGGAACGGCGGGCTTCTTCTGTTTGTGGAATTCCCAATTTGGCAAATCGTTTGTTGCATGTTGGATTACTTTCATCCATCGCCAGCAGACCCTTGTCATTAGCGACCAGCATTTTTGCGGTATCTATAATCTGTTGTGAATTCATCTCTGTTAACTCCATAATTATATCAATTAATAATTAATCAGTCATTTGCACTTTTAACACATAACCACCAATGTCTTTAACAAGCCAATGCAAATCATTTATCCATTGCGATTACTTCTCCTCCGGAAATTCTATTTCAGGTGCTGGTTGTTTAGAATCGTGACTTCTTTTATCTTTTTGGCGTCCTAGAATGCTTTCAATCATATTTATTAATTTATTAATAGCATTGTCGAGGGCTTCGTTTAATGTGTCCGAATGGTCTGTGACAACAATTGGCTGACGTCCTTCGAGACGTGCCTCAATCATGCAGCGTTTATCGTTCTTACCTTTCTTGGCACCATCTTCATCTTTCATGTGGACTTCAACACTAGTAATGTGATCGCTAATCCGGCTTAATGAATTTTCAATTATGCTTCTGAACTTGGCAATTAATGTCTCATTACTTTGGATATTATGGCCTGTATTTATTTGGATATTCATATTTTTCTCCTTTTGTTATTGTTATTATTCCATTTCCAATTTCTAATTTCCGGCATATCCTGCCCATATTTGTTTATATATTTTTTGTGGTCCAATAGTTTGTCGCGGAGGAATTGTTTAACATAAGCCGCCTTCGAACCTAAACCCGGCACTCGGTCAATCACATCGCCAACCAAATGGAAACGATCCATCTCATTCAACACCACCATGTCAAATGGCGTTGTGGTTGTTCCTTCTTCCTTATATCCGCGTACATGAAACCGATCTTGATTGGATCTTCGATACGTTAAACGATGGATCAGAAGCGGGTAACCGTGAAATGCGAAGATAACATGTTTGTCTTTCGTGAAGAGTGTATCAAAATCCTTATCACTAAGTCCGTGGGGATGCTCGCTCTTTGGTTGAAGTGTCATCAGATCTACCACGTTGATGACTCTGACTTTAAGTTCAGGAAAATTCTTACGAAGAATTTCAACGGCTGCCATTGTCTCCAATGTTGGAACGTCACCGCAGCAAGCCATGACAACATCCGGGTCTCCACCTTTGTCATTGCTTGCCCATTCCCAAATACCGAGTCCGGCTGTGCAGTGTTTAATGGCAGAATCCATGTCCATCCATTGCAGCGCCGGTTGTTTTCCTGCAACAATGACATTGACATAATCACGGCTTCGTAAGCAATGATCTGTTACCGACAGCAATGTGTTTGCGTCTGGTGGCAGATAGACGCGAATAACATCCGCTTTTTTATTTACCACGTGGTCAATGAAACCTGGATCTTGATGACTAAATCCATTATGATCTTGTCGCCAAACATGAGACGAAAGCAAAATGTTCAATGAGGCTACCCGACTTCGCCATGGAATATCGTGAGCTACTTTGAGCCACTTTGCGTGCTGGTTAAACATCGAATCAATGATGTGGATGAATGCTTCGTAACATGAGAAAAAGCCGTGTCTGCCAGTAAGTAAATAACCTTCGAGCCAGCCTTCACATTGATGCTCGCTCAGCATTTCCATTACACGGCCATCAGGCGCAACATCCTCGTCGATGGAAATAATTTCAGCGGTTGAGCAGCGGTTCGTTACATCGAATACATCTCCCCATCGATTGGATGCAGTTTCGTCCGGGCTGAAAACACGAAAGTTGGTTTGGTTAAGTTTCACTACATCACGAATGAACTTACCCTGAACGCGCGTGGCTTCTCCTTCATCAACGCCGGGATTATTTATCTTCAGAGCGTAATCACGGAAATCCGGCATCTTTAATTCTTTAAGAAGAAATCCTCCGTTAGCATGCGGATTCGCTCCCATACGTCTTTCACCAATAGGTGCTAACTCAGCTAGTTCGGGAATTAGTTTTCCGTTTTTATCAAATAACTTTTCTGCTTTGTAACTCTTCATCCAATGTTCAAGAATTTTTACATGTTCAGGCTTTTCCACAAAATTTGTAATCGGTACTTGATGTGCTCGGAATGTACCTTCGATGGGCAGACCATCAACCACTTTCGGGCAAGTCCATCCTTTAAGAGTTCGAAAAATAATCATTGGCCATTTCGGTCGTTCCCTAAAGCCGTTGTTACGCGCGTTTGTTTGTATCTGTTTAATTTCAGCAACAATCGTATCGAGTGTGGCCGCCATGATTTGATGAAGTCTGTCGGGATCATCTCCCTCTACAAAATATGGTTTGTATCCGTAACCACGGAAGAGCTGATCTAATTCTTCGTGACTGATACGCGCCAGTACAGTTGGTCCGGCTATCTTATAACCGTTCAAATGTAAGATGGGAAGTACAGCTCCGTCGCGAACCGGATCGAGAAATTTGTTCGAGTGCCAACTTGTAGCCAGCGGACCCGTTTCCGATTCACCGTCGCCAACGACACATGATACTATCAGATCGGGATTGTCGAACGCCGCGCCATAAGCATGGGACAGAGAGTAACCGAGTTCTCCGCCTTCATGAATAGAACCCGGCGTTTCAGGCGCAACATGACTCGGAATTCCGCCCGGAAAAGAAAATTGAGTGAACAGTTTTTTCATGCCCTCTTCATCCCGGGTGATATTAGGATAAACCTCGCTGTATGTTCCTTCCAAATATGTATTGGCTACTATTCCGGGTGCACCATGACCCGGTCCGATAACATATATCATATTCAGGTCGTATTTCTTTATGATACGATTGAGATGAACATAGATAAAATTAAGTCCGGGAGTTGTACCAAAATGACCGAGCAGCCGCGGTTTTATATGTTCTAATTTCAATGGTTTCTTTAACAACGGATTATCAAACAAATAAATCTGCCCGACCGACAGATAGTTTGCAGCGCGCCAATAGGCATTCATCTTTTGCAGAAGTTCTTGAGATAATGGTTTATCCTTTGCACTCTTCTTTTTAGATTTCGTGATAATGTTCTCTTCAAGTCCTTCTCTTACTTCTTTAACCAATTTCTTCTTCGACACTCTCTTTGTTTTCATGATCATGTCCCTATTCAATATTAAGATTTATAATTTGATTTACAGTCTTCGCTATCATCCATTCCTCGTCTGTGTGAATAACACGGACTGTTGTCTTCCCGTTTTCTATTGATACAACGTGAGCGTTTGCGATGTTTCGTTTTTCATCAAGCTCGATTCCAAGAAATCCCAGTCCTTCACAAATACGAGAGCGGATGACCGGGCAGTTTTCACCGATGCCGCCGGCAAAAACCAATGTGTCCAACCCGCCAAGTGCAGCTGAGAAAGATCCTATCCACTTCTTCACCTGATAGCAAAATAATGCAATGGCTTCTGAAGCCCGAATGTCATCATTTTCTTTTGCGAGTAAATCCTTCATATCGGAACTTGTTTCAGAAATACCTAGCAAACCTGATTCGTGATTTATTAGTTTGTTGAATTGTTTGGGTGTGAGATTTTCCGACTTCATCATATACCACACAACTCCCGGATCTAAATCACCAGGACGAGTGCTCATCGTAATTCCTCCGGCAGGTGTGAATCCCATGCTCGTATCAATACTCTTACCTTCATGGACGGCAGCTAAGCTTGCACCGCTGCCGAGATGAGCAAGTATAACACGACCTTGCGCAACTTTTTCACCGGCGACACGAGCGAGTTCTTCGATGAGATAAGCATAAGACAAACCATGAAATCCATATCGCTGTATTCCCATTTTGTCGAAGCGGCGGGGAATCGGAAATAATTTTGCAACCCGCGGCATGGTGCGGTGAAACGTAGTATCATAGCAAGCGACTTGATGTAATTTAGGATACCGCTGCAGTAATACCTCGATCAATTCAATCTCTACAGGTAGATGATCAGAATCGTAAGGACTGATTCGGTGTAATTCATCGAGTAATTCTTTTGTTATGAGTTCAGGTTCTGTGTGTTTCATACCAAAAACCACACGATGTCCTACGCCAGTAATCAAAGAAAAATCGATTTGTTCTTCGAGCCACTCGATCAAAATATTTGATGCTGTACGAGTATCAGATGACTCGATAAGGAAGCTATCTTTTTCATTTTTTTTTGAGTCAGTGGATGTTAAGACCATACCAGGCAAACCAATACGATCAATACTTCCATGAAAACTTTTTTCCAGATCTTCGCCAAATCTATATAGAGCGAATTTAATGCTCGATGAGCCGCCATTGATTGCCAGTACATTAGCCTGAGTTGGTTTTATGGATGACTGCTTTGTCATTCTGCAACCTCCAACCCGAATGAAGCCAGTTTCGCGCATGTGGATTTGTAATCTGTATGATGAATGCTTCGAATCCCCAATTCTTCCGCTATCTCTACGAACATAGGTGTGTTTTCGATATAGATTACTTGTTGTTTTGAAACTTGAGTAGTATCGAGCGCAAGCTGAAAAATATCTGCATCAGGTTTTCGCAAATGCACGTAACATGATGAAATAAAAAAATCTACAAACTCATTCAATTTGAATTTCCTAATACGATGTGCATTAAGTTCCCTAGCTTCGTTGCTGACAACAATAATCTTCAATCCATACTTTTCCTTTAGCCGGCGGATCAACTCGATCATTTCGGGATATGGTTTCGACTGGTCGAACATGAATTTCCGAAACTGGGCATGAGTAAACGAACGCTTCTCGTAGAATACAACACGGTTCAAGTATTCTTCAATAGTGAGTTTATCCAACTCGTAAGTATCGAACGATTGGTTATGTCTTTTTTCCATCTCTTCGGCATCAAGGTCGAACTTCTTGGCTGCCAATTTGCGAAACTCATGAACCCACCCGTCGGAGAGCAAAACGCCGCCGATATCTACAAATAATATTGTAATAGGAATTTCTCTTTTCAATTTATTCCCTTCCATTATTTCATCTCCTTCTATTCCAACACCGCGATTTTTGTAAGGCGGCTTTATTCTATCTATTGTTTTCATTTACTTTGTTTTGTAATTGATCACCTTTATTTTTCATTTTCTCTTATTCAGTTGCCACTCGTAATGAGTGTGCTGATTTAATAATTATATTTACTAGTAAATTTTCATCACCATTAATCTTCGTTTTTCGAAAAAGTTGTTATAATAAAACTTGACCTGATTATTTTTTCTTTCTAAAGAGAAGCCAGCCGATAAAGACACCAACAACGAGGGTAGCAATGGTGGGGAACCACCTCCAGTTGTTGCCGCTCATCCAACCGTTTTCATGCATACCTTCATTCATTCCGCCATCCATAAGTGTTCCGCTGCCGAAATACAAAAAGAGCACTGCTATAACTACCAGCGCTATGACTAAGTATCTATTATTTAATTTATCCATTTGATTTATCTCCATTGAATAATTGATATTGCTTATCATGAATGTTTCCGTAGAGTTACTTCAAAGCGCAATCTTAATCGTTTAAGGTATGTTGGAGACATTCCAAAAATTGAATTATTATTATTCTCATGATGATCAACAACCCACGTTGCAACAAAATAACCTAGCGCAGCTCTAGTAAAAGCATCTGTTACCCAGTGCTGACCCTGATATACTCTTGAAATTAAAATGAGCTCTGCCGGTAAGTAAACAAGCGTTTTCCAATCAGGCGACTTAATATTTCTTGAAAGCACAGTTGAAAGTATAAACGCGGCTGTAGAGTAACCACTTGGTAGTGTTTTGTTGTCTTGATTAAAAATAGGTGAATATATTCCTTCCCACATTCGGCTAAATACAATAGGGGCACTTTTGTAATATCTTTGATCTTTTAAAACAGTATCGCAAATTGGTTGATCTGCAGTTTCCATCATTAAAAATGTTGCCGTACTTACAACGCCTAATTTTAACCAATCACTTCCATCCCAGTTAATCGGTTGTTTGATGAAGTCGCCAGTTTCTCTAAAGAACTGAGGAAAAGCATATCCAAATTGTCCAAAGAGAGAAGATCCAGATATGATGATTAGAAAGAGTGATAAATAAATTTTGCGTTTCATTCCGCAAACTTTATTTATAAATGAAAAGTAAATCCAGACCATTTAAATCTTCAAAAAGATTCGAATCTTTATTTTAATTAGTAAATGAATGCCTAAAGCAATAGTATCTCTTGAATCTTACTTTATGTTATACATGTTCAGTTAATTGTGCAATCAATCAAAAGGATGAAAAAGGGACTACATCTTTTGTTTAGTTCACGTAAAGGATTTACTACCAAATTATTCTGATCGCAGATTTTTGTTAAGCCGAGACATAAGGACCTATCAATATTCTATCATTTCAAGGATTTTGTAATTCAATTTCTTAAAAGATGGACTTGAATATTTTTTTGAATAGATAGAAAAAATTTAAGCTTAGCAATAAAATGGTTACAACATTTGAAAAAGTAGTGATCATAAGCAAAAAACGATTTATTATGGTTATGGAAGAAAGTTGTGTCTTTGATTTGAAGATACCAAGACAAAAATAGAGTAAAGACTTAGGCGTGATAAATTTTACAATTTATTTTTCTGAGAGCAAAAATCGCGATACTAGTAAAGAAACACTGAGATTGGGGCGGATAGAATTTTGAATACGTACTGATATCACTGGTTCGGCAAAAGATAACGAGTTTAGTGACACACTAAAAAAACTTATTTCAGAAGGAAAGAAAAACATAATTATTGACCTGAAAGAAACCGGATTTATGAATAGTTCTGGATTAGGAATCTTGATTGCAGGATACACAGCTGTTAAAAATGGTGACGGTGAACTAAAACTTGCTAATCTAACTGACAAAATTGAAAGTTTATTATTAATTACAAAACTTAATACAGTCTTTTCAAATTTTGAATCTGTAGAGGAAGCAGTAAATAGTTTTGCTAAATAATAAAAGCAAAAAATTTAATAAAATATTCTTATCACGTTAAAATAGAAAACTCATCATTAGCCTTGACTTGAAGAACCAACACCAAGTGCTTCCGGAAAAATATTAGTTGTAGCAACTATGCATGGAAACACAACAACACAGTGAATGATTAATGGTAAAGATCTAGTGATAGGTTTAAATGTATACATCAAAAATAGTTTTTGCGAGTCAGTTTTTATTCAAAATCTTTGATCTCCAAACCGGTTAATTATTCGTCCGCAACAAGCCAGTTAACTGCTTCCTTAACGTTATCAAAATATTTAGATTCGCTCCACCGGCTATTCTGACTTACCGTCTCGAATGAATGGCTATGCTTAATGACTATCGCTATTCTATCAGTAATTTGAAATCCAAATTGTTGAAGCTCTTCTCCGGTTGAGTGAATGTTTACGGAAGCGTCTGTATCGGTATGATTTATTAAATATCTACTACAGCTGTGTTCATGAGCAACTTTTATAGCATCTTTTGAATATAGCTCGGCAGTCTTAAAACACGTTCTTCCTACAGACTTTATTTCCACTATTTTATTGTCATCAAGATAACGTATCGAATATTCCATTATAAATCCTTTTGTTATGAAGTAATTCAAATATAGAAATTTAATTACCTCATTATCGAAGAAATTGAAAAATTTTTAAGTGATATGATTGCGTTAAAGAAAGCTTGAATATTCCAAAGCTCTTTTGAGATATAAATAAATCACTATTTTGATTGAGTTCTTCGAGAAAAGAAACTAGGATTCGTTTTCATAATGAAATGATTGGCTAAGAATAATAGATTATTTCTCCTACAAAAAAAGAAAGGTGTCTCTATTCATTATTCAATCTGAGCCTCATAATTAGTATGGAATAAGTGAAGTGGAGTGATCACTAACAAAGAGTTCAGTGTAGATGGTATATTTGTAGGTATTTGGAAATGGCCTGGTCACAAAATGGTCGTGACAATTCAAAAAGCAGTGATTATCGACAAATTTCAGAGGCGTTTCTCCGAGGCAACGAATCCCTTATTATCCATACTAAAAATAAATCTTCGATTGCAAAAATTGAACAATTTTATCGAGGTTTTTATTTTATAAGGGCTAAATATAGATTGAGAAATATTGTACATCTGCCCCATACAAAATATAGGATCTTCGGTTTAATACATCATAAGTGTATTGACCACTGCTTTTTAAAACTACTAGAGAATTTAATTTACACTTACTTACTATTCCAATTAGACATATTTTTGATTTAAAATAGACTGTAAGGAAAATTATTGTATTTATTAACCGGTAAAAAAATAATTTCGGTTTTGTTTTTCGCTGTAGTTACTATAAGCTGTAATTCGGGTGATGCGGGGATTATACCGGAATCCAGAACAAGTGTTAAAAACGATTCTCTTTTTTTAGATAGAACCTATCATATCTTTGTCCCTGAATCATATACAGTTCAAGGAGATCCGGCACCTCTTGTGTTCGTATTTCATGGCGCAGGTGATACAGGGATTAATTTTGAAAATTATTCCGGACTTGATAATGAAGCGCTAAATTTTGGAGCAATAGTTGTGTATCCGGATGCTAAAACAGCTAATTGGAACGAAGGTTGTGATTGTAATATTGCTTCAAGGTTGCAAATCGATGATTTAGGTTTTGTAAAATTTCTTGTCAATAAAATAAAAAAAGAATATAAGATTGATTCATCAAGAATCTATGCAGTTGGCTTTTCTCAAGGAGGCTTATTTGCTCAATATATTGCTTGTGCTGCGTCAGATTTATTCGCAGCAGTGGCAATTGAAGCAGCTACTTTTTCAGTACCGTTATCAGAGAATTGTTTTCCAAAGCAATCAAAAAACATCTTAATGATAAACGGTACAACTGATCACGTTTTACCTTATGAAGGGAATTTAAATGACGGTAAATTTTCTCTTCTATCAGCTAATGCTGCAATAAAATTGTGGGCGGCTAAAAATAGTTGTAGTTCAACGCCAGTTGTAGAGTATTTTCAAAATTCCACTGGGTTTAAAATTAGGAAGGAAATTTATGGCAACTGCAGAGATGCTGTGGAAGTGGTTATCTATATTGTTGAGAATGGTGGTCATGATTGGTTCCTAAGTCCGGAATTATACGCACCAAAAGTGATTATGGATTTTTTCAAAAGACATTAATAAGAATTCAATAATAATCTGGTTCCGTTTATTTTTTTACTATAGATGTATTTAAAGATTACCAAAACCTCAGAAGAGATCATAATCCAAACTTCGAATTAGTCCTTCCCAAAAAGCACTCACGATTTAGGTGGATAATAAGTTTAAACACTAATTCATCTATTAATAGAAAAATCCATATTAAAATAGTAATGAAATACCGGTCATGTAAGATTTGTCTTCAAAGACATGAAGAATAAACAACAAGTTTAATCCGGACCTAATGAATGGGACGAAGCTGAGTATTAAATGGGTTAAAAGACTTTATCTGATTCAACTCCATGTTGAATGTTTTACCGTATAATAAATAAAAACCGCTAATGATGTGTGCAGGTTAATCATGCAATCGGTGAACTCAGATTGACTGATTATAGTCTTAATGGGTTTAGTCATATTCATTCATATTGCACCTAATTATATATTCAAATAATGAATTTGAATCGGTTCTGATACAAGCGAATTAAATCAGATAAGTAATTTATCGCCAGTCAATTTGAGCAACCGGAAGAAAATAATTTAATTCAAAATACTCTGAACTAAACTTTTAAAAAAATTTTATTTGATAAGAATAGACAGTAGTTGACAAATCCTTTTTTGAATGATCCTAGTTAACTTTTTGGTAACAAAAAGAGTAATCACCTTATCTTTTTTTACAAATAAACTTGCTGCTAACCGTTTATAAAACGATCAAACCGCTTAACACACAATGGTTTTTGTCTCCGACCGGAAAATATAAATTGCACCCAAAATTAATTTGCAGAGAATGTCTAGTTACGGAAATGAAAGAACATTTTTTCTTACCTGGAGGAAATATGAAAAAAACCCTAACCTTTTTTATCTTACTATTTATTACGGCATCGTCCATAGCAGTTGCAGCAACCGGGAAAATCAAAGGACGAGTGGTTGACATTGCCACCCGTGAACCATTGATAGGTGCTAATGTAGTTGTTATCGGGACGTCATTTGGCGCTGCTACGGATTTGAACGGCGAATATGTCATTTCAAATTTGGAAGCTGGTACCTATGAAGTTAAAGCTTCGTTCATTAGCTATACCTCAAGCTCAGTTACAAATGTAAGAGTATCTTCCGATTTAACGACAGAATTAAATTTCGAATTATCCTCGCAAGATGTTTCAATGGGTGAAATTACAATTGTTGCTCGAAGAGAATTAGTTAATAAGAGTAATACAAATGCAATCCATGTTACATCGCGTGAAGATATCGAAAATCTGCCTGTGAGAGGAATGAATAATATCTTTGGACTTTCGGCAGGAGTTGTTCTTCAAGACAATACCGTATTTATCCGCGGCGGACGAATTGATGAAACAGGTTTTTATCTGGAAGGAGTCAATGTAAGAAACCCAATGACCGGTAATAATGCGGTTCGAGTTGTCCAAGATGCTGTTGAAGAAGTTGAAGTTCAAGTAGGCGGTTATACCGCAGAGTACGGTGGGGCTAATGCAGGCATAATACGCCAGCAACTAAAATCTGGTACAAGTAGTTTTAAAGGTACATTAGATTATGCTACCGATAATATTACATTCAAGAGTAAAGATAATGCATACGATGGAAAACAACGTCTAGGAGCGTACTGGTATGGATATGATGAATTAACAGGATCGTTAAGCGGACCATTGCTTAGTGAAAAAGTAAAATTTTTTATTCTTGGAAATTACAATTATCAAAGGGACCCAAATCCCCAGCGCTACCCCGGTATAGATTTGGGAATGTACAGAGATGCTTCAACTCAGGATTCCATAAATTTAGTTTACCCAGGAGGAGCTCTATTAGATAATCAAAATAGAGCGGTTACATTTTCTTCAACAATATCTGTAGATCTAAATCCAATTCAAATTCGGTTTGCCGGAACATATACAAATCAATCTTTCCAAAATCCTATGAACTCAAATCGCGTAGCCGGAAGTATCAGCAATATGCTTAACACATCAAGAACAGAACAACGCGATGCGAATAACGGTTCCGGTAGTGTAAAAATCACACATGTGCTTAGTAATAAAATGTATTACGATATAACTCTTGGTTATTTCTTTCAATCACAAAAATTTTATGATCCTTTCCTAAAAGACAATTTCATGGCATATGGCGATAGTCTTGCAAATGCTCAGTTTGGATTCACAAATTTCCAGAGCATGTATGTCAGACCGAGTCAGGTTAGCGTCTATGGATTTGCTTTTAGTAAACCAGGAGATCCTTTAGCCGGATATGGAAAATTCCGTAGAGAGAATTTTACTTTGAGCGGAACATTCTCATGGGATCCAAATAAAATTCATTCAATTAAAATCGGCGGTGAATATCAAAAATATGTAATGCGAAATTACAGTTGGGCAAACGGAACTGCTGTTGCTCTCGCCGGCTTGATAAGTGCAAGAGGTACCAAAACAATTGAACAGGTAATGCAAACGAGAGGAGTGAATAATTACGGTTATGATGTATTAGGAAATGAACTTAATGATGATCCATTTTTCGGTCCGCATCGCCCTGTCTTTGCTGCCGCATTTATGCAGGATAAAATAACATTCGAAGATATAATCTTGAATTTAGGACTGCGGTTTGATTACATAGATACTGATACTTACGAATTTGTAGATCCAACATTCCCGGATGCAGCATTTAATTTTAGCAGCAACTACGATATCATTCCAGAAGGTCTAAAGAGAGTACCATCTTATTCATATCTCAGTCCGAGAATTGGCGTTTCATTTCCTGTTACAGATGTTACAATGTTTCATGCTCAATACGGAAAATTTATACAGCAAACTCGCCTAGCGGATATCTATCAGGGCTACTATGCATCTGCGCGTAATTTGGTCGGGGGTAATTATCTTCCGCAGCCTATCGCATTCAGTTTACAGCCGACAAAAACTATCCAATATGAATTAGGGCTTACGCAGCAGATTGGAGACTTCGCTTCGTTTGATCTTACCGGGTATTATAAAGACATAAAAGATCAAGTAACGTATCAAATGGTCATTGCTAGTAAAGAATCTCAAACAAAAAATTATCCTGTTTATGCAAACGGAGATTTTTCTACTACAAAAGGAGTCGAATTATCTTTCCAGATGCGCAGGATAAATAGAATTGCTATAAATGCATCTTTGTCATTTCAGGATGCTCAGGGAACAGGCTCTTTCCCAAATTCAAACAGTGGCATGGTTGCAGGAGCAGAAGGTGTAACATTTTTACCGAATTATGTTTCGCCACTTGTCTTTAATAATTCTTATAGAGGAAGCATCAATTTTGATTATCACTTTGGTATTAATGATGGTCCATCACTTCTTCATGAATTTGGCGCTTCATTATTAATGAATTTTTCCAGCGGACATCCTTTTACAAGAGGAGTTGGTGCCGCAGATCTGGAAGGAAATCCCAGAGGAAGAGTTCCTGTCGAATCATTAAATGCATCTGTTACGCCGTCTTCATTCCAGGTTGACCTTCGTGTAGATAAGACAATCCACCTTTTCGATAAGATGAAACTGAATATTTATTTATTTGTAATCAATCTCTTCGATAGAAAAAATGTTGAAAATGTATTCTTAAGAACCGGTTCCAATACTGATGATGGTTATATAAGTAATCCTCAATTAAGCGGACAGCTTGTTAACCAGTTGGGATATGCCGATATGTACAGAGCAATCAATATTGATTATTACCAACAATACCAGCAAGTGGCGAACACTTATTTAATGACTAACCCATATTTCTGGGGTCCACCTCGGCAGATTCGCTTAGGCCTCAGGCTGGAATATTAATAAACAATGTTGAAAACAAATTAATGGGAGTAAATAAAAATGATTATAAAGAAAAGTGTTATGCTGTTACTAATTGTTTTTTCCTTTCTGTTTTTACCTGCTAAGCAGTATGCAGAGGGGAAAGAAACAAAAAAACGAGTAAGTAAAACAACATTGGGTTCGCCAAACACTACAAGACTTAATATAAATAACATTTCAACATTTTTTAGGAGTGATGGCGATTCCGATGATCTGGATTCAAATAATGCAGGATTCTTTTTCCCAAAAGGTAGTGGTAAAACTGCAGCTTATGAATCCGGACTTTTGTGGGGAGCTCGAATTAATGGAAGTGCAACTGACATTAAAGTGGGAGGGAATGCGTACGTTGCCGGACTTCAACCAGGCAAGATACTTTCTCCAGGTGTAGCTGAAAGCCCTAACCTACCAAAAAATAGAATTTACCGTGTAAGACCGGATTATAAAACTGCAGATCTTACTATGGAATCCAGAGATGAAGGAGTTCCGGTTGCCGAAATATATAATCAATATGATTTGGATTGGAAAGAATGGCCATGGCAAGATGGCGCTCCATTCGAAGACAAAGACGGAGATAAAAGATATAATCCCGATGTTGATATTCCAGGAGTTCCCGGTGCCAGTCAATCAATTTGGTATGTAGCGAATGATTTGGATGCAACAAAAACAACAGCTCTCCATGGCTCTCAACCGATGGGAATCGAAGAGCAAGGGACTATGTGGGCATATTCTCAAGCCGGCCCATTAGGCAATATGATATTCCGCAAATACTTATTGATTAATAAAAGTACAGATACTTTCAGAGATATGTATGTAAGTATGTTTTCTGATATCGATTTAGGATTCTCAGATGATGATATGGCCGGTTGTGATACTACTTTAAGCCTAGGCTATGTTTATAATTCTTCGAATCACGATTCAAAGTATGGGACAATGATTCCACCTGCAACTGGTTTTGATTTTTTTCAGGGCCCGATAGTAAATGGATCGGCAACTGATACAGCAATATTTAGAGGAAAGAAAATTGCCGGTAAGAGAAATCTTCCAATGACGGCATTCTATTATTTTGCCAAAGGAGATCCGGCAGTTTCAGATCCGCCCAATGGAACATATCAAGGAACTACTGAATTTTATAATTTCTTCCAGGGTCGAATTGGAAGAAGCGGTGAACCTTTTAGAACGCCTGCGAGACTAGGTGCAACAGCTACACCATTTACACTATCGGGTGATCCTGTTGCGGGAACAGGTTGGCTCGATGGTGAAATTATTAGTACTAGCGACAGAAGAATTGGATCTGCTTCCGGACCTTTTAATATGGCACCTGGAGATACACAAGAAGTTGTTGTTGCTCAAATTTGTGCTATGGGAACGGATTATCTTAATTCTGTTACTCTCTTAAAAGCATATGATAGAGTGGCTCAAGATGCCTATAATAATTTCTTCCAAATTCCCAGCGGCGCTGCATTACCAATCGTAACAGCTTCGGGATTAGATAAAGAAGTAATTCTTTCTTGGGGCGATCCAACAGCTGCGGCACAAACTGAAAACTATTCTCAAAGAGGATACAATTTTGAGGGATACAACGTTTATCAATTACCATTGTCATCTTCATTAAAAACGGACGCAAAATTAATTGCCACTTACGATTTAGTGAACAATATAAAAGTTTTATATGATTATGTTTTTGATAGCAGAACTGGGACCGATGAACGAGTACCGGTTCAGTTTGGTAAAGATTCCGGAATTTCTAGATCAATTGATCTAACTCAAGATTATGTGAGAACAGGCCAACCTCTATATAATGGATCCGAATATTATTATTCAGTAACATCGTATTCCTACAACCCTGATCCCCTTGCAATTCCTCAAGTTCTGGAAAATCCTATTACCTCAATCAGAGTTACACCAAAGAGTCCAAACCCTGGTGTTCGATACACTAATACTTATGATAATTCAGTTAGCGGTGTAACGCATACATCCAAGACATCGAGTAAGTCGGATGGAAATGTAATCGTATCGGTTAAAGACCCTTCAAGAGTAACCGGTCATACTTATAAGGTCACATTTGAAAAAGTTGGGACCACCAATAATATTGTCTGGAATGTTACTGATATTACTACCGGTGCTAAAAAGGCAAGTAATATTACTAACCAATCCGGTGATAATTCTTATCCTATTATTGACGGACTAGAAATTAAAGTAACAGGTCCGCCAAATGATTTTACCGCATTCAAAGTAACTGCTAATGCTAACGGTTCATTGAATCCACCGGAAATTGGTACATATGCATTTAACAGTAATGGCTTTCCGCTTTATAATGATGAAGACCGGCCTGCGGCAAGGCAACAAATACATGCAGGAGTCTGGGGCATAGCAACAGGTATGACTGCTGCAAATGACGGAAGCTATGCATACTTCTTAACCCGGTCTCCGCGTGAGGACAACTTCACAAGAATTATTCCTTATGATTTTGAAATTCGTTTTACCTCAACAGGAAGTAAAGCCAACTTTGCATGGACCGATGGAGTTACAAAACAAATTCCGTTTGAAATATGGAATACCGGCATTGGAACGCCAAGCGATCCAACAGACGATTATAAACTTTGCGCTTTAATCTATGATATAGATGAAGATGGTGTTTTTAGTTTGGATAAACTTGACCATGGACTTTCAGGCGGTAATGATGATACGGAAACAGATTGGATTTATATCTATGATGTTGCCGATCATACACCGGGAACTAAAGGATACGATGCTGTCATTGCAGCAGATTATGACGCTGGTGCAACATCTACTATGGGTGGAGAAATTCTAGCTCGTTTAGTTCTTGTTTCCTGGAATAATGGATCTGTAAGTGCAGCGGACTACCCGGCTAACTTGCGAGCAACTATGCCCGAACAAGGGACTATATTCAGAATTGAAACAACAAAACCAAATTCAGTAAATGACGAGTTTACTTTTACTGCACCCGCAAATAGTAACGATGTTGATCTTGCTAAAGATGATGTTAAGAAAATTAATGTCTTTCCAAATCCTTATTACGGAGTAAATACACAAGAACAGAATAAATATTTCCGTTGGATTACTTTCAGTCATTTGCCAAATAGAGCAACAATAAGAATAGTAAATATTGCTGGTGAAATGATAAGGGTAATTGAGAAAGACAATAATTCACAATTTGAAAGATGGGATTTGTTGAACGGTTCTGGTTTACCGGCCGCAAGCGGGCTTTACATTGCTTTTATTGAAATGCCTGATCTCGGTGTTACTAAAACTCTAAAGTTTTCAATAGTCCAAGAACAGCAAATACTAGATAAATTTTGAAAAAAAAGGTTTGAGGATAAAAATGAAAAATAAAATCAAAATAATATTAATAGTACTTCTTGTGGTCATGCAAGCTATAACATTTGCCAGCGGAGGATCTAGAAATGGAACCGGTGGAGCTTCACAACTACTAATTCCCGTTGGTGCGCGCGGTATCGGTTTAAATGGTGCCAATATTTCTTCTCTTACGGGATTAGATGCTCTTTATTGGAATCCTGCTGGGTTATCACGTGGCAGCCAATCGGTTGAAGCTTCGTTTTCTTATATGTCACATATAGCCGATATCGGTATAAACTATGCTGCTATTTCTGTTCAACTTAATAGTATAGGTTCCTTAGCATTTGCTATAAAATCACTTTCAATGGATGATATTCCGGTAACAACTGTTGAAAATCCTGATGGGACCGGACAAACATATAATCCTCAATTGATGACGATGGGTTTAACATTTGCTAAAAATCTCAGCGATAGAGTATCTGTAGGAATAACGGCAAATCTAATTAGCGAAACTTTAAATCTTGTTAGTACAACAGGTATTTCATTCAATCTTGGTGTGATGTATTCAGGATTAGCCGGTGTTGATGGTTTGTCTTTTGCAATGGCTATGAAAAATCTTGGGCCTCAAATGAAATATGGAGGCTCCGGATTAAATATTCAAGCTGAAGCCCCGGATTTGACAAGACCTATACAGTATTATAAAATTGATCCGGCTCCATTTGATTTACCTTCATCATTTGAGATTGGATTGGCATACAAACCAGTGATAAGCGGGTCCAGCACTATTAATCTCTCATCCTCTTTTCAGAATAACAATTTTTCCAGCGATCAATACAAGATTGGGGCAGAATACTGTTACAATGATTTACTCTTTATAAGAGGTGGTTATACATTCGCACCCGAATACGAAGCCGGTACGTTTTTATATAGGTACACTGTAGGATTCGGTCTTAAGTATAATATTGGGAATGTTGATGTTAAATTTGATTATGCCTATAGAGATGTAAAGTACTTCGATTCAAGTCATATGTTCGGAGTGACACTAAGCTTCTAGAACTAAATATTGAGGCAAGTGGAGAAGAAAGGGCTCCACATCTTTCGATGCATAATTTGCCTCTCTTTGAACTTCTCCCGAGTATGCCCAACCCGGGAGAAGTTTTTTATATTATATGACAAATGTAAATCTTCAGCATATGCTTCGGAAAACTCATCTTGAAATGATAACACTATTGGTTAAAAATTATTTACTGAATATTTTCGGGATTGTTGGCTGGTAATATAATTGAGATAATTCTGTGGACAGGAGATAGCTTGTAGATACTCATTTTCGAACGATTCTGCTTTAGTGTATTGTATATGAAAAATAATTTTGTTGCTTGTGTTCTCCAAGCAAATTTTTGAGAGAAAATTTCTTCTATGCTGCAAATTGCTTCGTATGCTATTTCAAATTTCATCAGTCCATAAGCATTTATTGTGATTACCACTTGATGGCATTCATTCTGTGAAAATAATTCAAGCTTACCACCCATTTCGAATTCTTTAATTAGTAAATAGAGTAACTGTTTGAATACAGTTCTTAACTGGAAATCATTTCCGCTAACCCCGACTGGAGGAATAATAGTTGAATTAATAACAACATCTTTTTCTTTAGCATAAATCTTAAGTACCGGAAGAGTTTTCTCCAGTATGATACCAAGATCACAAATATCTAAGCTGTATTCTATGGATTGTTCAAATGAGTTCAATTCAATTAGAAATTTAATTGTTTTCTAAATACTATTAACTTATCATTTCCAATCATCCGGAGAATGATTTTCTTTATACAGGCAATGATAGATCAACACCGATAAAGCATACACTAATGTAAATTTATTGTTCGGATCCATTTTTTCGATCTCTGAATAGAAAGCTGCCTCTTAATATATTTTGAGGCAGTTTCCTATACTTCATAATGAATGTTAATAATTAGTCTAACTGAGCATTATTAATTAAAATTAAAATCACGAACAATTATTGATTCTTAATCTCTAAATCCATCGTCAATTCTTCAATTGAGTCATCGGACAGCTTAGCCAAACTTTCTGAAAATAAATGATAAGAATAGAATTTTGAACAAACGTTTCTAACGCGTTCCGAGTCATTAAATTTTGCCGAGCGCCCTACTAGATAGATTCCCCGGGGATCACCAATTTCAATTAATGCTTGTGCGGCAACAATTCGTACCGCTTCACAAGGATCTTCTCGTAGCATTTTCATTAATGGGATGACGGCTTTTTCTGATTTCATCTTTCCTAAGGCGAAAGCACAATTAAGACGCAAGGCTTCATCGGTACATTTTAAACCCTTTAGCGGACTCTTTTGAATAATCTTAAGTTTTAATTCATCATCTAAATTATTGTTGCTTTGTGAAAAAGCCGAAGTTGTGATTAGTAAAACTGCGATGGCTATAGACGATATAATGAATCTCGGTTTCATTTGGCCTCCTGAGATTTTGTTAAAAAATATTTAAAAACATAATCGGTAGCTGATAGAATAATTTTATTTTCTGTCACTTAGCATCTATATATTTCGTTTTTATTCAATACATAAGACTGTTAAAAAGTGCAATCTGTTCGCCCGTTTATTAATCAATACAACCACTTAAAACATTTTATAAATCTGATAATTACACTAAAAGATTAGCAGCAATCTTTAGAGAGAATTAAGATGTCCAAATTGCATCGATTAAAGAGCAGCATTCCTTTAGATCGCACTTAAAACTTCTCTGATATTTATTCAGAATTCTCACTATCATATCAAAACGAGGTCTCTGATTTTTTTGTTTATAAGATGGAATTATTTTTGAAAAAATTGAATTGAATTGTGATTAGAGGTAAATTCGTTAAGCGAGAGGTTATATTCTGCTTTAAGATTACTTTGAAAAATTCTAAAATCTATACCATTTTATCTTTCAATTTAGATGCATATCTCCTGCTCATCACAAATGGTTTTTCAAGTCCCTTTAGAAATACTTGGTAAGAATAACTGAACCAATCTTCAGTACGTTCCAAGAATTCGAGATTTATAATAGCATTTCTATGGATTCTTATAAAAAAATTGTTAGGAAGTCTAGATTCCCATTCTTTCATCGATTTCAGAACTAGACCTTTTAATTTTGTATTTGTCAAAATTTCTGAGTAGTTGCCCGCAGAAGTAATGACAATAATAGAACTAACCTTTATAAACTGATATGTATTATTGACCATAAGGAAAACGTTATCATTATATTCAAGTTTTTTAAAAGGGGTATTCTGAATTTCGCCTTCAAGTTTTAAATGCTCAATGGCTAATGCAAGTCTCTCTTTGTTAACTGGTTTTAATAAATAATCTTGGGCATTAACTTCGAACGCTCTAATTGCATATTCATCGTAAGCAGTAACAAAAATAATTTTAGCATCAGTTTGAATTTCAGTTAAAAGCTCGAAGCCCGTCCTCCCGGGCATTTGGATATCAAGAAAGATCAAATCCGGGTTTAAATTATCAATTAACTTTTTCGCTTCAATATTGTTACTTGCTTCACCAATAATTTCAATTTCCTCAAATCCTTTTGCAATTGCCTTGATGTCTTCTCTTGCGAGTTTTTCGTCGTCAACTATTATAGCCTTAAATATTTTATTCATTTCAGCTCCTTAAAAATTTTTACGGTTGCACAAACTTTGCCGTCTTGTTCATTGATTTCGAACTTGTTTTTGTAAGGGTAGCTGTACTCTAATCTATTTTTTATGTTTAATAATCCATTTCCAGTTCCTACATGGTTATTATCACTGCCTTGCTTAATATATTTACCGGTATTGATGATTCGAATAATTAACCAATTATTTTCAACTTCAGCAATGATCCAAATCTTTAGAGGCATTTCGCTAGTTTTCATACCATATTTTATTGCATTTTCTACAAGAGGGTGAATTAAAAAACTTGGAATAGGATATTCTTCAGCAAGTGTATCTATTTTGAATTCAAATTCAATTTTATCTTCGAAACGGATTTTCTCAATCTCTGCATAATTTGTTATAGCTTCAACCTCTTCTATAAGAGGAATTTCGGTATGACTTTTCGTTACGAGTGTGTATCTGTAAAATTCTGATAATTTACTCAACATATTTTCAGCTTTAATCTGATCAATGCGTATAAGCGCGCGTAGCGAGCTGAAGGAGTTAAACAAAAAATGTGGGTTAATCTGATATCTTAACATTTGAAGTTGTGCGCTTTGCGCAAGAAGGCTTGCTTTCTGAGCCTTTTCCCGCTCCTCTAATAAATCAATCCAAAATTTAATTCCGAAGTAAAGTAAACTCCACGTTGTAAATAAAGGTACGATATAAATTAAAAATAGAATAATGTGTTGAAAACTAAAAATTGTTTGTAAGCTTTCCTTTTGAAACGGAGGGCTATATACCCAACGTGCAAAATTAACCGTTAGATAAAACAAACATGAGGCAAAAAATGAGATTGTAAAAATAAATCCGCCTATGGTAATAATAGATTTGGACCTGTATGGGAAATCCTTATATAAACGTCTAAGATAAATCGTTATTAAATAACCTGTTGACCATGCTATTGTATTACTTATAAAAAATGTAATGCTTGTGGCATTTTGTTGCGGGCTTACAATAATGCAGTCTACGGCAATAAGAATGCTCCATCCTATAGTATTTATAAAATGGAATGAAGGATGCTTGTTGACGAGAAATTCTTTTTCAAAATATTTTCTAATGAATCGCATTAATGGACCATTATGGAATATTATTTCCGGAATTAATATCGCTATTCAAAATACTAAAATTGCATAGAATTATTTAAGTGGTTTTATGAATCCGTGAACGGTTGGATTATAATTTATCAGTTTTATCGGGCAGAATGTCTGAGTTGATTTGCCAAATAAAATTGCTAATAGCCAATTTATGCGGGTAACATTTTTTGTGCACAACCTTTTATATTATTAGTCGTCTATATGAGTAGCCAATAAATAAATTTTTTTTCGAATCGGTGAATAAGAATATTTTCGTAACATGAAATAAAAACAACTTATGCTGGAGGAACAATTGAAAAACAAAACTGCAAACTCTTTGGTTGTTGTATTTGGTATTATGTTATTTTCAGCACCGAATTGGATAGCTGAAAAATCAGTTGCAGCTGGCACAAATAATCTGCTAGAATTATCCGGTATGATAGTAATTTTTGGTGCAATTCTTATCTTATTTGCGATAATTAATATTACGTCAATAATATTTTATAAATCTTTCGATGTAAATGTTACACCATATAAATAATAAATCCTTTACCTATTTAAAACATTCATATTTCTCATTAACAAATCAGATTCTCATCCAAGAGCAAACAATAGAAGAAAATTTGAAATTATATTTTGATAAATCACTTTAATAGAATAAGAATATTCATCTATAAAATTCAAAAATAAATTTAAATCTGCATTTGCCTCTCTGTCCTATATAAGTTCCTCTTTTCAGTTCATGGGAGTATATTCCACTACGAAGATTATTCTGCTGTTTTATTAAAACCAAATCAAATGAAAATAATGTAATTTTCGCCATCGGTTTTTAGTATTAAATCTTATGCAGTACAATTTGCTATTTAAATTAGTGGAGCTAAACAATAATGGATTCATTCAGAGATTTGTTATATAAAAAAAAGATTCTATTTGACGGCGCCATGGGAACTTCAATACAGAAATTGAAATTGGAGAATTCCGATCCGCCTGAACTATTGAACTTGTACCATAAAGATGAATTAAAAGAAATTCATAAAAGTTATCTTGATGCCGGATCAAATATAATTGAGACAAATACTTTCGGTGCTAATAGAAAAAGATTAGAATTAACCGCATGGGCTGGCAAAATAGAAGAAATAAATTCTTCTGCGGTTAAAGCTGTGCGTGAAGTTGTTGGTAATAGAGCTTTAATAGCAGGATCAGTTGGACCGTTAGGCGAAGTGATTGAACCATTTGGAGATCTTTCACAAGAAGAGGCGAAAAACATATTTTATGAGCAGATAAAATTCCTAAATGATAGCGGAGTCGATCTGATATTAATTGAAACAATGATATCACTTGATGAAGCTTTAATTGCTTTGGCTGCTGCTAGAAAAGCAAATAGTAAAATTGTAGGGGTTACATTAACATTTGAAAATGGTGCTCAAGGATTAAGAACTCCGTATGGAGAAACCCCGGGACAAGCAGCGAAAGCACTTGAAAAAAACGGTGCTGATTTCATCGGATCAAATTGTGGACATGGCGTTTCTGACATCTTACTTGTCGGGCGAGAAATGAAAATTGTTTCAAAACTTCCAATACTACTTCAACCTAACGCGGGAATACCTCGAGTTGAGAACACAAAAATTATTTACGACGAATCACCAGAAAATTTTGCGCGTTTTGTTAAATCAGCCGTAGATCTTGGTATTGAAATGGTTGGCGGATGTTGCGGGACAACTGAAGAACATATCCGCCATGCAGACAAAATATTAAGTGAAATGAAAAATTTTTAGCTTATAATATTCCTATATATGGAAGATATTTTTGGAGAGATGAGAATTTGTCACAAGATCCCAAATGCAAATCCATTTGATTTACTCCAAATGGTTATGACAATTTCTAAATTTTTCTGATCAATTCTTTTTAATAGAATTTACTATTCTTAGTGAATTCAACTAATATTAATTTTTTAAGTAAGCTCCATTAAGCCGTATATTCCCATCAACAAATTAGTCCATGAAAGCAAAAAATTAAAGCAACTTGAAATAAGCAATTGAGATTCTATATTTAGGATTTCCTTGAGGACAATATAATTTTGTTGTGCTAAAAATAAAATGATATATTAGCGAAAGTTTAATCACAAATATACCGGAGGAATTATGAAAATCAATTTAGTGGAAAAATACACTGCTGTTGTTCTTGAACTCAAAGGTGACATAACCGGAACAGCAAAAGATCAAGAGTTCAGCGACACTCTTCATAAGCTTATTGCGGAAGGGAAGAAAAATATAATTATAGATTTGAAAGAGACCGGTTTTGTTAATAGTTCCGGTTTGGGAATGTTAATAGGCGGTTACACTACAATAAAGAACGGCGGCGGTGATCTAAAACTCGCAAACGCAACTCAAAAAATTGAAAGCTTACTCGTAATTACTAAACTCACTTCGATATTTACGAATTATAATTCTGTTGACGAAGCAGTTAAAAGTTTTAGCTGAATAGAATGAATGAAAATCTGCGGGAATCTCCAGTCTTTAAGTATTATACTAATTTTGTAGTTAACATAGTTGCCCACGAAGATTCCCAGATTAGATAAAAAAGTACCGGTGTTATCGAAGCAATAACAAACGGATGGACGGATCGTAAAGTCGGATTAGGACCTTAAATCATCCTTTGATGAATTTTAAAGAGAAATTAAATTACTTGCCGCCTTTTCTACAACTGCAATTCCAAATTTTAATATCTTTGCATTCGATATTCAATCATAAAATTTTATTTGAACTTGGAGCATATGAAAATGAAAAGAAAAATCTTCTCAAGTATTTTAATCATGACGATAATAGTTGGCCTTTTGATTCAAACTATTTCAGCACAAGAGAAAGTTCAAAAAGACGGTCAAAAGCAATCTGTTCCGGCATTTCCAAAAGGAGTTTCGATCTATCAACTTGATAACGGAATTCAAGTTCTTTTGATTGAAAATCCGGCATTACCGATGATCGGCGCGAATATGGTCATAAAAGTCGGATCTGCATATGAATCATTTTCGACGAGCGGTATGAGCCATATGCTCGAACATCTTCTATTCAACGGAACAACAACCCGTCCTCAGAAACAATTGTACGACGATGTTGATATGATCGGCGGATACAATAATGCCCACACGGATACTTATTATACAGATTTTATGATGGTAACTCCGACCGAAAATTTTAGAAAAGGAATGGAGATTCAAGCCGATATGATTTTCAATTCAACTCTTCCGAATGAGAAGTTTGAAAAGGAAAAGGGGATTGTGCTTGAAGAAATCTCTAAGAGCTTAGTAAATCCAAGCGAACAGATGGAACGGAATACAATTTCAATTTTATACGGCGGGCATGCACTTTCGCTTCCGACTCTCGGGACATATTCAACCATTCAATCCATGAAACGAGATGATGTTAACGCATTCTATAAAAATTATTATGTACCGAACAATATGATATTAAGTGTGATAGGAAATTTTCAGACAAAGCCGATGCTTGCGATGATTAAAGAAATTTATGGTAAGGCAAATCCCGGCTCGGTTAAGTACGATTCGAATCCGGAATGGGCAACGGGATTTCAAATTCCAAACTTAAAATCCGGTGATGATGAAAATGTTTATTACCGTTTTTATGACGGCAAGGATAAAGTGGTTCAGATGTTTTATCAGATTCCGCAGAATGGATCCGATGAATATTTCCAATTGATGGGCATCGTTCTCGATAAGAATCAAGATGCTGTTCAATCTGCGGTTAAAGCAGAATTCGAGCAGAATATAAAATCGGTAAAATTGAGTACGAGACTTTCTCCATTGAAAAATTATATCGAAGCCACTGTAATTCTTGCTAAGGATGTTGATCTGAGTGCTTTGACTAAATTTGTATCCGAGAAGTTAGCTAACTTAAATTTTGCTCTTCCAACCGAGACTCTAAAGTTCGAGGCGACAAAAGCCCGTACTGAATTTGTTAAAAATATCGAAAAACCGCATATGTTCGGAATTTATAATTCCTACTCGATAGTTATGAATGGAATTGAATCCGTACTTTCTTCATTTAGCGGAAATGAATTTTATAAAGCAGCAATAGAACTCGGACCGCTTAAAATAAATTCCAAACCATTAACTCTTGTCCAAACTCCTTTTGCGAAAAATGAAAAAGAGAATTCAGAAGTTGTTAGTAATGTAAAGCAATTTAAGGATGATGCGACGGGGAAAAATTTGATTGTTGTTCAGAATGAAAACAGCAATCTTCTTGCTATTCATTACCTGGTAAAGCACAAAGCGGTTTATGAATCTAAGTATGGTAAAGACGCATCAAAAATTCTTCATGACTGCCTGGGTCAACGGTTAAATTCACCGGAGAATCAGAAGATCAGCAGTCAATACGGATTTACTTTTACTGTTAATGATAATCCAATGATTCCAATGGATGATATCTATCTTCATCCCGATTTCGGGTATATAAGAGTTGAAGGACTTGCAGACGATCTTCCCGGTGCGATCAATTATATGAATGGTATCTTGAACAATTTTATTCCGACTGAAGCCGAATTTAAAAAATCGGTTGAGAAGTTCAATGGTATGGGAATGATGATGATGGGAGGCGACAAAGCGAAAAAAGCTTTCGATGCCGAATATAAGTTAATGGTTTACGAGCCCAATGATTTTTCTCAAAATCAACCGCCACTTACGTACGAGAATCTCGTATCATTTACAAAAGAATATTTGCAACCGTCTAACATGATTATTTCAGTTGTGTCACCCGGCAGTCCGGAAGCTATCAATACACTTTTCAGTTCTTTGAATTTCTCGGCGATTAAAGATGAACCGGCAGTTTATACACCAACATTCCAGATGAAAACTAAACCGGATGCAATTGAGAAACCGGGCGGCGGAGAACGCTCATATTTGTTCTACGGATTTATAAGCGAGATAGATCCAAAAGATGCACCAGCTCTTCAAGCTCTTTCACTAATTCTATCTGATAATATAGTTTTTGATATCCGCGAAAAGCAGGGATTGGCTTATGGCATGAGCGCGGGAATTGAAGTCATTAAAAACAAAGCTCTCTTCTTTGTTAATCAAGGAACACGACCTCAAAATGTTGATAAACTTATTCCACAATATCCCGGCTTTTTCACAATGAAAGCAATTGATACTCTCTCTCAGAACACATTGGAAAAATCAATCAACATGTATTTGGGAAGGATGATGTTCAGAAGACTCTCAAGTATCAATCAGGCATTCTATCTCGGAAGTTCTTCCTATTTCTTTATCAATTACAATTACGACAAAAATTTTCTTGACGCGTTGAAAAAAGTTAAACTTGCCGATGTTAAAGAAGCGGCAAAAAAATATATGCAAATTAAAAATCCAATGACTCTGATAGTAAGATGATTTGCCGGCGGATTTTAAAATCGTTATAAAAACGAATTAAGTATGAAAAGAATTTTAATTGGAGAATCTGATGTTTAAGAAAATATTTTTTTTCTTCACACTAATTTTATTTACAACTGCACTTTTTGCGGATTCAACCGTTCATCATAAATTATCTGTTAGAATAGATCCCGCAAAACATTTTTTGAATGCCGTTGACCAAATAACAATTCCGGCCGACCAGGCAAAGTCTAAAATGACTTTCATTCTCAACGGAGATTTGAAAATTACTTCTGATACACCGGGTGTAACAATAAAATTGGAAAAGGAAGGTGTGAAAGCAGAGGATTTGGGAATGGACAGGGAAGATCTAAATCTTGCTGCGGAATTTAAACAAAATAAATACTCTCTAAATTTCTCAAATGAAATTAAAGGTGACTTAACATTTATTCTGAAATTCAGCGGAGTGATTAACTATCCGGTCAAACAAATCGGTGAGGAATATGCACGAGGATTTAGCCAGACTCCGGGCATAATAGATGAGAAAGGAATTTATCTCGGTGGTTCAACATACTGGGTACCTTGGTTCAACGAGAACTGGATCAGTTTTGAATTAACTACAACAATGCCAAAAGGATGGAGCGTAGTAAGTCAAGGGAAGAGAACACAAAATGAATTGAAAAACGATTTGCAGACAAGCGTTTGGAATTCACCCGAACCAATGGAAGAAATTTATCTAATCGCGGCAAAATTTACTGAGTACGCAAAATCCGCCGGCGCAATTGATATAATGGCATTCCTTCGTACCCCGGATGAAACTCTCGCAAATAAATACATGGAAACCACAGCTCAATATCTCGAGATGTATCGAAAACTTATTGGTCCGTATCCCTTTTCTAAATTTGCTCTTGTTGAAAATTTTTGGGAAACAGGCTACGGAATGCCTTCGTTTACACTTCTCGGAGAACAAATAATCAGATTTCCGTTTATACTCAATTCTTCTTATCCGCATGAGTTGCTTCATAACTATTGGGGAAATAGTGCTTACGTTGATTTCAAAACCGGGAACTGGTGTGAGGGATTAACGGCTTATATGGCAGATCATCTAATTGCAGAACAAAGAGGTCAGGCAGATGAATATAGAAGGAACACACTACAGAAATATACAGATTATGTAAATCCGTCAAATGATTTTCCTCTGAACAAATTTAATTCTAGAAGTAATCCCTCTTCCGAAGCAATCGGTTACGGCAAGAGTTCTATGATGTGGAATATGCTTCGCGGACTTGTTGGTGATGAATCATTCGTAAAAGGATTTCAGAAATTTTATCGTGATAATAAATACAAAGCGGCATCATACAGTGATATTCGCGCATCATTTGAAAGTGTGACAGGTAAAGATCTGAAATCATTTTTTGATCAATGGGTCAACAGAAAAGGGGCGCCGGAATTAAGTGTTTCTAATGTGAAGTGTGAGAAGAAGAACAATGAATATGTTTTAGGATTTGCACTAAAACAGCTTCAGAAAGATGATGCGTTTGTTCTCGATGTACCGGTTGCGGTTTCTTTTGCAAAATCATCTGTAATTAAAACTGTCCCGATGACATCGAAAGAACAAAATTACGAATTCACTTTTCCACAAAACCCATTATTAGTTCAGATTGATCCGCAATTCAATTTATTCAGAAAACTTAACTACAATGAAATTCCGCCATCACTTTCAAAAATATTCGGTGCTGATGAATTGTTGATTCTTCTTCCTTCTAAGGCTTCAAAAGAAAAACTTGAATCGTACAAGGAATTGGCAAAGATCTGGTCTGATGATAAGACTAAAAAAATAGAAGTTTCTCTCGACATCAAATATGATAAACTTCCGGCAGATAAAAACATCTGGATCTTCGGAGCGGAGAATAAGTTCACCGGAATTGTAAAAGAAGGATTAAAAGATTACGGCAGCGAAATTAAAAATGATGAAGTTACATTCGGTAAAAATTCATTTCCGGTTTCGAATAATAGTTTTATTATCTCCGTACGCCATCCGGAAAATCCAAATAATGTTCTTGTTTATCTCTCGACTGAAAATAAAGAAGCTGTTGAAGGGTTAGCCAAAAAATTACCTCATTACGGTAAATACAGCTACCTGGTTTTTGAAGGGAACGAACCAACAAATACAGGCAAAGGGGAATGGAGTTCGGTTAATTCTCCTCTTACTGCAAAAGTTATTACAAAAGGTGAGAACACTAATTATGATGCACTTCCAGAATTAACAAAACGGAAAGCATTGGCAATGCTAACACCGGTATTTTCATCCGAAAGAATGTTGAAAACAGTTCAATACCTTGCGAGCGAAGAATTAGCCGGGAGAGCGCCGGGCTCCCCAGGAATTAATAAAGCCGCAGATTATATTGTAGAAAAATTTAAGAGCGCGGGACTTCTCCCCGGTGCAGATGACGGAACATATTTTCAGAAATGGGATGAAGTCGTTGATGCCAAAGGAACAAAAGCACAGGTTAAGAACATTATAGGAATCATTCCGGGTACCAATCCAAATCTTAAAGATGGATCTGTAATTGTTTGTGCTCATTACGATCATCTTGGCTTAGGATGGCCAAGTGCAAACAAAGGGAATGAAGGAAAGATACATCCCGGCGCAGATGATAATGCAAGCGGTGTTTCGGTAATTTTAGAACTGGCAGATCTGCTCGGAAAAACTTTGAAGCCGCAGAGGACCGTAATATTTGTTGCATTCACTTCGGAAGAGAGCGGACTTTTAGGATCGAAATATTATGTCCAAAATATGGCTCGCTTTCCGGCAAAGAAAGTTATTGGTGTTCTTAACTTTGATACAGTTGGTAGATTAGGAAATAATAAATTGCTTGTACTGGGAACATCAAGCGCCCGTGAGTGGAGATTTATTTTCATGGGTGCAACTTATGTTACAGGCGTTGAATCGGAAATGGTAACACAGGATTTGGATGCAAGCGATCAGAAAAGTTTTCTTGCTGCGGGTGTTCCGGGAGTTCAATTCTTCTCAGGTGCTAATACGGATTATCATAGACCGTCAGACACTGCAGATAAAATTGATGGTGCCGGATTAATTAAAGTCGCAGCGTTTGCTCAAGAAGGATTATTGTATTTAGCCGACAGAGCAGAACCTCTCACATTTCAAGGACAAGTTGTTACTGAATCCAAAAAATCACAAACTGCACCCGCAGGCGAAAGAAAAGTCTCGACTGGCAGTATGCCCGATTTTAGCTTCTCAGGTGAAGGTGTAAAGATTGCCGACCTCGCTCCGGATTCGCCGGCAGCAAAAGCAGGATTACAAAAAGGTGATGTGATAATTAAAATAGCACAATTCAAAGTAACTAATCTGCGCGAGTATTCAGATGCTTTAAAAACATTTGAACCCGGTAATGTGGTTGATCTTGTTTATTTACGTGAAGGAAAAGAGAACACAACAAAAATAGAATTTGCTGCTAAATAAATAACGGTAGTAAATTTATTTTTCGTTTATCCCGAATGAAAAAATATTCGGAAGAATGTATTCAGTAATAAGATATTATTTTGAATTTTATTAATGTTTAGTTGCCATTATTGAATCAACCAGTTGTACAGCGTCATATGCGTTTCTAGCAAATCCGCTTGAACCAATTTCATCGGCGAATTTTTGATTCAAAGGTGCGCCGCCGACAATAATAGGAATCTTAATATTTTTTTCTCGGAAAAATTTAATCACGGATTCCATATAAATCATGGTGGTGGTAAGAAGAGCAGACATTCCTATAACATCAGCATTACATTTTATATATTCTTCATGGAATTTTTCTGCGGAACAACCTGTCCCGATATCGATAACTTCATATCCACAACCTTGTAACATTATTGCAACCAGGTTCTTGCCAATATCATGTACATCCCCTTTCACGGTTCCAATAAGAATTCTTCCTTTGCTGGCTACCCCCCCTTTTATTAAGTAAGGTTCTAGAGCCTTCATTGCGAATTTCATGGCTCTTGCGGCAATCAAGACTTGCGGAACGAATATCAACTGATCACGGAATCTTTCACCAACGATTGCCATTCCTTTCATCAACGCATTATCAAGGATAGTTTGAGGCAAAACATTATTTGTCAGCAGCTCCTGGGTTATTTTTTGGGCATCAAGATGTTTCCCGTTTATAATTGCTATGCTTAAAGATTCTAATTTGTCATCTATTTCCATGTATCAATCACTTCTCTTAGTAATAGAATATTTTCTTTCTTGGTCTCTGGCGCTATTGAACATGCAGTGCTTAGAATAAATCCCGGATTATTTTCTGCAATTATAATTCTGTTCTTGACATCCGAAATAATTTCATCTTCCGTTCCATTTAGCAACAGATTAATAGAATCAATATTACCTTTTATAAATCCCTTATCGCCAATTCTTGCCACTGCATCACTAAGTTCCACATTACCGATAGGAGGAGGATCCAGGCATTCTATACCGTTTATTCCAGCATCAAACATTAATTCTAAGCGATCATTAATTGATCCGCAAGTATGTGTGTAAACAATCATTCCGGTTTTTCGAATTGCAGAAACGATTTCTTTTTCATACGGAAGAACAAATTCTTTATAATGGTCAGGTGAAATAAATCCGGCTCCCGCAAACGGTGATGAAATTTTTACTGCGTCGATTCCGGTTGCGCACATTTCTAACGCTAATTTTTTTATTCCTTTTGTAAAATGCGATAAAATCTTTTTGCAGTTATCCGGATTGTCAATTAACCCAAGCAGCCCATTCTGATGACCAACAATGTCTAGGAAATAATCGAATGGTGAAGTGATTTCCCCATGAATCGAAAAATCGCTTCCGCACTTTTTAACAATCGCTTCAATTGACCCGAATTTATTTTCCGGTGTTATTTCAAAATGAAGATTCTGTGAAACCGGTATGTAATTCAAAGTATCGGGTAGAAGGTTTTCATCAAAATCACTGATCTCGATTTTTTCTTTTTCAGTTCGATATACGAAATAGGGAAGTTCATTATATGGGCAAATCGTTTTATCGCCATTCTTCCATTCAACAATCTCGGATTCTCCGGTTTTGTAAATTTGTTTTACTTTCTCTTTCCACTTGAGATCATGTCCGTGCAGGCTAATCAAAATGCCGTCGAAATCGTATATCTCTCTGAGTTTGATCAAACCCTCTGTAAAAATATTTTGATCGAACCAAAATTCTGCCGGAGAAATTTTTAACTGCACCAACATATGCCCTATACTAAATTGACACATAAGCGGAATCTTATCTACCGGCATTAAATTCATTGCATTATTGATTCTTTCTTTCGGCGTCATCTTTTTTACATTTTTTGTTAGCTAAAATATTAAAAGTTTTTTGGCATACAATGAATTATCGTAACTTTGTGTAAAATATTTGTTATTAACCTACAAGATATGGCTATGAAACTAATCACAAACGGAAAAATTGTTCTTGAAAACAAAATTTTAGCTGGGGAAATTAGGATCGTTGATGATACAATAGCGGAAATTGGTAAAAAATTAAGAAGAGATAAGAAATATGAAATCATTGATGCAAAAAATAAATACGTAATACCGGGGTTTATAGATATCCACACGAATGGATCGGCTGGATTCGATTTAACTTGCGGTAGATATGATCAGGATAAACATAGATTCGTTTTAAACAAGAAAGATTATAGAAAAGGAATTGAAAATGCTCTGAAGTTTTATTTAAGTAAGGGAACCACGAAAGTTTTATTGTCTAGTATATCGGCTCCCTTGCAGCAAACGCTGAACAATTTTGCAAAAGTTGCAGATTACAAATCCGATGACTCATATTTATCAAGAGTTTTATACGGATTATATGTTGAAGGATCATTCATAAAAGATTCGCAATCACGCGGAGCTCAAAATCCAAAATATTTTTTGAAACCCACCCGGACTTTAATAGATCAAATCAGAAAGTCATCAAGAGATTTTGTTAAAATAATTAATCTGCCTCCGGAATGGGGAGGAGAGACGAACAAAATCATAAAAACTATTAGCGATGAAGAAATTATTTGCACAGTCGGTCATTCTACTGCGACCGCAAATCAAACATATTCTGCAGTATTAAACGGGACAATCCTTTCAACACATTTTTTAAACGGACCGTCTTCTGCATCATTCAAACCGTTTAACGGAGGAGGGATGACAGAAGCAATTTTAAAATCTCCAGAAGTTTATGCCGAAATAATTCCGGATGGCTATCATGTTAATAAATCGTATGTGCTGGATGTGATCAAGAGAAAAGGGCTCGATAGAGTAATTGCTGTGACCGATAATATGTTCATTGCCGGAATGAAAAGTATAAATGAATTTAATTTTATGGGGATTCGGGGAAAACTGAGTGATAATAAAAAATATCTATTTGTTAAAGAACGCCCATCTGCTCTTTTCGGAAGCGTTTTAACTATGGATGAAGCATTTTCAAATTTATTAAATTGGTTTTCGTCCGATGAACCGGGTGTGTGGAATCCTCTCCATAGAGCGATGAAATTTGAGGAAGCAATTATTGTAGCGGTTAATATGTGCTCGCATAATCCCGCTAATTTACTTTCCATGCGTAATCCAAATATTAGATTTGGAAAAATTAAAAAAGGCTATAATGCAGATATTTTAATTGTCGATCTCCACCGAAAAGGAAAGAAGACCAAAATGAAAATTAAAGAGACTATTTTTGAAGGGAAGAAAATTTAATTTGAGAATTATTTGAGAAATCAATTCCCGATTCTTAAAAGAATGACTCGGTGAACAATAATAGTAATTGATTTGTAAGATTCTTTGTTATAGTTAGCAAAATAGAAAGCAGCTGGGAAAAAACAAACTGTGAACCCCGACCTACTAACTAACACTCCTAATTCTTCCGCACTAAAATTTGCATTAACTTAGGAATAATTGATTTTACTCATTTCCAACCCAATAATTTTATTAGCTGCCTCTTGTAAGAAATCTTAATTCTTGACAAAGAGAGAAAGAAAGCTTAGGTTCGCATCAGACATACTAAGTATACTAAGTTGAGCAAGGTTATTCTAGAGCTGGAATCAATTCTAAAATCTAAGAAGATTAATCTAAAATGAAAAAAAAGATTTGTTCTCTACTTTTAAGTTTACTTCTTCTATTTGAAACAGCCGCAGCTCTACCCAATTCTCATAAATATATAAACCTAAAAAAAGAATTCAGTAAAACACTCATACTGCTTTCCAATAATCTCATTGACAATCAAATCAAGAATCAAGACGATAAAAATTTTGGAGCGATACAGTGTAAACATTGTAATGTCTTGCATACAAGAGCCGGTGAGGGAATCTTCCCTTTGGCTATTTCTTACGAAATTACAAGCGATGCTAAATACTTGAAAGCTGCAATAGAATTGGGTGACTGGCTTATAGCTCAGCAGCAAATAGACGGTAGCTGGAAAGAAACACCCGAAGAGTGGACAGGAACGACAACCGACCAGTTAATGATGTTAGCAAAAACTCTTCCGGCAATAGAAAAATATCTGAGCAATGAAAAGAAGATTATTTGGAAAAGTTCACTAAAAAAAGCTGCCAACTATCTTGTTAAAGTAATGAGTCCGGAATTTGCTAGTATTAATTATTGCGCTACAACAACCGCTTCTCTTTCGGAGACATTTAAAGTTATTGCTGATTCAACTTACCTGGTTAAGGCAAAAAATTTGGCTCACAGGATAGTATCGAAGATGGATGAGGATGGTTTTATTGAAGGAGAAGGTGGAAGAAATTTTAATAATAAATACGGTGTTGATCTCGGTTACGATTTAGAAATGTCTTTGTGGGGGTTAGGTGTTTATGCTAATAATTGCAATGACAGGTTTGTAGAAAAAAATGTCCAGAAGAGTCTGCTGAATCACCTCTATTTTATTTATCCTGACGGATCGATAGATAACTCATGGGGCATTAGATCAAACAAATGGACAACATACGGCAGCGCGACATCGGATGGAAGTCAAATTACATTTATGTTGTATGCAAGCGAGTATCCACAATTTGCATCTGCTGCATATAGAAATTTAAAATCAATTCGAGAAAATATATTTAACGGATACTTAGGATACGGTCCTCATTATCCACTATTATTTAACATACCGCCATGCATCTATCCTACTTTCACAAAAGCAAAAAACCTGGCTATGGCTTATCAGATTTCTTATGATAAAGAACTTGAGCTAAAAAATATTCCGAGCGATAGTAAAGATTGGCTAAAACATTTTAAAACTCTTGATGTGGATCTTATCCGTACTAAGAATTATATGGCTACAATATCAAACTATAGATATAAAGATTACGAGAAGAGGGACAAAAGCAAATATATGTTTCGGCCGGCGGGCGGATCGATTTGCAATTTATGGGTTGAAGGATATGGATTTCTTCAAGCATCAAGTGCAACACAGTATTTTAGATGGGAACCGATGTCGTTTCCTGAAGTCGGGAAAATAATCTCAATCACTCCAAGAATTGAGTTTAACGATTCTAACGGCTATTTCACAAATTTATTTGAATTTGATTCACGCGAGACATCCGGGAAGGAAAAGAACAACTTTTTTGTAAGTGCAGCCGGAGAATTAAGAGACCAAAAATGGTTAGCTGGTGGCGTAGGTTACAAATTAACGCATATTTTTTCGGATGATAGAATTGAGAAAAGGGTTGAATTAATTTATCACGACTCCCAACCGGAAATAAATATTGTTGAGCCCATCATAATAAGCGACGGCTTTGCTATTAAAAGAATTGACGACCGATCGCTAGTTATTAAAAGTAATAAGAAAAATTTTTTGTTTAAGGTCCTTGAAGGAAACGTGAACATTATTACAAATAAAAATTTAGATAGCTTTTGGGCACCATACCCGGCATTAAAAGCTTTCCCCATTTACTTAAGTGTGTTAAAGCCTTTAAATGATTTTAAACAATTAATTAGATATCAAATTTCCATTATAGATGAATCAAACATGAATAAACTATATCAGTAGATGAAATAGTAATTAAAACAAATAATCAAATTGAAAAACTAAATATGGTGAGTTATGTCTCTCACAATGAAAATGAGATCTAAAAAATACCGCATGGTCATCTTCTCTTCATTCATCCTTCTAATGTTTATTAGCTCCTTGAATTACGCGCAGGGAAAGGGAACCATTACGGGAAGAGTACTTGATGCTACTGACAAAAGTCCGCTATGGGGTGCAAGCATTTTAGTTAAAGGTACTTCTATTGGTGTAGCCACCGAAGATGATGGCAAATTTAAACTCACCCAGATACAAAGTGGAAAAGTAATTGTAATGGTTAGATATGTGGGGTATATAACTGTTGAGAAAGAAGTTACAGTGCTTGATGATAAAACAGCAACTGTTGATATAATATTAAGACCCACAGTAATTGAAGGTAAAGAAGTAGTTGTAACCGGTCAACTACAAGGACAGCAAGCAGCTATTAATCAGCAATTGAGTTCTAATTCGATAGTTAATATTGTATCAAAAGATAAAATCCAAGAGCTTCCTGATCAAAACGCAGCTGAAGCCCTGGCTCGGTTGCCTGGAATTTCTCTTCAGAGAGATGGCGGTGAGGGTCAAAAAGTTATTGTGAGAGGGCTTTCTCCCAAGTACAATAATATTACAATCAATGATGAAAAAATTCCTTCTACCGATGAAGAAGATCGGTCAGTTGATCTAAGCTCAATTTCTCCCGATATGCTTGCCGGAATTGAAGTTTATAAATCATTAACTGCTGATAAAGATGCGGATGCGGTGGGTGGAACAGTAAACTTTACAGTAAAGAAAGCTTCCGATAATTTCCAATCGGATGTTAAATTTCAAGGGGGCTATGGCTCACAAGAAAAATACTACGGAAATTATAGAGGTGCATTTTCGGTAAGCGACCGATTTTTAGATAATACTTTCGGAATAATTGCGACTGGAAATATTCAAAGAGCAAACAGAAGTTCGGACGCACAAAATGTAGCGTATTCATTCGCCAGCCAGACAGCTACCGGCGCCTTGGTAAAAGTCGATAATTTAAATCTAGTGGATACTAAGGAAATTAGAGATCGTTACGGCGCAAGTCTTGCAATGGATTACGATCTTGGTAACGGGAGCCTTTTCTTCAGCGGTTTCTGGAGTAAAACCGATCGTGACGAAGTCCGCAGAAGAAAACGTTATCAGATAACCAATGCTAGAACTCAATATGAAGTACGAAAGAGTACCATCAATCTCGATCTCTTCTCTGCTAATTTAAAAGGAGTGCATACCTTAGGTCTTCTTCAACTAGACTGGAGTGCTTCTTATTCAGAATCTAATCAGAAAACGCCGCTAGAGTTTAATAATATTTTTCAAGAACTATCTTCTTTGACCAATCAGATTGTTATTAATCAAGGGCCTGAATTAATTCCACTCGGTGTAAAAAATGACTTAGCCAATACAACATTTAAAGAGAGTGATATAACAAGTTATGCTGTACAGGATCATCACTTCACCGCATTATTAAATGCAAAAGTTAATTTTGATTTCGGAGACGACATAGCTGGTTATCTAAAATTTGGTGGCAAATTAAGATGGAACAGAAGAGACAGAGACAATACACAATTATGGACTTCTTCTTTCAATGTGGATTCAATGGGAGTGATTGCCGCAAAATATCCTAATACTTTATACAGACCGTTTGCATTGTCACCGGGTCGGCAAATATTAATGAATAATTTTTTATCTAACGACGATCTTGTAGGGCAATTTTTAAATGGTGCATATAATTTCGGGGTCAGTTTAGATCAATTAGCTCTAGATAACTTTCTTTCAAACATGAGGAATGCTAAACTCCAATCCGGCAAATCATTATACGTTCTGAATCCTCAAACTGATTTACAGGATTACAACGCAGCAGAAAATGTATCAGCTGCTTATGCGATGGCAGAAATCCGATTGACACCGAAGTTGCTACTAATTCCAGGTGTAAGATTCGAGAGGACTTATAATGATTATAAAAGTATTACCGGAACTCCTTCATCCGGTGAAGACTCAACTCCGGATCTTTTAGGTGCCAAAGATACTGTCGGATCAAATTCCTACTATGATATCCTTCCGATGTTTCAATTAAGATACAGAGTTACAGATTGGTTTGATGTTAGAGCATCAGTAACAAAAACTCTCTCGCGACCAAATTATTTCAATCTAGTTCCCTGGCAAGAAATATTATACCTGGATAATACAATTAATAAAGGAAATCCAAATCTTAAGCATACACAAGTATGGAATTACGATCTTTTCTTTTCATTCTATAATCAATATGGATTATTTACACTCGGAGGATTTTACAAAAAACTTTGGGATATCGATTACATCCGTCAATCTCGTATTCATGACGGAGGAAAATATAACGGATTTTTATTAATTCAGCCAGTGAATGCTGAGACTCCTTCGACTGTTTACGGAGTAGAAATTGATGCTCAGGCCAACCTTACAATATTGCCAAGTCCGTTTGACGGTATAGTATTCTATGCAAATCTTTCGATCATGAAGTCAAAAACATCGTTTCCTTATTTTGCTATAGGACCTCGAAGCCCACTGCCACCTTTTGCTCCAACTATTATTGATACTGTTCGTGATGGAACAATGCCGGGTCAAGCTGATTATTTGGGGAATTTTGCGATTGGATATGAAAAGGGAGGATTCTCCGGCAGACTTTCTCTTGTTTTCCAAGGAAAGAGTCTTTCATTTGTTGGAGCTCGTGCCGAGTTAGATGGATTTACAGACCAACTCACACGATGGGACTTGGCATTGCAGCAAAAAGTATTCAGTAATATTAGTGTTTTTTTGAATGTCAATAATTTGTCCAATACTCCAGATCGATCTTTTCTTGGCGTGTTAAATTATCCGACTAACGAAGAATTTTATGGCTGGACTCTTGATTTTGGAATTAAGTACAAATTGTAGCACGTATTCTTTATCTCATTATAACTAACAAATAATAATTATTTAACGGAGGTAAGATGAAACAAAGTAAACAAATATTAACCAGTCTTGTTGCAGTGATTTTATTCCTGCTGGTATTGCCTCAATCTGCATATTCTCAAACCTATATTGATGTAGCTCCAGGTTTTTCTACTCTTAATGATGCGGTTGTTGCCAACACCAATCCCGATGTAATTTTTAGATTGCAACGAGGTCCTGACGCAATTTATCTTCTTAACGGATCTATAACCGCAAATATTCCTTTGCGCATAGAAGCTGTTCCGGGTACAGGCTCCAGACCACAATTAATTCCGGGACTTGGTTCCGGAGGTGTCTCAGATATACCGCTTCGTGCTAAAGCTAACGTAACACTTAATGGCGTCTATTTGACTTCGAAGGATGAAGGCGGTGCATATTTAAGTCAGATTATTAGAGTTCAAGCTGATGGTGTGAGACTAAAATTAAATGATTGTTTTTTGGAAAACTCAGCCCAGTCCGCAATCAGAACTGATAATAAAAATTCAAAAATATATCTAACCGGTTCCACCTTTAGAAACTGTGCTTCCGACTGGGCTAACGGTAGAGGTATAGATGATCGTGGTGTAGCCATGGATACACTATATCTGGAAAATAATACAATCTATAATATTGCTTCCAGATTTTTGAGAGATGGCGGCGGATATATTAACTACGTTTACGTAAATCACAATACGTTTGCCAATATGGGTATAAGAGTTATGGATATTGGTGAATGCCCTACTGTAATTTTCAAAAATAATTTGATTTACAATTGCGGATTCCTCGGTAAGGGGAAAAGTAGTACAGATGCATTGTTATTATTAAGTCCTCTTACTAATACGGTTTTTGCAGGAGTTACACAGTCGGTAGAAGTACATAATAATAATTTTTATCTAAGTCCGGAAATAGTAGCGGTTTACAGCGATACCGTAATTGCAAAGCCATCTTACAATGCACAGATGAACAGCGCAATTGGTTTGTCCGGTACAGGTGGTAATACTATTTCTGAAGGGGTTTCATTTACGTTAGCACCTATTGCAAGTAATACCGCGGTATTAGCATCACTTTACTGGGCAGATCCAGCTCTTGATAATGGTACTACAGCAACAGGTTTGCGCACAACCGGAACATTTAATTTTGCATATCCAACAACAGCATTATCATATACAGCAGGTACATCCAATCAACCGCTTGGAGCTTTAACATGGTTCGGTATTGCGGTTGGTGTTAAAGATAATATCACAACAATTCCAACCGGTTATGAATTATCTGCAAACTATCCAAATCCGTTTAATCCATCTACAACAATTCATTTTGCTCTACCGGAACGCGCTCAAGTTAAACTGGTAGTTTTTAATTCTCTTGGACAGATTGTAGCATCGCTGGTGAATGAAACGAAAGAAAGCGGATCTTACTCGGTTGTTTGGAATGGTAAATCTGAACATGGTTTTATTGTTCCAAGTGGTATTTATTTCTATCGTATAGATGCAGGTAATTTTTCTTCAACACATAAAATGGTTTTATTAAAATAATTTTTACTTGTTCAATCATAGCCGGACTAAAACCCGGCTGTGATTTTTATATTGGCAATGTTCAACCATAGTTCTAATTAAGGACTTTACAATGGAAATTAAACTGTTCTTACATAGATCGCGGAACAAGCACTTAGTCTAAGAATAATGGCAGTAACAAAAATTTTAAAGCTAATAAACTAAATGTTTTTAATAGATTCTTCTTCATAACATTAAACCAAATAATTACTTATTAAACAATTGAGTTAATGATAATTATGAGCACTGGAATTGACATTAATAATCCGAAACCTCTTTACGAGCAGATTGAAATTGATATAAAAGAAAAAATCGAGAGAGGTGAGTTAAAACGCGGGCAGCAAATCGCTTCGCAGAATGATTTAGTTAAAGAGTATGGCGTCAGTTTAATTACTGTAAAAAAAGCACTTTCGGATTTGGTTAACGATGGAACTCTGTTCACCCGGCAAGGCAAAGGTACTTTTGTTGCAGAAACATCATTAAGGAAAATTGAGCTCTCCGGTCACAAAACGATTGGTGTTGTATTAAGAGATTTAAAACATCCCTTCTTTTCGCTTATCATTCATAGCATAGAAAAAAGAACTTCCGAACTTGGTTATAATTTTTTGTTATCGAGTTCATCAAATAGTTTAGAAAAAGAAGAAGCGCAAATAAATAGGTTTAGAGAACTTAATGTAGACGGTATTATAATTGCTTCCTTATCACTGGAATATAGAGCGACAGATTTCATACAGAAACTTCATGATGATAATTTCCCTTATATAATCGTCTCTTATATTCACGATCCGGATTATTGGTATGTCGGTGCCGATCATGAATATGGCGGCTACATTGCAACGGAACATCTAATAAAACTCGGATATAAAAATATCGGCTACCTTCATGCTGGTAAAGGAAATTTATTGAGTGAGGTTCGCAAAAATGGTTATTACAGAGCGCTCAACGAATATAATGTTCAGTATGATTCGCACCTCGTTTACTATCTCAGCGAGGCAAAATTTGATCAGTATAGTGATCGTTTCATGCAAGGATATGAATTTGGTAAAAAATTCCTAAGCTTTGAAAATAAGCCGGATGCATTATTTGTCTACAGTGATCTGGTCGCACTAGGATTTAATCAAGCTGTAACTGAAAATGGAATGAAAATTCCGGATGATATCGCAATAGTTGGATATGACGATATTCAAGTTTCTTCTTTTGCTTCAATTCCATTAACAACAATACATCAGCCAGCCGATAAAATTGGGGAACTTGCAGTTGATATCCTGCAAAAACGGATAGATAATAAAGACATTGGTAATAGAACCATTTTAAAACCTACGCTAATGGTAAGAGATTCATGCGGCGCTAAAAAGAGAATTATAACACTGGATACATTAGCCGGATAGATAATAAATTAAATTTTTTCGATTATAAGGTGAAAAATGTTATACCCAATAAGAAATAAGTTTCGCTCATTTATTGAACTTAATGACTTTTGGAAATTTAAAATTGACCGGGATAAAATCGGTGAAAAAGAAAAATGGTACAAAGGATTTCAAAGTGATTTAGAAATTGCTGTCCCTGGAAGCTGGAACGAGCAGTTAGAAGAATTGGGATTACTCTTTTATGTAGGATCTACCTGGTATTACAAAAAAGTATTTATGCCAGAAGAAATTAAGAATAAAAGGATAGTACTTAGGGTCGGCTCTGCAGATTTTAATTCAAAAGTTTGGATCAATGGAAATCTTATCGGAGAAAACAATCAAGGATTTCTGCCTTTTGAATTTGACATAACGGAAAAAGTTACAACCGGAGAGAATTTTGACTTAGTAATTATGGTTAATAACGAATTGAATGGGGAAACTATTCCTCAGGGGATATCATCTGAAAATTATGTACAGGAGAATCGACTTAGAGAAGAAACATATCCTTCCGCTCGTTTTGATTTTGCCCCATTCGGAGGAATAAACAGGCCGGTAATAATTTATACAACTCCCCATGATTTTATTAGTAAAATCAAAGTTGATACAAAAATATTATCTCAAAAAATCGGTCAGGCTAACATTGAAGTTACATGCAATAATAATTTTAGTAACGAAATAAATTTTGAAATATCTGATCCACAATCAGCAAGTTCAAAGAGTGAAAAAATAAAAGAGCATACGGCGAACACAGAAATAAAAATTGATAGCTGCAGATTCTGGTCGAACCGGGATCCCTATCTTTATGACCTTAACATCAAATTATTAAAAGAAGGGGATGTTATAGATGAATATTCTCTACCGATCGGAATAAGAGAAATAAGGATCACTGACAACAAAATTTTCCTTAATGATGAAGAGATCTATTTAAAGGGATTTGGTAAACATGAAGATTATTCTGTTATCGGGAAAGGTTTATTCCTTCCATTAATTGTAAAAGATTTTGAATTGATGAAATGGATTAATGCAAATTCTTTTAGAACTTCTCACTACCCGTATTCGGATGAAATAATGTTCTACGCCGATAGAAAGGGGATTTTAGTTATTGATGAAGTTCCTGCCGTGAGTTTGGACTTTAGATTTGTAAATCAAAAAACTTTAGAGAATCATAAAGAATCTTTACGCCGATTAATCGAAAGAGATTATAACCATCCTTCTATTATTATGTGGGCTGCCGGTAATGAACCGAACTTAGTTGGCGAACCAAGTTATTATGACGGCAGCGGTAAAAAATATTGGGGTGATATATTTAATTATACGCGTTCGCTTGATAAAAGCAGGCCGGTGACTGTTCCGAATTGTACAAGAGCGGGTGTTGATGATCCGGTTTTTGAATTCTGCGATATTATTTCGATCAATAGATATTACGGCTGGTACGAGTATCCCGGAAAAATTGAGTATGCAGTAAAGATTCTTGGAGATGAAATGGATTTGATTTATAAAAAATATCGGAAGCCGATGATAATGACAGAGTTTGGAGTTGATACTGTATCCGGACTGCATTCGACTTCCGATCAAATGTTCACAGAAGAGTATCAAGCAAAATATTTGGAAGAATATATTAAACTCTTCCGTACAAAAAGTTATATGGTCGGCGAGCATGTTTGGAACTTTGCCGATTTCAGAACTCCGCAGCATTTTAGAAGGGTTATAATGAATTTGAAGGGAGTATTTTCAAGAGAAAGAGCGCCAAAATTTGCTGCATTCAAGCTGAAAGAAATATGGGGGAAAAACGAATAATGAAATCAAAATTTACTCTCTTCTTCTTTCTAACACTTTTATTGCAATTGGATATTTTATTTGCGCAGTCAAATCAGTCAATTGATAAACCACAGAGAATAATATTAAATCTAACTGAAAACCCGGCCACAAGTATTGCATTAACCTGGCGGACAATCAATAAATTTTCAAATTCCGAAGTTCGTTTTACCGAAGCCACAAATTGGACCGACTTCTTAAAATCCGTTCAATCTTTAAAAACAAAAATCGATTCAGTGAAAATTGACGAAGTTCATTACGCATTTCAGTATTCGGTAATTCTGAAAAATTTGAAACCAAATACACTTTATGTTTATTCTGTAGGTCATGATTCTGTCTGGAGCGAGTGGAACCAATTTAAAACTGCAGAAGATAAGAACGCAAAATTTGATTTTATTTATTTTGGCGATCCGCAGGTAGAACTGATACAACATTGTTCAAGATTATTTAGAGAAGCTTATAAAACTGATGCCGCTGCAAAGTTTTGGTTATTCGTTGGCGATCTGACCGATAAACCAAATTATGATAGTCTCTGGGGCGCATTCTTTTTTGCCGTTGATTTTTTCTCTAAAGTCACTCCGTTAGTAACTGTTCCCGGAAATCATGAGTACACAAAATTCGGCCCCGGCAAAACTAAGACAAAAGAATTCACTCCATTGTATAGACCACACTTTACATTACCTGAAAATGGCATAAAGGGAATGGAAGAAAAAAGCTACTACTTTGATTATCAGGGCGCAAGATTTATTATGCTTGATGGCAATGAAAGACTTGATGAACAAGCTAAATGGATGGAACCGCTTCTTACTAACAATCCGAATAAGTGGACCATTGTATCAATGCACCAGGCAATTTATTCAACTGGAAGAACTCGCGATAATAAAGAGATTCAAAAAATTTTACTTCCTCTATACAATAAATATTCAGTTGATTTAGTACTTCAGGGTGATGATCATACTTACGGAAGAACTTACAAACTCAGAAATGGTGTGCGAGTAAACGACAATGAAAATGGAACGGTTTATATCGTGTCTGTAAGCGGACCAAAACAGTACACTCTTAATCCTAAATACAAAGACCTAATGGTAAAGATGGGTGAGAAAACTCAGTTGTTTCAAGTAATTACTGTCGATAACAATAAATTAATTTTCAAATCGTACACTATAACAGGTGAATTATTCGATTCATTTGAGCTGAACAAAAAATAATTTACTGAATTAATAATCTAAGAAAGAGTTCCTATATGATTTTTGGACTTTCCTATTTAGATATAACAATTATTGCCCTTTACATGTTATTAATAGTTTATCTCGGTTTTAAAACAAAGAACAAAGTGAACTCAACCGGTGACTATTTTATGGCAGGAAGAAAGGGAAGCCGGTTCATGATGATAGCTAATGGATTCGGCGGAGCGACGCATACAGATCAGGCTATTGGTGTTGCCGGTGCAACGTATGAAATCGGTCTTGGTGGAATTTGGTATCAGTGGATGTACTTATTTGTAACTCCATTCTTTTGGCTTCTTGGTCCGGTGTACAGAAGATGCCGTTATGTTACTACAAGCGATTTTTTTGAAGAAAGATACGGCACCAAACATGGTATTTCATATTCAGTAATGGCATTGCTTTATTTTCTAATGGATATAGGTCTAATTCTGAAGGGAACCGGTACCGCAATAGAAGCTGTGACTCACGGGGCTATTTCTTCGGCATTTGTAATAATCTTTGTTACAATTTTTTTTCTCGCTTATAGTGTAATAGGTGGATTGAGATCTGCTTTAGTAATTAATCTGGTTCAGGGACTTTTCATTCTAATCTTTTCATTTCTTTTAATTCCATTTGCAATTTCTGCCGGCGGAGGTATCACTGCAATCAAAGCACAACTTCCGGCACATATGTTCAGTTTTGTCGCACCCAAAGAAGCAACATTATTTTTCATAATTATGGTTGTTATCAACGGTCTAATTGGAATTGTTGTTCAGCCTCATCATATGGCATTGGGCGGAGCTGGGAAATCAGAAAAAAGTTGCAGGACCGGATGGACTTACGGAACATTTACCAAACGATTTGCAACGCTTGGTTGGGCTTTTGTCGGAGTTCTTGCAGCGGCACTCTATCCGGGTTTAACAAATAGTAATAGAGAAAATGCATTCGGAATGATGGTTGCAAACTTATTACCAAGCGGTTTGCTGGGATTAATGGTGGCTGCAATGATCGCTGCAATTTTAGCTGTTCTTCATAACTATATGGTTGGCGGTTCGGCAATTATTACCAGAAATTTTTACAAAAAAATATATACGAAAGATTTAACTGCTGGGAAAGAATTAAAAATTGCAAGGATGTCATCAGTACTGTTAATTCTTGGTGGTGTTTCAATTGCATTAGTCATTCCAAGTGTGATTCAAGGATTAGTTATTGTCTGGCATTTCACAGCATTTTTTGGAATTGGATTTTGGATGGCATTAATGTGGAGACGTGCAAACAGATACGGATTATGGGCAACATTGATTGTCACTATTTTAGCAACGCTCTATTCCGGTTCGTATTTCTCATTTGGACTCGGTTGGTCAACAGCATATCAAATTGCCTTGTATCTGCCTCTCGGATTCTTAACGATGATTATTGTAAGTAGTCTTACAAAAAGTGAACCGGAAGAAAATCTGAACCGTTTTTATGCCCTGTTGCACACTCCGGTTGGTGAAGAATATAAATTGAGAAATAACGGAATGACAATGATTTTCGAAGGTGAATCGATACATGCATCTTCAGACAAAAATGAATCGCTTGAAGAAAACGGGCATAGTCTGCTGCTTGTTGACTTGCTTTCACTTCATAAAAAATTCAGTTTCAAAAAATACCGGGTTGATATTGTAGGATTTTTGTGGGCTTCCCTTTTTGTATTGGGAATATTCGCTTTTGCCCTTTTTGTTGCGGGAATAGGTTAAAAATAGATTCAGTTTACCAATGAATAAATAGTTTCATAGGTCATATACTTACATAATTCACATAGTTATTTACTGAAAATAATTTGGAATAATATTCTTAGAGTAAGATGAGCGATAACTTAAAATACTGTTGGACTATAAACCGCGGAGTAATTATGAAGATCAAAAAAAGTTTTTTATTGTTGCTGCTTTTTACAATGTCATTAAATATAAATCATTCTATAACCGCACAGCAAAATTCAATTACTAAAGAAGGACTATTAAAGGCGATTTCCCAAACTTCCGATTATGCATCCAAAGTCTTGCTTGATGAAAACGGCAAGTCCCGTTGCGATTATGTTATGACCGAAGGGAAATGGTATGATTATGAACCGCCGTGGCACACCGGTCAAATTATAAATGGATTGGTTGAAGCATACAAAGTAACCAAAAACAAAAAATATCTTGCGTCGGCTAAGAAGGCAGGCGATTGGTGGTGCAGTCTTCAAATTAAGGACAACTCTAAACTCAATGGAATGTTGAAAGCGATTCACGGGGACGGTATAAATTATATTGTATTTGCAACTATTACAGACGGCACACCGGGATTATTCAATCTTTACAATGTCACGGGAATTAAAAAATATGCCCAAGTTCCAACTGAAGCCGGCAAATGGATGCTGGCTAATATGTATGTGCCGGAACAAAAAATATTTTACGACGCCGTTGATCCAGTTACAGGTGATGTTGTAAAAGATAATAGTCCGTTTTGGCCCGAGAAGAAAAAACAGGTTCTATTCGATCTTGCTCGCCCTAATAACGAAGGATCTCTTTTTAAGGATATGTACGTATACACAAAGGATGAAAAATTCAAACAAGTATTTATTGATTTGTGCGAAAGTCTAGTTGAAAAACAAGATCAGTATGGTTTATGGATGGATTTTACGCCGAACAATAAAGATGAAGGAACTTTTCATCCGCGTTTTAATTTATGGTATGCTGAATCGCTGCTTGAGGGTTTCGATCTTACCGGCAATAAAAAATATTTGGAAGCCGCAAAGAAAACTTTAGTGACATTTAAAAAAGCCCAGAAGAAAGACGGTACAATTTTTTACATAAACTATGTCGATGGCAGAGACAATGAAAATTCTATTACCGGTTCGGCAGTTGCATTTGCCGGTTCATTGTGGATCCGTTTGGTTAAAGCCGGTGTTGGAAATGAATTTAAAGATAATATTGAAAAATCTGCAAAGTGGATTATCGCAAACAGATTCTCGGAAAATCATCCGGATAAAAATTTAAGAGGTGCTGTTATTGATCTGCGAACCAGACGGAAAAACGGTAAAATATGGATGGCTCAAAGAGATGTTGGTACACCGTTCGGAATTAGGTTCCTTGTCGATTATTATAAATATAAATTTAACGAGTAAAATATGCGCTCTTTCCTAAATAGAATTCTAATCTTTACATCAATTTCTCTTTTCTTTTTAAACGGGTTTGTATTGTCGCAGCCGAAGCAATTTTATGTAGGAACTAACGGTTATGATTCAAATTCGGGAATGTTAATTGAAGAACCGTTAAGAACTATTAATTGTGCTATCGGGAAAGCCGAAGCCGGTGATTCTGTTATTATTTTGCCGGGAATTTATAAAGAAATAATTAATCTCAACTCAAAAAGCGGCAAGCCTGAAAACCCAATTTACATTAAAGGATTTTCTATAAATGAAAATGAATATCCGGTCATTGAGGGAGGTGCTGAAACTCCCGCAATGGATTTGACTAATTCATGGATTTTATTGAATAACTCAAATTGGATTGTTGTTGAAAAAATTAAATTCATCAATGGTTGGACATATCCGATCAATATTAAAAATTCTTCATACATAACATTTCGAAGTTGCCGATTTTTTGGAGGACGCAGAGTAATTTCTGCCGGCGGTATTCAAACACATCATATTCTTGTTGAAAAATGTTTCTGGGATCAGGGCGGAGATTTGCTCTGGCATTTGGTTGCTGATAAAGTCGGCGTTGACGCATGGACCTCGATGCACCACGGAAGTATGATGTATTTCAACGGATCTATTATTGATTTCAGCGGCACCGGCGGATCAATCGTAATAAGAGGAAACAAAATCATTAATGCCTTCAATGCCGTTAGGTGGAGAGGCGTAAAAGGACTTGATGCTAATATCGAAATCTATGATAACGATATTTCTCAAGTACGCGATAACGATTTTGAACCCGAGATATATACATATAATCTTCATGTTTATCATAATTTATCCCACAATGTTCACCGGACAATGTCTGTTGATAATGTGGAAGGCGGAGAAGTTTATTATTACGGAAATGTTGTCACGACCGATAACGATTCATGGGCTCGAACTGTTTGTACGGGTTTTTGGAAAATTTACGGTGGACAGCGAAAGCGCTCGTTTCCTATGTACGCATTTAACAATAGTTTTTACGGCCTTGCAAAGGCGATGAGAAGCGAAGATGAGTTGATCTTGTTCAAGCATTTTAATAACGCCTATTTTTTTACAGGCGATACTGCTTGGTATCTGTACCAATGGAACGACACTAATGAATTTGATTATGATATTTCAAATCGAACTTGGGCAAAAGTTTTTATCGATCACAATCAAGAAAATTACGGAAAGATAAGCGACATTAAATTTGCTGATCCGGTTAAACAAAATTTGATTCTAGCAAAGGGCAGCCCGGGAATAGATGCCGGTAAAATTATGTCTTTCCCGGAATTTGATTGGAAGCAGAGTTTTGAAGGCAAGGCCCCCGATATCGGTGCATATGAAAATAATAAATTGGTAGAGGGTCCTCCGTTCAGGTTTATGATTCCTCCGGATGGAAGTATCGAATACAAGGAAAAACCAAGAATTGTTAGAAATTATATTGACGGTAATAAAGTTATCATCTACTTCTCAGGTCAGATTGATCCTTCATCTGTGAAGATCACAGATGTTGCACTGTACAAAAGAGATGAAAAGTTAAAGGTCGAGTCGGTCTCATTCCCGAATAATAAATATGAAATGATAGTGGGAGTTCAAACAATTCCTGTTAAAGGTGATTTATCTCTTTCTTTTCATTCGATGCCTTTAGGTATTAACGGAGAACAAGCGACTTATTGGGCATCTACTATTAAAATTCATAAAAGTGTTTCACAATAAAAGTTTTTTAAATTAATTAACAAATCATTTCATAAAAAATTATTGCGTTGAAATAGTATGAAAACTACCAAGAAAAAATTATTGATCTTTCTTTCTTCTATCGCTCCGGGAATGTTATTGGTTGGATACAATATCGGTACAGGAAGTGTAACAACAATGGCTCAAGCAGGTGCTTCATATAATATGATGCTTACATGGACTGTTCTTGCAGCGTGTGTTTTTACATATTTTCTCCTGATGGCTTTTGGAAAATTTACAGTTGTGACCGGAGAAACAGCTTTATTCAGCTATAAAAAATATTTCGGCAAACCTGTTGCTTTGCTTGTACTCTTCGTGTTGGTCTTTACCGAAATGGTCTCAAGTATCGGCGTAATGGCGATTGTTACGGAGGTAGTAAAAGAGTGGTCGAAACCTTTAACTACTTCCGGAGAAGGAATAAGTACAATTTTTCTTGCAGTTTTTTTCGCTGTAATTATGGTATATACATTGATCAAAGGGAAATACAGTTTTGTTGAGAAGATATTAACGGTGTTTGTCGCTTTGATGGGTTTATCATTCATATTAACAATGTTTATGGTTATTCCCGATGCGGGAATTGTTATAAGGGGTTTGATACCAAATATCCCGAATGAAGTTGGCGCATCTTTGATTGTTACTGGAATGCTTGGTACCACAATGGGAGGGGTCTTATATGTGGTTAGGTCTATTACCATAAAACAGGCAAAATGGAAACTGAGCGATATTAAAATTGAAAGAAGAGACGCAATAATCTCATCATCGTTGATGTTTCTTCTAAGCATTGCAGTGATGGCGTGTGCTGCGGGAACCTTATTCCCAAAAGGATTGCATATTGAAAACGCAATCGATATGATCCGTCTTCTTGAACCGCTTGCCGGAAGATTTGCCATTTCGTTGTTCGTTGTGGGAATTGTCTCCGCAGGTTTATCATCTCTTTATCCTCATTATATGCTGGTTCCTCTGCTGCTTTCGGATTATCTTGGAGAAGAATTGGATTTCGGGAAAACCAGAAATAAAGCGATAATAATTTTTTACGCTTCGCTTGGTCTCATTGTACCGATTTTTGGCGGCAAGCCGGTTTTGGTTATGATAGCATCCCAGGCATTTACACTTCTAGTTACACCGCTTGTTATTATACTTACGCTGATTTTGCTGAATAGAAAATCGTTAATGGGCGAACATAAAATCGGCTTAGGTATGAATTTGATATTGTCGCTAATAGCTGTTTTCACAATCATCATGTCAGTCATAAGTGCGGTAGCTCTGTTTGGTTTATTCTAAATTGAGGAATTGAATTGTACAATAAAAAAATTATATGTTGTTATCTCTATCCGATAACTAAATATGGTTATCCTCCTCCTGCAGAAAATACAAATAAATATCTGGAAGAAATGCATGCTCTCGGTTTTACTTCAGTTGAAATTGAAGGAATACGTGAACCTCATCTATTACAAGTATATGAACAAAGAGATGAAATAAAAAAGAAACTTGATAAACTGAAATTAAATGTTCCTTATTTCTGCGCGGTACTCCCCGAATTATCCTCGATGGATGAAAATATCCGCAATCATAATATTGAGTTGTTTGAGAAGGGGTGTGAAATCGCTTCTTTATTCAACGCGAAAGGCATACTTGATAATGCACCTATTCCACCGTATGAATTTCCGAAGGGTATTCCGATTTTACGGCATTATAGCAATGAGGTGTTAAATGCCGCCTCTTACCCGGCTGATTTTTCATGGCAGAAATTTTGGGATGGACTGATACCTACTTTTAAAACACTCTGCGATATTGCCGATAAGTATAATTTAACTTACCAGCTTCATCCCGCAACAGGAGTTATCACTGATTCGGCGGAAACTTTTTTGGATTTCTACAATGCAGTTAATAAAGAGAATCTCAAATTCAATCTTGATACAGCCAATCTATTTGCTCATTCGGAAGATCCTACCACTTCACTCAAAAGAATAAAAGATCATGTGAGTTACATCCATCTATCTGATAATCGCGGATCAAAAGTAGAGCATCTAGCTGTCGGTAAAGGGAAAATCAACTGGAAGGAATTCTTAAAAACTTTGCATGAAATTGAATATGATGGCGATATTGGAATTGATATTGGCGGGGAAGAATCCATTGTTGATAATCTTGATGATGCATACAAAAATGCTGCAGAATTTCTAGAATCAAATTGGCTTAAAACAAAAGCCCCATCAAAATGAAAAAAAATATAAACATTTGTATAGTTGCTTTAATCTTCAGTTTGCCAATCTTGGCACAAGAAGAAATATTGACTGTTATTCCTCAACCTCAAGAATTCAAATTCACCGAAGAAAAATTTTTGCTTGATAACCCGTCTCCAATGATAAAATTGTTTTGCAAGAATTATGAACCGGTTAATATTGCCATCGAAGAATTGCAAGATGTTTTTAAAAAACATGTGAGCACTTCAAGTTCTCTCAAATCCGAAACTTCAGAAACCATACAAATCGGCATCCCATCGGAAGATAAAAATTTCAAATCGATTTGTAAGAGCCACAATTTATTTCCGGAAGAAATACTCGGTGAAGAAGGTTATAAATTATTGATAACCGCTAAAACCATAATCATTGCTGCTAACAATCAAAAAGGATTGTTCTATGGAATCCAGACTATAAAGCAAATGATTAGGGGAACAAGGAATTCATTTCTAAGAGGAGTGAGAATTAAGGATTGGTCTTCACTCAAATACCGAGTCGTAATGGATGATATCAGCCGCGGACCGATCCCGACTGTTGAGTTTATGAAATACCAGATACGAAGACTTGCCGAAATGAAAATAAACTTTTTTACTCCTTACATTGAACACGTTGTTAAGACAAAAAGTCATCCAGAATTTGCACCTGTTGACGGTTCACTTACGATTGCGCAATGGAAAGAAATTTCAGATTATGCTTTTAAGTATAACATAATGATGATTGGTAACTTCCAATCGTTCGGTCATTTTAACAATATATTGAGCACACCGGAGTATGCACATCTTGGAGAAAGCGGAACAATGATTTCGCCTCTTCTTCCTGCAAGTTATAAATTTTTAAAAGATATTTATTCAGAAATGGTTCCGGTATTTTTCGCTCCGTTTTTTAGTATAAATTGCGATGAAACATTTGACCTTGGAAAAGGCGCTTCTAAAAAAATGGTTGACAGTCTCGGTTATGCGGAAGTTTATTATCAGCACATTATTAAACTTTACAACATTGTTAAGAATCTTGGTAAACAAGTAATTATTTGGGGCGATGTACTCCTGGAATATCCGGATCTATTCAAGAAACTTCCGAAGGATATCATCATAGGAACTTGGACATACGATGATCTCGATTCGTATGCAAAATTTATAGACCCGATCAAAGAAGCTGGTTTTAAATTTTTTGTTACACCCGGCGTTCTTAATTCCGGTAGATTATTCCCTAACTATACACAGTCATTTGGAAACATTAAAGGATTTGTGAACGCTGCAGTAAAATCCGGTGCTATGGGTATGATCAATACCGTTTGGGACGATGGAGGGAATGCATTTTTTTCTAATGATTGGTATGGAGTTTCATATTCAGCTGATAAAAGCTGGAATTCGCAGTCTAATGATTCAACTGATTTTGATACTCGTTTTAATTCCGGTCTGTATGGCGATAAAGAAAATTATTTTACCAAAGCTGTCTGGAAGTTACTGGAATTATCAAATCTAGAACCAACTGATGGAATGAATGATAAAATTCTGTTTGAGAAATTACTTCCCGATTCATCAAAACATTTACGCGTTTCATTAAATGACTGGGATAAAGTTATTGCAATAACCGACAAAGCAAAATCAATAATGAATAAAAGTAATCCTGTAAATTACCGGAACGATAAAAAATATTTTCTTTTTGTCTGCGATCTTTACAGCACACTTGCCAGTGAAAGATTCAATTTGCTGAAAGCTGCCAACTTATATTCTCGTGCCGATTCAATATTTATTCATGATAGACCGGAAGCAAGGAGATCAATACTTGAATCGATCAACCTGATAAGCGGGATCATTAAAAATGAAATTTCTCTGAAGTTCGAATTTGAAAAACTTTGGCTGGAAGAAAATCATACTTATGCGTTAGACCGGATTACCGGAGGCTATCAGAATAAAATAAATGATTTTACTGATGTTAAAACAAAGTTACTGGAATCATTAAAAAGGCTGGATTCCGGTCTTCCGATTTCTTCAAGCGAGGAAACCAGATTAACTATTTCCAAGTTACCGGGTAAATATTTTAGAGAATGGCTTGCAGTAAATCCTTTCCCCAATAGAGACGGGAAACCTCTTTCCAAAATCGATTATCTAGCTGAAATAGGCGGCGAATTTTTTATTCATCCGAAAGTAACGCAGGAATTTTATTTTGATTCAACTAAGTACCGCTGGTCTAGAATTGCAACTTCATACCAAGACATTGTTAATCTCACAGAAATGTTTCCGAAGAATAATAAGAACGTTGTTAGTTATGTGTTTGCTACAATAGAAGTGAATAAAGACACAACTGTAAAAACGCTTGTCGGGTTTAGTGATGGGATTGAAATCTTTCTTAATGGGGGAAAGGTTTTCAGTCGTGAATCGAACGGAAGATTAATTCCGGATGAATACTACTTTGGGTTACCTCTCCAAAAAGGAATAAATAATTTGATGTTGAAAATTTCTCAAACAAACGGAGAGTGGGGATTCACTTTTAGATTAGCCGATGTTGATGTAAGAAGCAGAAAAAACCGTTACAAAATTATTTTTTAGCAGAGATATTTCATGAAGAAAACATTATTCGTTTTGTGGATTATTAGCAGCAGCCTATTTGCACAGGACACAAAGTTAGATCCTTTGCAAATTGCAAAAAGAATAGCTGATAGAGTAATTAGAGAGACTTCTTTTGAATTCACGGAAATTGAACAAAAACCTTCATTTGATCTTCAGGTGATTGATTTTCCAAAAGCATTTAATGACCGGAACACGGCAAATGTTTATGCGTTCGCAAAAATTATTGCAACTGAAAAAATAAATTTGATGTTCGGTATTAGCTATTCCGAACCATTTAAAATATGGATCAATAATCAATTAGTCTTCCAAAATTCAAGACATACAAAGTTCCGTTTCAATGAAATTGCTTACGAGATGTTCACTTATCAAGATACTTTTTCGGTTAGTCTTAACAAAGGTGAAAACAGAATTATTGTTTACTCGCCAAAAACTAAAAATTCAATTATATATTTAAGAGAAATAACAGCTGCCGAGAAGAAACCAATAGCTAAATTCGAACCCATACATCAGGAAAAGAAATTTACATGGTCTTGGTGCTACTTGGTGAAATCAAAAATGGGTTCTTCCAAGATCATCAACAATTACCCAAGCAAGCTTTTACTTGATAGTCTTTATGACGAAAAAACATTTAAGAATTATGATTGTATTATTCCAAAACCCGCTTTATTGAAAAAACTTGCAATTAATCCTCTCAATACATTTAAGAAAGATTCTTATGCAGATTGGAATTACCCGAATGGAATATTAATGATGACGGTAGCAACTCTATCTGATGCAACAGACGACTTGCGTTATAAAGAATTCGTAAATGAGTATTGTAATTTCATCATTGATAACTTAACTCAGTTCAAAAAACAATATTACAAAGATCATGATCTCCGTGGGAGTTTCTACCGCATATTCCGGAAATGTATGCTTGATGATGCCGGTTCACCATCTCTTCCGTTTGCTGAACTTGAATTAATTGATAAAACTAAGAGATATGATGCGCTTCTAAATGAGATGGTTAATTACGTTTACAAAGAGCAGCCAAGATTGAGCGATGGAACTTTATGCCGTCCCGAGCCAGAAAAATGGACCGTATGGGCAGACGATCTTTTTATGTCGGTTCCGCTCTTTGTAAGAGCCGCCAGGATAAATCATAATAAAAAATACCTTGACGATGCCGCTAAACAAGTAATTAATTTTAATAAATATCTTTTTGATGCTGAGAAAGGTTTGTATAAGCACGGCTGGTTCAGCCAGTCTAATGAAAAATCAAAAATATTTTGGGGAAGAGCTAACGGATGGGTTATATGGGCAACCTCGGAACTAATACAGAATTTGCCAAAGAATCATCCTTTATTTAAACAAGTTGAGAAAATATTCACAAACCATTTAAGAGGATTAATAAAATTTCAAGATGAATCAGGAATGTGGCACCAAATTCTAGATGATAAAAGCTCGTTCGAAGAAACATCATGCACATCAATGTTTATCATTGGTTTCTCCCGGGCAATTATAAATGGAATGATTGATAAAAAATATTCAGCTAATGTTATGAAGGCCTGGAACGCTTTGCAAAACAATTTCAGCCAAGACGGAATAGTTAAAGATATTTGCTGCGGAACCGGAATAGGATATACATCAGAGTTTTATAAAACAAGAGACAGGTACAATAACGATCCGCGTGGACTTGGAGCAGTTATTACATCGGCAATCGAAGTTGATAGGCTGGAAAAATATCTACGGACCAATAAATAATTAAATGATGACTATGAAATATTATCAATAATCTAATCTTCAATCAAAGGAAAATCTAGAAAATGGAAACAGGTGTATTAAGATCTTTTACGGCAGAAAAGTTGAATGCAGTTGTAGCGGAGAACAGAACGGCGCTTGGAAAATTATCGGCTCAACATGTTAGCAGACTAATTAACGATTTACTATTGAGAAAAGAGGAAATACGAATTGTATTTGCTGCAGCTCCTTCGCAGAATGAATTTTTAAAAGAGCTTTGTAATGACAAATTAATTGACTGGTCAAAAATCGTCGCATTTCATATGGATGAATATATCGGACTGCCTGAAAATTCTGATAAATTATTCAGCGTTTATCTAAATGAGCATATCTTTTCAAAAGTTAAATTCAAGTCCGTTCATTTAATAAATTCTCGGGAAAGGAATACGGCTAAAGAATGCAAAAGATATGAAGCATTAATACGGGAAAAGCCGATTGACATAGTTCTAATGGGTATAGGTGAAAACGGACACGTTGCATTTAATGACCCACCGGTTGCGGATTTTAATGACAAAACTTTTATGAAGGTTGTTGAGCTTGAAGAAAAATGCAAAGCACAGCAAGTAAATGATGCCGGATTCAAAAGTATCGACGAAGTTCCAAAAACAGCATATACCTTAACGGTACCGGCATTACTTTCTGCCAAATATTTAAATATAGTTGTTCCCGGAATCAGAAAAGCTGAAGCAGTGAAGAATACAATGAAATCAGAAATCTCAACAAAATGTCCAGCGACAATTTTAAGAACGCATTCTAATTCTATTTTATTTCTCGATGCTGAATCGGCATCGCTCTTAGAATAGTTTAATTCTTTCTGAAAAGAAGCCAAAATGAAAAACTCAATTATAGTAAGCATCTTGATTTTATTTTCTTTTTCTCCGACAGCGAACATTGCACAGCAAAATGGGATCGGAAAAATCTGGCTGAGTGAAAAGAAAACGTGGATTGATGATTCAACCAAATATGAAATAACACAATGGACAACTACTGGGAAAAACTGGCATCTTTATTTTAATGTAGAATCATTCATTGATGAAAATGATGCAATTATTTATTCAGACAGAGCCGGTGCGATTAATTTATTCAAGCTGAATCTTGGCAATGGTACTATTACGCAATTAACAGATAATACTACCGATGTTAGCGGAGCGGCATGGCATTACCCTAAATTAAAACAGATTTGGTACGAGGTTGATAATTCGATCCGTGTGTTAAACTATGAAACTCTCAAGAATAAACTTGTCATTAAAAATTCTTCAGCCGATTTAAAATCATTTACGGTTACATGCGATGCAAAATATTTGGTTTTTTCAGTAAACAAAAATCCAGGTTATAGCAGTAACAATAGTACGGGTCCATATGCTATAATGAGGTTTGATCTGGTGACGGGAGATGTAAAACAAATCTCACCTGATTACGGAATCAATATTAGCCATCTGCAAGCATCTCCGACAAATCCCAAAATCATATCATATGCCTGGCAGCATCAGTATAGAAAAGGTGGTCCGGGAACTGTTGGAAATGTACCGATAAGATTTTTTTGGATAAATATTGACGGGACTGACGGGGGACCAGTTGGACCGCAGGAATTCGGAATTCATCGAACACATGAATTTTGGTTTTATGATGGATCAAGGTTCGGATATTCCGCACGTTATATGTTCGGACCAAATAAAGGAAGACAGTTTCTTGGTTCTTGCAAGCCTGACGGCAGCGACAATTTTATGTTTGAGGTTCCGGTTGGCCCGGCTCACTCGCAAGTTTTCAAAGATAATAAACATTGGGTGGCTGATCAAAACAACGGAATGATATTAACAATGTGGACCTTTAACAGAGATAAAATAATAAAGGAAGAAAAATTATTTCGGCATGATTCATCTTGGGGTGAACAGCCGACACATCCGCACCCTCATTTCAGCCCGGATGGAAAATATATTATGTTAAGCACAGATAAAACCGGCACACCTCAAGTATATACTGTGAAAGTAAATTTGCGGGACGATAAATAATTAGGGAATAGGAATTATGAATTTAGATCGGAGTAAATTTTTTGCTCTCTGCAGTTTTATTTTTATTATCAATTTGTCTGCACAAACCACGCGTGAAATATTTGTTAAAGATTTTGGCGCTAAAGGGGACGGTGTTTCTTTAGACACAAAAGCGATTCAGAATGCAATTGATAAGTGCGCCGAGGAAGGAGGAACTGTATTCTTTTCACCTGGTAAATACTTAACCGGTTCATTGGTGTTGAAAAGTAATGTAGATATATACCTCGTAAACGGCGCGATAATTCTTGGCAGCACTAATCTAAATGATTATATCGAACATCAGCCGGAACTTCGATCATACAACGATGCTTTTCTAAAATACAGTTTATTCTATGCAGAGAAAGTAAAAAATATTTCGATTCGGGGCGAAGGGATAATTGACGGGCAAGGCGGCTCATTCAAAGTAACCACAAAAGTAAAGCCCGACCGCTATAAAAACAGACCATTCATCATCAGATTTGTAGAATGCGAACAAGTTAGGATTGAAAATCTAACGCTTCAAAACTCAGCAATGTGGATGCAGCAATATCTTGCATGTAACGACTTGGTAATTAGAGGTATAAAAGTTTTCAATCATGCAAATCAAAATAACGATATGATAGACATTGACGGATGCAGCAACGTTATTATTTCCGATTGCATTGGCGATACAGATGACGATGGAATTGTTTTAAAGAGTACATCTCCGCATATTACCGAAAATGTTGTAATCAATAATTGTATTGTCAGCAGTCACTGTAATGCTCTTAAATTAGGGACAGAATCAACAGGTGGTTTCAGAAACATTGCTGTATCGAATATTATTATAAAACCATCGAGGGTTAAAAAAACTATTTTCGGTTCACCTACAGGAAACGGTGGGATAAACTTATCAACTGTTGACGGTGGAATTCTGGAAGGAGTAGTAATTTCGAATATAAACATAGATGGACCGGATGTTCCAATATTTTTAAGGTTAGGAAATAGAGCACGTAAATATTCAGAAAGCGCTTCGCCTGCTGGTGTCGGGGAATTTAGAAATGTAAGCATCGGCAACGTAATTGCTACGAACATTAAAAGTTTCGGCTGTTCAGTTACAGGAATACCGAACCATTACATTGAAAACGTTATGCTTAATAACATTACAATTGTTTTTAATGGCGGTGTGAAAAAAGAAGATTATAAAACAGAAATTCCAGAATTAGAAGAAAATTATCCCGAAGGAACGATGTGGGGAAATCTTCCTGCTTACGGATTTTATTTTAGACATGTCCGCGGAATAAAACTTATTAACGTAAATATTTCTTTCAAGGAAACAGATCAACGTCCCGCCATAATATTTGATGATTCAAAAGATGTAGCAATTAATCAATTGGACGCAATGGTAAACGGTGAAGCAAATAATTTGATCGGTCTTACCAGAAGTCAAGATGTTTTTATAGAAAATTCGGTTTCAAAAGGTTCTGCAAAACATTTTGTATCTGTATCTGATTCTGTTTCAAAAAATATTTTCTTGAATGGTAACGATCTAAGAAACTTCGAGAGACCTTTCTCCCAAAAGGTGAAAGGGCAAGTAAAATTATTAAATAGTATTAATTAGATCGATTAAGGATCTGTCAGGAAAGTATTATAGAGAATTAAAATCTGAAAGATTGTTATTGCTTGATGAATTTAGAGGTAATTATCTTTTGTCTATCTTTACTGGTTATTACAAGTAGAACATCCTCGTTGATATTCAATAAAAAATGGCGGACCAAACCGTTCCTTGTCTACAGTCAAATATTTAGAAGATTACCTATTAGGAATTATAAAAATTCAAGATAAAATCTTATTGCCGATTAACGAACGCCTTAAGTTCTGCAAAAATCTCAACGTAAAGATATTATCCAACCACATTTCTTTCACTGTGAATAATTAACCAGCGATTGAAAATCTTTGAAGCAGCTCGAAATCTCGAATCTCACATAATTTCTTTTTATTCAAGCCGCAATACGATGTGCTAAACAAAATAATTTCTTTTAATACCCTCAAAGATGTATTAAAACGGAATATCTAAAAACCGCAATTCTTACATTGAAATGTTTAAGTATAGAAAGTTAGTCTTCTTATAAAATTAAATTATATACACTTTCACTCGATAATGCTAATAATAGGGGAACTTCCTTGTCAGACGGATTGGGAAAATAATAAATAATATTCAGCGAAATGAAGTAGGGTAAAGTTTGATGAGTAAATCAATTCCCGTCGAAATGATTGAAGATGGAATGGAGCTCGCGGAGCCCATAAAAAATAAATATGGACAAATAATGCTTGCAGAGAATGCAAAGCTGGAGTCCAAACAAAAAAAAATGTTGAAAGTATGGGGGATTTCCTCAGTTATAATTGTCGCCGATGATGAACCTTTTGAACATAAAGCCTACGATCCTGAAATAATTGAAAAAGCAAAAATAAAGTTGAGCGAAAAAATATTATGGCAGCCCGGAAATCAATTTGAAGAAGAGATTTATCAACTGGCCTTAGAAAGAATTCTTGAAAACCATTTCTCGTGATATAAATGATTTCCATTGAAAACATAATAAATAAAATTAATACACTTCCAACGCTGCCCACAGTATACTCTAAATTAACTGAAGCAATCGAAGATCCGAATAATACTGTTGACCAAATCTCAAAAATTATTTCGGCGGATCAGGCCTCGGTATTCAAAATATTAAAAGTTGTTAACTCACCATTTTACGGGTTCCGCGGAAAAATTGATACGATCTCGCAAGCGATTTTCTATCTAGGCTTTAACGAAGTGCGAAACATTGTACTGGCTCTTTCGGTTATAAATATGTTTTCGAAGGAATCTGCACTAAGAGATTATAGTCCGGTGGATTTATGGTCTCATTCAATCGGAGTTGGAATATTGGCAAGAGCTATTGGCGCATCGGTTAACGAAAAGAATTTGGAAAATTATTTTGTCGCCGGAATTTTTCATGATATCGGCAAATTAATTTTTATGGAATATGCCCCAGAAGAATATCAAAAAGTGTTTGATTTATTGAAAGTAAGGAAAATCACTATATCAGACGCAGAAACGGAAGTATTCGGAGCTGATCACTCCATAGCCGGTTCTCTTCTGGCGGAAAAATGGAAACTCCCTCCTTCAATTCAAAAAACAGTACGGTATCATCACATTCTGAACGGGAATGAACTGAATAATATTCTTCTGGGTTCAATTTATATAGCGGATATATATGCTAACGCTATGGAATTGGGCTTCGATGGAAGCTCTATTATATCTCAACCAAATAATGTAGTCTGGAACACAGTCAAACTTAAACCGGGTTACATAAAATCAATAAGCAAAAAATTGAGGGAAGACTATAATCACACAATTAAGATTATACTAGTAGATTAACGATGAATAATGCATCCGGAAATATTGTTCTTGAGGAAGAATTAAACAGAATTTCAAAATTCTATTATTCTACGTTCGAAAAAAGATCCAGATTCGAAGTGATTGATGCCGGTCTGAAAATTTACAAAGATTATTTTGACTGCACCAATATCTCTTTGTTTATGCTCAATAAGAATACATTTGATTTCAATCATTTTGCATCATTAAAACATAATGAGGAAACTGCTACTATTCTTTTCGAAAGACTGAGCGACAAAGGGGGAATTACGGCATGCCTCGAAGCAGGATCTGCAACTTTCTATTCGTTGGAAGATCACAATTTCAACTATCAGTATCTCTATATAATACCATTGATCGGAACGTTCGGTGTACTTGGAATAACAATAATTGAACTGAAAGAAAATCATCCTATTGATGACGTGCAAAATCTTTTCGTTACTAATTATTCAAACATCTTCTCTCTCATTCTCGAAAATCACAACATGATAGTTGAACTGCAGACGGAAAAAGAGAAAGCCGAGGAGCGCAAACAGTTAAGTCAAACGGTAAATGTTCAAAGCACGAAGGATTTGAAAAATATATTGGATAGAGTTCAAGTTGGTATCATGCTCGTAAACGTTTCGAACAAAAAGATAGTTGATGTGAATGAAATGGCATCAACCATGATCGGATCGAGTAAAGAATTTCTTATTGACCAAGAAATTACTAAATATTTGTACTCGCTGGGTCCGCAAAATAGATCGAACGAATTTATAGATAACCAGGAAGGATTGCTTAAGAAAGAAAATGGGACTCTCGTTTCGGTTCTACGAAAAAGTTCAAGGGTAGAAATTAATAACGAAGAATTTTATCTGGAAAGTTTCATTGATATAACTCACCGAAAGAAAATGGAAGATGAACTTCAAAAATCTCATTTCAAACTGGAGCAACGAGTTGAAGAAAGGACCAATGATCTTCGCAAAATAAATATTGAGCTCAATCAGGAAATTGATAAAAGGATTGAAGCCGAGTTCCGGCTGGTTATCTCTAAAGAAAAAGCGGAAGAATCAAATAGAATAAAGACTGCATTGCTGGCAAATATGAGCCATGAGTTTAGAACTCCTCTAATAAGCATACTGGGGTTCTCTGAAGTTTTAGCTATGGAACTTGAAGACGCTGAACAAAAAGAGATGACTAAAGATATTATGAGTGCCGGTCAAAGATTATTAAAAACTTTGGACGGTGTACTTCATCTTTCTCAATTACAAACCAACACTTATCCCGTCAATTTTGTTCAGATAGAAATAACGGGATTGATAAAAGAAATTTCCGAAAGATTCATCACCAAATTCCAGGAGAAGAATTTAGCATTTAAGATCAATATAAAATCGGAGCAAATTTATCTTATTATAGATCCGGATCTCTTATCTATCGCATTAAATAATATTTTAGATAATGCGTTAAAATATACAGAGTATGGAGAAATCGTTCTAAACTTGGAAATAAAATCTATTGATGAGAACAAGATTGTGTCGATCTCAATATCGGATACCGGTATGGGCGTAGCCGAGAATGACTATGAGGTCATATTTGAAGAATTCAGGCAAACAGATGAAGGTTACAAAAGAAACTATGAAGGATGCGGGTTAGGTTTGACGCTCGCTAAAAGAATGATCGAATTAATCGACGGAACAATTCAATTAGAAAGCTACATTGGCAAGGGCTCTACATTTACAATTCTGTTCACTACTTAAATTATTTATCACTTGTTGCGTCCGCATTTTTAATGACTCACTCCGAATAAAATACTGCTTGACTTATTTTACTGTTCTAGATAAATTCATATCAGTTATAATCAATTTAGTTGATAAGAGAATCATCTTAAAACAAAAATCTTTTTCTTTCCAGACCGTCTTTTCGTTGTATCAAAATTCTATATTGTTGAAGGAGTTTTCTTTTAAAAATTTTCAAATATAAAGTAGTACACAAACTAAACATAAGTTATGATGATTGAAATAATTATTCAAAACATATTTAATATAATTACTCATGAATAAGCTGAAAGCAATAATAATTGATGATGAACTTCACGGAAGGGAAAATCTTAAGAAGATCATTGAAACATATTGCCCGGAGATTGAAATTCTTGCGTGTGCCGACTCTGTTGTCAATGCAAAGAAACTTGTAAATGCTCATAATCCGGATGTGGTCTTTCTCGATATTAGTATGCCGGTACTTGATGGGTTTGATTTTCTTGAGGAATTCGACGAGTGCAAATTTATGACAGTATTTGTCAGCGCACATGAGGAATTCGGCATTAGAGCCGTGAAAGCCGGTGCTGTTGATTATATTCTTAAACCGATAAATATAAAAGAACTAAAACAGACTGTGAAAAAGCTTTTATTACTTCACAATAAGGCAAAAAAGATTGAGACTCCTCTCGATATTGAAAAATTAGTTCTTCCTGCTTCTCATGGCTTTAATGTACTTGTGATAGATGAAATAATCAGACTGGAGGCAGAAGGATGTTATACAAAAGTGGTAATTAAAGAGGGGAAAAATGTAGTTGTATCCCGCACTTTAAAAGATTTTGAAGATAATTTACCAAAAGAAAAATTTTTCAGAATCCACAAATCGCACCTAATTAATCTGAAGTATATCAAAGACTATTCAAACCTGAGCGGAAATTTTGTAACAATGATTGATGGCAGTAAAATAGAAATATCACGCCGGAAAACCCCAGAGTTTATTCAAAAAATAAAGACAGCGCTAAAGACTGTCTGATAATGTTAAAAAAAATTCAAATATTTACTTTACTCAGTTTTTTACAATTTGCCTCTCTTTTTTCGCAGACCCCTTCTTATTACCACTATACTTCATCGGACGGGATGGCTTCTTCTACTGTTTTTGATATTATGCAGGATAAAGACGGATTTATTTGGTTCGGCACTTTAAATGGTTTAAACAAGTTTGATGGAAAACATTTCACAACATTTAATGTCAAAGATGGTCTTAATTCGAATGTAATAACATCCTTGGTGGAAGGAGACAGCGGTGAGATCTATTTAGGTAATTATGAAAAAGGAATAAATATTTTAAAAGATGGAAAAATTGAAAACTACAGAGATAGAATTAACGGTAAAAATTTTAATACAACATATTTATTAAATTACCACGGGAAAATATATACATATACGAACTATTCGATATTTATTACAGATCAAAATTCAAAGACAAACTTTACAGATCATATAATTGAGCCACTCCCTTTTTATTTACTGCGAATCGCAAAATTATTAGACAATAAATTAGTTGTCCTTACTTCAAAAGGATTATACAAAATAACTAATAATTTACTTTTCAAAATGAATATAGCCGGCTTGCCTGATACCAATTTTTATTGTCTGGCCGAACGAAGCGACGGCAGTTACTTTATCGGTGCGAGAGGATCAATCTATCTCGTAAAGAATAATCGCGTTATTAAAAAAATAAGTATCGACTCACATCACGACAAAATGTTTTATCATATATTCTGCGATAAAGAAAATAATATATGGTTTTCGATTTTGGGCAAAGGTTTCTTTTTGATTCCCAACAACTCCAGTAAAATAATTGAGATGGGAAGTAAGATGGGGCTTGAAAACACTCAGGTTGATTGTTTTTATGAAGATAGTGAAGGTAACATATGGATAGGCACGTACGGTAAAGGCGTTTATTGTTTAAATAATCTTTATATAAAAAACTATACTGAAAATGATGGGCTAAATAATAATAATGTTATTAGTATCGAAAAAGAAAAATCTGGCAGATTATTAATCGGAACGATTAACGGCATTAGTATTTTACAAAATGGGGTCGTTGAAAGAGTAAAAGATAATTCGGGCAAGGATATATCGGGTTACATAAACAGTATTAATAGTTTTGATGATTATATGTATGTCTGCTGGGCACCCGAAAACCCTGAGATAAAAAATGTCTCGTGTAATGGATTGAAATTCCGGTTTATAGTCACCTCGTCATTTTACAAAACAATGAATGGTTCTTATTTGTATGGAAGTATTGGCAATTCCATAAGTAGCTTTAACGGGTATTACAATAAACGGACAGATTTCCATTCGATTCAAATATTTGGGGACAGCACTATTCAAAATCGCGTAAATGTAATTCTTGAAGATAAGCGTAAAAATATTTGGGTTGGTACAAGTCTTGGCTTATGCAAATTATCAGGTAGTTCTGGTAAATCTGAAATAACCAATTTTAATAAAACTTTTTTTAAAGACGATCCTGTGCTGAGTTCCAAAATTAATTCAATTTATGAGGATACTAAAAACAATATATGGTTCACAGGTGCAAAAGGATTTGCAAAATATAATCTTAATAATAATTCGGTTACAAGCTATACAAGTATATTAAATCATGATTTGTCAACTACTACTTCTGTTGTTTCTGATAGCAAAAACAGAATTTGGGTTGGAAGCATGAAGGGGCTTTATTTAATTGACGGCAATTCAATAAAATTACTTAATAGTAAAACAGGCCTTCCTTCAGATGAAGTACTTGCTCTTAATTATGACTCCGGAACGAACATATTGTATATAGGTACAAGTAACGGACTTTCTTCTCTCGATGTAAATATGTTTGACAACTATAAGCATCTTCCTCTTGAAGTCAAAATCAATAGTATACGGGTAAACCAATTTACTTATTCATCTCAAAACAATTTGGTTCTTCAGCCCGATCAAAATAATGTGTACTTAAATTTTAGAGTTATTAATTATTCTTCACCCGGATCGGTGCAATTTAGATATATATTAAACGGTGATGTGAGAGAGACTAAAAATGATTTTCTTGATTTTAGTTCACTTAAGTATGGGGTTTACAATCTTCAAATAATGGCCAAAGATCAGAATACAGATTGGGGCAAACCATACTTAATAACTTTTAGAATTCTCCCGCACTTTATTGAGACAATTTGGTTTAACCTCATCATTATGACTTTACTAATAATTACAGCCCTACTAATATTAAGTTGGAGATTAAAACTAAATAGGGAAAAAAATAATGAACAATTGGAGCTTACAGAAAGAATTAATGATTTAAAACACCAGGCGCTTTCGGCTATGATGAATCCGCATTTTATCTCCAACTCACTTAACTCGGTCCAGTATCTTGTAAACACTCAAAGATATGAAGAAGCAAACGACTATATAGCCATGATGGCAAAGCTGATGAGGAAAAATCTTGATACAGCGGGGAGCGGATTCATTTTATTGTACGAAGAGATCAGTCGGCTGAAACTTTATCTCGATTTAGAAAAGTTAAGATTCCAGGATAGTTTTTCATATGAAATTATCACCGGAACTGATGTCCATACCGGTTATTTGATGATACCTAACATGATCATACAACCCTTTGTGGAAAATTCTCTATGGCACGGTATCATGGATTCAGGAATCAAAGGTCTGCTTACTGTTTCTTTCTCATTTGAAGATGTTGAAATTGATTCTAGTACTGTCAGATCATTGATAATCAAAGTAACAGATAACGGAATTGGACTAAAAGAAGCCATGAAGAAAAAAGAAGAGGATCATATATCGAGGGGAATCCAGATAATTGAAGAGAGACTGAAATTACTTAGTGCAAAGATGAATCTTCCGCAGCCGATAATGTTTGAAGACTTAAGTATACGCGATGAAAATGCTCACGGAACTGAAATAATAATTTCACTTCCTCCGCCTCTTTATAAAATAATCAATCCAGATTCAGATCATTCATTTTCGGGTACCGATTAATTCTTAACCCATACCTTTTACTTACTAATACATACCGTACACTTGTTGGTTATTTTTGTCTCAACCTATTGTATATAAATTTGATAAAAAGCTAATATGCTCAATGTCAGTTTGATAAGTAAGCTTTGCTATGGAATGCTTCCGTCAAAAATTGTAAAAATATAAGGATCAACAAATGCAGCCAATTAAACATCTAAGAAAAGTGCTTTCTCCTCAAATTGTTATTGCAATATGTGTGCTAATTTCACTAGGCAGCGGATATTGTTTCTCTCAATCAAATAATTCAGGAAAAACTATGAAGACAACAAAAAGTAATATTAAGACAAAGAATGGAGCAACTGTTTATCTAGAAAAAAGTGATCCAAAATTCATATCAATAAAAGACCGGGTGTTATCCGATCTGGATGAAATAGTAAAACAATTCGACCCTGAATCGGAGAAGAACAAATTAATTGATATCCAGACTAAAACGTGGACTGAAGAAATGAGAAAGGAATCTCAGGCATTAGGTGCTGAATCAATTAATGATTATACGACGCAAACACATTTAGATGTCGGGACATTCATGATGGTTATTACCAGTATCGGAGGATATGATCAGAAAAAATTGGAAAGGGAATGGGAAGTTAGGGTACAATCTGCGGGTACTGATAAATATATAGCTGAGTTCTGGGAAGATGGTATTGCCGTGAATTCAGAAGAAAATGCCGTGGCTTATGCACATGAATTAGCTAATAGTGAATATGCCAAGAAACACCCGGATAGCGATGTTGGAAATTTAGAAGTAATCAAAAATAATTATGCTACTACTCGTAAAAATATAAAAGCCGGTAAGCAGGAACGGTACACAAAAATGATTGCTTTGCTCTATAGTATAGATAAAGTTGGGACGGTTTCTTTTATCAATCCATTCCAGCCTTCGATCGATTTTCTTAAAAAGAATAGCAAGTAAAAAGAATGAAATTCTAAAACTTGATTATGGTATTCCAACAATGCGCGTATCTTTGATGCGACGAGAAATTTGTGCGATCTTCGTTCCACTGTTCTGTATTTTATCCGGAAGCACATTTTGTTTTTCTAAGTCTAATAAAACAAGACAAACATAATGCAAAAGATGCATATCGCCGCTCTTGAAAAAAGATTTCAGAAGCTATTGATAATTTTGTACTCAAATAATAAACTCCAAATTTTACCCATGCCACTTCGAAGGAGATCTATAGACAATCATAGGGAAATTTAATTTGAACTTGAGTTTTGAAGAAGAATAATTAAAAGAATTTAAGATTTTAGCATGACAAGTTTTTATGAATCAATGCCATAAACTGAGAGACAAAAAATGAAAAACGGAATAATCATATTGACCTTAATATCATCATTCATTATGTGTTGTAATACAACCTTTTTGAATCACAAAGACTATAATTTTAAGGTAAAAGACTTTGTCTGGAATATAAAAATTGAAGGCCAAGTTGGTGAAATCTATTTTAAAGGATCGAACTTTATTTTCGGTAGAAATGCGAATTCGACATTTATTGTAATATCCCCAGACAACGGTGCTATTTTAGATACTTTAAATCCGTATACCATCGAAAAGGAAAGAGAGTGTTTAATTAACGACGGTACCGGGGAATATAAAAGCGGTTACTCTCTACATAATGTTCCTGTTGATAAGCAGAAATATTCAAAAGTAACTTTAAAAAGTATTGACAGACAATACCGCGGCGACTCAGAAACATTTTATCTGATTGTAAATACTCTTTCCAATAAAGAGTATACAATTCTATTCAATCGCAGTCAATTTGATTTCATTTCGGATATTACTTATTACAAAGACGGGAAGTTTATAATGACATATAATGGAGAAGCGGAAAGCGAAGTAAATAAATATACCGAGCATATTGGGCTTTTTGACTTGGGAAAAATAATTAAAGATGATTACAGAACAGGAACTGATTCTAAAGAAGTGTTTCTAAAAAGCGAGGACAGTATTGTAAAGAAACGAGAGATGAAAGGAATAAAAACTAATGGGTCAGTTAAAATAGGTAAACAAGAATGGTCGGTTGAAAATTTAAATGTTGACAGATTTAGAAATGGTGATTTGATTCCAGAAGCGAAGACAACGGAAGAATGGATGGCATCTGGAGAGAATGGCAAACCAGCATGGTGTTATTATGAAAATGATAATGAAAAAGGGAAGAAATATGGTAAGCTGTATAATTGGTATGCGGTGAATGATAAAAGAGGAATGGCGCCGGAAGGCTGGCACATTCCAACTATTACTGAGTTAAAAACATTGGTCACAACAGTAAACAATAACAGCAATGTCTTAAAAGAGATTGGCCAATATACTGGAACAAATACAAGTGGATTTTCTGCTTTGCTTGCGGGTTACCGCGAACCCCATGGTAACTTCACCGTTTTTGGTGAATACACTGGCTTTTGGAGTTCTACGGAACACTACAATGTTACGAACGCATACTACGTGTACTTGTGGGGCAATGATAACAATATCAACTTGTTCTATAGCACCAAGGAGTACGGTTTCAGTGTTCGATGCCTCAAGAATTTTTAGGTTAAATAATAAAATCTATGCAAAAATTAAAACGATTTGAAAAACGTTATAGAGCATTTAACAAAATGAAAATATTGTTAAGCATGTTGGTAATATTTATCCTCATCAGTTGTAAAGGAACTGAACCGAGAGTGAATAAAGCTCAAGGATATTTTAATGTGGATTCAATTCATACAGATTACTTATTTAGTTTTTCAGAGGATAGTGAATCTCCCTATGGAACGTCTAGTGGTTATAGAAACTTAAAAGGAGAGATCATCATTCCGATAGGAAAATACAACCATTGTTTTACTGATACTTTTAAAAACTTTGCATTTGTTTTTGATGATAAGTTAACCCATTCGAAAGTTGTAGCAATTGACAGAAATGAAAATATTTTATTTGATGTATACATGTTTGATAATGGTCCGGACGAGTTAGCAAATGGTCTTTTTCGAATAATACGAAACGGAAAAATAGGTTACGCTGATAAAAACGGGATTATAGTAATAGAACCAAAATTTGAATGTGCGGATAAATTTGAGCATGATAAAGCTAGTGTTGCTTTAAAGTGTAGACTTGTAAAAGACGAATCTGATCCAGAACATTCTAGAATGGAAAGTGACTCCTGGTTTTACATTGATAAAAAAGGAAATAAAGTTAAATAAACCAAACCAATCAAATCGCGCTATGGAAAAAATTACTCTGTTTTATTTAGAAAGACCTGATATTAAAATATCCATACAGATTTACTTCAATGAGAAAGACCAGTTATACTTTGATGGCTATGATATTGGTAAATCCGTTGAAGAAATTATGGGTGATTCTGATTATGAGTATATCTATACAATAGAGCCAGAGGAAGTAAATAAGTTCTATCAAATTTTTAATTTAAAAACTGGAGATAAGTCAGGTCTATTACAAGCAATAAAAAAAGGATTTAGTGTTAATAAAGCTTACTCATTATTTGGAGAATTTATGCGTGAGAATAATATAAAGTTTAGTAGTTTCAACTGGACCTAATAGGTCATTTGCTTTGGTTAAATAATAGTAATATGAAAATTACTTGAATATTCAAATGAGTTTTAGACCGGTTAACATTAGATGATATTAATAGTATTGTGCATATTCAAAATCTCTTCCGAAGTTAAAATTTGAGAATGGAAAGTGACTCTTGGTTCTACATTGATAAAAAAGGAAATAAAATAAAATAAACAAAAACGCCCTATAACAGGCACAACTCTTTTTCGCTTACCGATTAATTCTTGATTCGTACCGTTCACTTACCGATACACACCGTACGCTTGTTAGCTATTGTAACGGCTACATCAAGCATATAGATTCGTACAAAAATCTGGCAGAATAATATTGAATACTATAAAAAAGCTGATGGGATTCTTTACAAAAAAGCATTCTAATTCCACGCCTCTTCTAATTATCAAAAAAGATGCGGACAACGCAAACGTAAAAGAATATAAATCAATTGAAGAAGCCATAGCCGATCTGGAAATTGATCCGAATGTTCCACCCCACAAAATAGAAAAGTTAAGATTGTCTTTGAAGAATCTGAAGAACAGAACTTCAATTAAGATCAGGAATGGAGAGATTGTAAGATGAAAATTATTTCAACAATAAAAATTTATATATCAAACGAGGGTAATATGAAAAAACTATTTAAAGTGTTTGCATTTCTTTTCATACTGTTTTCTGCCGCAAACTTATTTGCACAAACAGCTTCCGTTACGTGGGCGCTAAATAATACAACACAATTAACTTCTGTAAATGTTGGCAATGTAACAGGGTCTGCGGAATCTGTAAGTGCCGGGTCCGGTCGATTTGGAATGAGTGTGTTCGATTACAGCAGCAATGGTCAAAGACTTTGGGAAGGGACTGCCGGTTGGATTTCCGGAACTGAAGAAGCTACGCGTTATACTCAGTTTGATGCTTTACCTGTAAGCGGAAATAGTTTTACTGTTACAAACGTTTCGTTCCATTATGGTGCCGCCGGTATGGATAATAATATACAATCGAACACTTACTATTCAACGGATGGCTGGGTAACCAGAACTCTGTTGAATCCTAATCCTTTAGCATATCCGGGTTCTGGCATGTCGCCATTTACACATAACGTAAGTGTAACTATAACAAGTGGTACAACATTTTCTGTACGAATATATCCTTACGCAATTGTGAACAGTTCACCTATGGGACCAACTTTTGCTGTTCATAGTAATGTTGTTATTAGCGGTACAACTGACTCTAAGAAAAATTGCATCCTACAAGTAACAAATGTTGCCGGCAAATGGGGAAAGTCAGTTTTTTTGACGGCGAGACTGCAAGAGACCGGCCCAACCGGTAATACAAACTTGCCTGGCAGAAAGGTATCGATGGGAACAAGAGAGAGTGATACATGCGATTGCCCTCTAGGGGACATATTCAACAACACCGGCACAACCGATGCAAACGGAATTGTGAGTATTGCTTATACAATACCACAAGACTCAGCATCAAGTTCATTGAAAGCACTACAGGATTCAGTTGCACATTCGATTAGAGCAGAGTTTGCCGGAGATGCAATTTATAATTCAATAATTGGCTTTGGTAAATTGACAGTTGTAAGACATGTTGCAAGTTTAACTGTATCACCAACCACAACCGTTTATGGTCAGCCGGTAGTGTTCACAGCAACATTAATAGATAATGACAACAGTGGAAAAGGTGTTTCTAATCAAACACTAAAATTTTATAAAATCTCTCCAGGAACAAGAGAGGGAGATACAGCAAGAGTATATATCGGCTCGGGTACAACCAACGCAAACGGAGCTGCGAGCATTTCGTACACTTTACCACAGGATTCAGTTATAAGTTCAATCTCAGTATCGTATGCTGGTGATGCAAATTACAGTCCAAAGAGCGGTACTGGAACATTAAAAAAAATGACTTCGATACAAGTAACAAATGCAACGGGTAAGTGGGGAAAGTCAGTTTTGTTAACAGGCTCACTGCAAGTGCTAGGGACACCACAATCTTCATACTTACCAAATCAAGAACTAAAGTTTTACCAGGATAGCGTATATATTGCTTCGGCCACAACCGATAAAAATGGAGTTGCGAGTTTAATGTATACCATACCGCAGGATTCAGTTAATGGTTCGATCGCAGCGCCACAGGATTCAGTTACGCATTCAGTAACTGTTTCATTTGCCGGAGATGCAAATTATGGCATGCAAAGCGGTACTGGTAAATTGATTGCGGTAAGGCATCTTACAAATATATCAGTAGCACCTTTGATCGCTGTTTTTGGACAACAGGTAGAGCTTGTGGCAACATTGACAGACAACGACAACAATGGAAATAGTATTTCTAAACAAGTTCTAAAGTTTAACATAGTTGAAGGAATTGGCGATCAGGCTAAGGCAATATCGATCGGTTCAGCAACAACAAATACAAGCGGAGTTGCTTCAATAGCCTACACTGTACCACAAGATTCAATTTCACGTTCTATCTCAGTATCATTTGTAGGTGATGCAAATTTTAGCCAGCAGAGCGGCACGGGAAAATTGGGCTACGCAGTAAAAAGTTGTGTGGTACAAATAACAGATGCTGCGGGTAAATGGGGTAACTCAATTTTGTTAACAGCCAGACTACAAGAGATCGGCTTAGCCGGTAATACAAACTTACCAAATCAGGTACTTCGGTTTTACGTAAATAATAAGTATGTCAATTCAGGTATAACCAACTCAAACGGAGTTGCAAATTTAATGTATACTATACCGCAAGATTCCGTTTCCAGTTCGATTATCACACCGCAAGATTCAGTGATGAGAACAATTTCAGTTACTTTTGCTGGTGATGCAAATTACAACACGCAAAGTAGTTCGGGAAAATTGACTGTTGCAAAACATGTTACAAAAGTAATTGTACCAGAGACGATGGTTGTTTTTGGGCAGCCAGTGGTGTTCTCAGCAGCATTAACAGACAATGACAACGATGGAAAAGGTGTTCCAAACCAAGAACTAAAGTTTTATTACGTACCTCAAGATTCATTAAATCAAAAATATATTGGCTCTGGTGCAACCAACGCAAGCGGAGTTGCAAATTTAATGTACACTTTACCTCAGGATTCGGTTGCCTCAACACATACAATCCAAGCAGTGTATACAGGGAATTCAAATTACAGAGCGCAAAGCGGTTCAGGGAAATTGACTTATAAACTTACAGACGTTGCAAATAAACAAGTTGATATTCCAGAAAAGTACGATCTTACTCAAAACTATCCCAATCCGTTTAATCCAACTTCAACAATTCGGTACGATATACCTAAAACGGGTTTTGTTAATATTAGCGTGTATGACATTCTTGGGAGAGAGATTAAAGTATTAGTTAACGAAGTGAAAAATCCAGGTCATTTTGAAATAGTGTTCGACGCAAGAGAATTGGCAAGCGGAATATATTTCTATACTATCAAAGCCGGTGATTTTGTGCAAAGCAAGAAAATGATTTTAATGAAATAGAATTTAGAAAATATTATTAAATAGAAGCCGGAGTAAATCTCTCCGGTTTTTTTTAGATCTTCAAAGAAGAACTTGCGGAAGATTTTTTAAAAATTGGATTGATGAGATAAGCCAGAATTATAAGTATCATACAGCCGATTACATTATACCACAAGTACGGTATATCCGTAAAGAGATAGCATGCTATTATAATTAACTCGGCAATTAATGCAGAATAAAATGTGGCACTTCCGCCAATCTTTTTTAAATAAAACGCTATTAGAAATATTCCAAGAATCGTTCCGTAAAAGAGAGATCCTAAAATATTAACTGCTTCTATCAAAGATCCCAACCGATTCGCAAAAAGTGCAAATGAAATTGCTACTAAGCCCCAGAAAACTGTCGCCAGTTTGGAAACAAAAAGATAATTTTTTTCAGTACCGTTTGGATGAATCATTCTTTTATAAATATCAATAACAGTAGTTGACGCCAGGGCATTAAGTGCCGCCGAAGTAGAAGACATTGATGCTGAAAAAATTGCAGCAAGAATAAGTCCGATCAATCCTGCGGGTAGAACATTTATCACAAAACTTAGGAAGATGTAATTCGTATCGTTTGTGTCCATGGAGGGATCGGCTTTTTTGATCAGGTTGACCGCCTCCTTTCTTATAATTGATTCATTCTTATTCGATTCATTAATCTCCCGCACAGCACTTTCATATTTTCCTTTATCATTATTCTTATCCGCCAAAATCATTTCTCTTAACTTGATCTGCTTTCTATCATGGATTTCCGAATATTGATTTTCAAGTTTTTGATATTCTTCGGCATAAATACTTTTCTTCACTTTTTCTTTTTCAACGGAATTAAAGAAAAGAGGGGGAGTTATAAACTGATAAAAAACAAAAACCATTGTTCCGAGAAAGAGAATAAAAAATTGCATCGGAATTTTAATCACGCCATTCGCCAGCAATCCAAAGCGGCTGTCTGCTATTGATCTGCCAGCAAGATATCTTTGAACTTGAGATTGATCCGTTCCAAAATACGATAGTGCTAAAAATGTTCCACCGATCAAACCCGACCAAAAATTGTATCGGTCCTTCCAATCAAATTCGAAAGTAATCACATTAAGTTTGCCCATCTTACCGGCAATTTTAGTCGCATCTAAAAATGAAATGTCCTTTGGCAAAGCGTGGATTATCATAAAAAACGCAGAGAACATTCCAACCATAATGATTATCATTTGCATGAAGTGCGTTTTATTAACTGCATCGGTTCCGCCGGAAGCTGTGTAAAGAACTACCAACAGTCCAGTCACTATTACCGTAAGTTGGATATCCCAACCCAGAAGAATTGAAACTATAAGAGACGGTGCTAAAATTGTGAAGCCTGTTGCAAGCCCCCTCTGAATCAAAAACAAAATGCTGGCAAGCGTACGATTTTTTAAATCAAACCGGTCTTCTAAATATTCATAAGCAGTAAAGACATTTAGCCGGTGAAAGATCGGAACAGCGGTGATCGATAGGATTATCATAGCAATCGGCAAGCCGATGTAAAATTGAATAAACCTCATTCCATCAACGTAAGCTTGACCCGGTGTGGAGAGAAAAGTAATAGCGCTCGCTTGAGTTGCCATGATCGATAAAGTAACAACATACCACGGTGTGGATCTATTGGCTAAAAGAAAATCCCGAATATTTTTCTTGCCGCGGGTCTTCCATGTTCCGTAAATAACAACAAATGCGAGAAACCCTATGAGCACAATCCAATCAAGTAAACTCATTTAATACCGGTGTCTACTCTGAGCAAATTTTTGAATTAACCGAATATCTTTGTGAAAATGTAAAACAGTACAATCATCACTATCATATTTATAAAAACGATAGCGTAAAGCTGATTCCAGTTAGATAAGATTGGGGGCTTTTCTTCCGCCGTTTTATCTTCTTTATTTTGATGAGTGTGCATCGTACTTACCTGCAGAAATCATATTAGCAAAAATTCTATATGCACCGGGAACTCCAGCCGGCAATTGACGAAACCATGCATATCCAGAAAAAATAAAAATTCCTTTTCCGTAACGGGCAAAAAGCATTCCGCCAGTTAAATCTTTTTCATTCGGATCGTGCCCTGATATTATTGTTTCATATTTGCTGTCCCACTGGTTAGCAAAATATAATCCTCTTTCCTGAATCCAGCCATCAAAATCATTCAGAGTAATTTTATTCGGAAAGTTCAAAAGCTGATGATTGGGATTCACGAAAGTTACCGGTGATTCTTCAACAGTAATTCGATCATTAGAAAGTTTAAATGGATAAGGACCGATATTCTCCGTCTGCAATCCTGATGGTACATTGTATTGTACAATTAATGTCCCGCCGTCCTGAACATATTTCATTAATCTCGGTTGATCATATTTCAGGCGTTCACGCGTATTGTATGCTCTTATACCGACTACAATGGCATCGAAACGCAAAAGGTTATTCTGCTCAAGTAAATTATCACCAAGCAGGGTAACATCATAACCCATATTAGTAAGGCAATCGAAAACTTCGTCGCCCGAGCCCATTACGTAGCCTATCTTACTGTCGAATTTTTTTACGTCAAGCCGAACAAGTTTGATGTCATCATCGGGTAAATAGATTTGCCGCTTAATATGCGGGTGTGAAATTTCTACCAATGATTTGTTATATTTTTTCCCGTCTATAACTAATTCGATTTTAAGTTGAGCTTCATCGGAATTTGGCGGGGGAGTAATTTTAACCGTTACTGTTTGTTCATCATATTTATTATTAAATGAAAAAGGAATTGCCGAAGGTGTAACTTTCCAATTGGCGCTTGTTATAAAATGAATTTCTCCTCCGACTTTGAAAGTATTATTCTTCAATTTAATCTCTACTTCTTCCTCTTTTTCATCCGGAAAAATAAATACTTGATCTTTAGTATTAGCTGTTACGGGCGGACGAATTTCAAACGGGCGGTTAAGTTCACCTTCAACACGGTCATTCCATCTATAGAAAAGAGGAATTGTAAAATTTAAAATTGTTCCATCATAATTGAGATATATCTTAACCGGTATCGATGGAGGATTTTCCGCTAAGCCGATCATCTTCTGATCAGAGACGGAGAACAATCCTTTAGAAGGTTTATTTACCGACCAATATGGTTGAGAGATCGGATATGATTCCGGAATTTTTATTTTGCTTTCGATACTAAATGGTTGATTAATTTCCAACTTACCGTTCACAACAGAATTAGTGGGTATCGAAGGAAATTCAATTTTCTCAACTTTTAAATTATTTGATAATCGCGCAACAAGAGTAGTTTTAATATTTACTTCATCTCCCGGTGCGGCAGAATAATCGGAAGCAACAGCCTCCATCCATAACCCCGCACATGGTTGGATGATCTTAAGAAGTTCTTCCTTTTTAACGTCAACCCAATAATTATTTTCAAACTTACTTAATTCTGTATAAAGATCGATCAACTTACCCAATGATTCTGAGGGTTCAGCCGGATTGAAAGATTTTATAATCGATTCTAATTTATGTTCAATAGTTGCACCATTTTTAATTCTATTCCAGGAAGTTATTATCCCATCAAAGAGATCTTTATTAAGATTTTCTCCATCGACAAATGTAAAATATTCTTTTCTCGATCCTCGAAAAGCCGAAACTCCAAACCCTTGACTTTTGTGCATTGATCTGCTTTCTGCGGCAATTTCGGCATAAGATTTTCCAAGTAAGGGATTATATTCGCCGATATCTACATTCAACAAATTTTTTACTTCATCCTGAGTCGGTCTAAAATTATTCCAGAATATTCTTTTTGTCTGCCATGGCTGAACATATTTTAATTGTTCGGGAAATTTTTTAGGATCTGCCGCAGCAGTGAATGCTTCTTTAGCGAGTTGCGCAGAAGCAGTATGATGACCATGCCCTCCGTTTCCATCCGGTGGAAAACGTGTAATTATTATATCCGGTTTGAATTTTCTTATCACCCAGACAATATCTGAAAGAACATTTTCTTTGCCCCAGATTTCTAAAGATTCTTCCGGAGTTTTGGAATATCCGAAATCAATTGCACGTGTAAAAAATTGTTCACCCCCATCGATAACCCGGGCTTGCAATAATTCCTGCGTTCTAAGAATACCGATTTCACTTCCTTTTTCGGAACCGATTAAATTTTGTCCGCCGTCACCGCGAGTGAGAGATAAATATGCGGTTCGATATTTTTTCCCTTTTGAGAGATATGCCATTAAACCGGTATTCTCATCATCTGGATGGGCTCCTATATACAATACACTGCCGAGAACGTTTAGTTTTTCAAGTGCAAGTTGAATTTCCGAACCATTCTTTATTTTTTCCGGTTGTGCGTTTGATTTTAATGAAAAAGAGAGTGATGTAAGTAGTATGTAAAAGAAGATTTTCCTGAAGGATTTATCCATAACAAGTTCATTTCTAATTAGGTTTTTGAATCTCTAACAAAAAAAATATTTTGTAATAATTTACAGTTTAACAAAAACTATCAATCTGTTTGAGAAAGATGTCGTCATTTCAAACTACTACTCAAACAGATTGACAGCGCAGGATTATACAATCGTTAGTAATGAAAGTTCTAAAATTTTGCTGCTCAATCCGCAACAGAAATTTTGAACGGTACTTTTAATTCAGCCCAATAAAGATAAGCTGTAGTTGATGTAGCCTCTAGATTATCAAACCCATATTCCAACCATTCCTGGAACGGAGCTTTTACCGAATTAACTGTAACTCTAAGAGCATCATCTTTTTCGTCATATGTAAAACTACCCCAGTTCGAGTTGTTTTTGCTGAATATAACTGTCCATTCCTTTTCTCCGGGAATAAAATGAACACCGTATTTGCCGGCGGGTAATTTACTCCCTTCCACTAAAACATTTTTACTGAATTCGATTGTGGTATTTTCATTTGCGCCTCCGCGCCATGGATAGGGTTTCCCTTTTGAATAATTATCGCCGGGTGTCATTCCATATGGAACAAGTTTTCCCCAAATTTCTCTTCCTTTTACGCCGGGTCTGCTGTAATCAATTTTAATATCTGTATCAATTCCGATTCTCTGGGAGACTCCGGCTTTTAAACTTGCGCGGGGTTTATTATTCTGTTGTGCAAGAGTAAAAGATGAAATCAGTATCAGAAAAGATAATACTGCGGCTAGTGTAACTTTTATTTTCATACTGCCTCCTAAATTTATGTTGATGAATGAATATTTGATGACTGTAATAGGAAACTTCTGCGCAGGAAGAGGAAATCAATCTTACAATTTTTGTAGATGATCTTTCCGAAGTCTTGATCAATATAAAAATTATTTATTAAACCTCCAATGAAATGAGATGGCGATTTTAGTGCGAATATTTATGAACCGGCTTTTCAACCACACATTAGAAATACTTTCTGATATAAATATTCTCAAATCTTAGTTGAGTTCAGGTTTTCAAAGAGTAAGGACAAAAGACGAGTACTGTTCTAAACAATTATTTAAGTGTTAAATCAATACAGATAACCCGTTGTGTGAATTAGAATGTAAACCGTTAAAACGGTTCTAACATTGTGCTTTGTGTTTCTAACCCCGCGATTAATCGCGGGGTTAATAACTGAAACAAGGATTTTTTAACTGTTTCAACAGTTTGTTAAACTATATCTTTTAATTCACGAGACACTTTACAGATAGTGAAACGAAATTACTAAAAACATATTTGGGTTATAAATCGCGGTTTAACTAAAAGTATTTGCTCTAAATTTTTCTTTGACTAAAGTAGAACTTATTATATGTTTCGACTGTTCAAGTAAAATAGTCGAGAGGATGAAATTTGATATCTGAAAAGCTTCCAAAAGAGAAAGAAAACGCCATAATTGATGCAGCTAGAAAGAGATTTGCACATTACGGCTTTTCAAAAGTGACAATGGAGGAGATTGCTAGTGATGTAGAGATGGGCAAGGCTTCACTGTACTATTATTTTCCGACCAAGGAAGATCTTTTCCGTGGAGTAATCTTACAGGAACAAAACGAGCTTAAAAAAAATATTGAACGGATACTGGAAAAACAGAAATCTGCGTCGGAAAAACTTCATGAATATGTTGAACAAAGAATGATTTTTTTCAAAGTCTTAATCAACCTCGGTACTCTAAGTGTTCACTCTTATTTTGATATCAAATCGGTCTTTAAAAAATTGTTTTTGGATTTTGAAAAGGTCGAGCTGGATTTAATTAAAAAAATTATTGATGAAGGAAAGTTGAAAAATGAATTCAATTCCGGCTTACCTGAAGATGCCGCATTAATCTTTCTGCATGTATTGCAAGGGCTGAGATGCCGGGTTCTTCGTTGGGCGAAGGGGCAGAGTCTTGATGATGAGACACATATAAATTTGCAGAAAGAAATGAAAGCTGCGACTGATTTTTTTATTTATGGTATTGAGAAAAAGTAACCAAAAAAATATTTATAAAGGGAATATAAATGGCACAAAGCGAAGATCTAAAAGATAAAATTAAGTTGGAATCAAAAGAAGCCCTTCTTGACAATGAAAAAGATGAAAGCATAGATGACGTTCCATTGTTTAAGAAGAAACGTATGATTATTCCTCTTCTTCTCTTGTTAACTGCCGCTGCGGTTGGCGGATATTTTTGGTATATGAATATGCAAGATTTCGTTTCTACAGACGATGCCTATGTAGCTGCTAACAGTTTATCAATAAGTACCAAAATGCTTGGAAGAATTAATTTTCTTGGGACAGATGAAGGCGATACTGTAAAGACCGGACAGGTTCTTGTAAAGCTGGATGACGGTGATTTCCGCGCGCAGGAAGTATCGGCAAAAGCCGGATTGGGACTGGTAAAGAATAACATACCACTCGCTCAAGTAAATTTAAACCGTGCTCAAAATGATTTTAACCGCGGCGAAACCGAATATAAAAGCAAAATAATTACTAAAGAACAATACGATCATTTGTATGGTGCATTCGAAGCGGCGAAAGCAGAATTTAACATTGAACTTTCAAAAATTCCAAGCGCTAAAAGCCAAATCGGTGTAATTGAATCTCAATTAAGCAACACAATAATTAAATCTCCAATGGAAGGTGTTGTAGCAAAGCGTTGGGTGCTTACTGGAGATGTAGTTCAGCCCGGTCAACCAATATTTACAATCTATGATTTAAAAAATTTATGGATTACCGCAAATCTTGAAGAGACAAAGCTTACGCATATTCGGGTGGGTGAACCGGTAGAAATTGATGTCGATGCTTATCCGGATGTAAAATTTTACGGTAAAGTTATTGACATTGGAAATTATACTGCATCTGAGTTTTCTTTAATTCCTCCAAACAATGCTTCTGGAAATTTTACAAAAGTTACACAGCGAGTTCCTGTAAAAATTTCAATTGACATTGCTAATGAAAATAAAACTGTATTAAGACCTGGTATGTCTGTGGAAGTATCTGTGAAAGTGAAATAACAAATGTTTAATTCCAAAAGAAAATCAATTCGCGGTGCAGCTATAAACCAAATCTCTTCGCTTCACCATGAGCACACTTCATATAAATGGTGGGTTCTGGCAAATGTAATGATCGGTACATTTATGGCTGTACTTGATGCAACCATAGTTGATGTATCGCTTGCAAAAATAATGGCGACATTCGGAATTGGTGTTGATACTGTAAAATGGGTTGCAACTTCTTATCTCCTTGTTTTTGCAATTATGCTTCCGACTTCAGGCTGGATTGCCGACCATTTCGGCTATAAAAAAACTTATGCATCAGCACTCGGTCTTTTTACAATTGGTTCGCTTCTCTGTTCGTTAGCATGGAATGAATCGGCTCTTATAGTATTCCGTGTAATTCAAGGGGCTGGCGCAGGATTAATGATGCCGGTAGGGATGGCAATAGTTATGAGAGAATTTCCGCCGGAACGTCGAGGCGTCGCAATCGGGTTTTGGACAATTGCCGCAGCCGCGTCCGTTTCGCTTGGTCCGACGCTCGGCGGCTACTTGATCGATAATTTTGCATGGCATGCAATTTTTGATGTGAATGTTCCGGTCGGAATTGTAGGAGTTTTTGCGACACTGGTTATCCAACGGGAATATAAAACTTCCGCTACTCGCTCTTTTGATTTTATTGGCTTCATATCAATGGCAGTATTTCTAAGCGCTCTTCTAATTGCTTTATCGGACGGTAATTCAGAATGGAATACCGGCGGATGGACCTCACCCTTCATAGTTACATGTTTCGCAATTTCATTAATTGCATTCGTTGTCTTTATGATTACCGAATTAAATGTACGACATCCTCTGATAGATCTCAGTCTGCTAAAGAATTTTAATTTCGCAATGGCGAATATTATATTGTTCATTTTTGGAATGGGAATGTTTGGAAGTACTTTTCTTCTTCCTCTTTATTTGCAGAACGGGCTCGGATATACTGCTTTCCAGGCAGGCTCTCTCTTTTTGCCGATTGGATTTTTGCAAGCAGTAATGTCGCCGATAGCCGGAAACTTTGCAGATAGAATTAATCCCAAAATTCCAGCGTTAATTGGAATTGTTCTTTTGGCAGCAAGTCTTTTTTTAAACCATTTTCTTTCTTTGTTTTCAGAAACATCTTCAATAATGATTTCTCTTTATCTGCGTGGATTGGCAATGGGGTGGGTATTTACACCGCTAAGCACTATTGCGCTATCAGGAATCCCGAGGGAACGCATGGCACAGGCCTCGGGGCTCTTTAACGTGTTAAGACAAGTAGGCGGAAGCTTCGGAGTTGCTCTTATGGGGACTCTTTTAACTGATAGAACAATTTTTCATATAACCTCATACGGACAAGCAGTAAATCAATATGCTCCTGCAACAAAAAATATCGTTTCGGAATTAACAAGATACGCACAACATGCTGTAGGTGGAACTAATGCAGTATCTGCGATGAGGGCGAATGCATTAGTAGCATATCATTTGAGCCAGCAGGCTTTTGTCTCTGCGGTTGATGATGATTTTTTTATAGCCGCATTGATTACAATTCTCTGTGTCGTTCCGATTTTGTTTTTACGCTATAAGAAGAAAAAAGGACCTGCTCAAAAAATTGTGACTATGGATTGAAGAAAGTTATCATTCCGTTTTTGAAACAATATTGAAAACGAAATCAGCAAGAAATGAAATACTTAATTAAAAAAATTACGGATCAACAATGAAAAAATATTTAAAATATATTTTTGCGGCATCGCTCTGCCTTATCAATTCGCTTACATCAGCACAAAGCATGGAGAATAATGCTCTATCTCTAAAGGATATAATAAAACTTACAATCGGAAATCATCCTCTAATCAAACAAAAAGAAGCAGAGCTGCATGCAGCACAGTTCCGCGTTGATCAACAAAAAAGTTTTTATTTACCGGATGTAACAGCGGAGGCAGTTTATACCCGGATTGGTCCAATTCCGGCTTTTGCTCTAGGAGGAGAAAATTTAGAATTGGCGCCTGCGAACAATTACAATGTCGGTGTATTTGTTCATCAAACTCTTTATGATTTCGACAAGCGGGATTCGCAAGTTGAGTATGCTAAGTCATTTCTAAGTTCAATCAAAAATAATGAGGATTTGATAAAGAATGATCTGGCTAATCAAGCCGTTAGAGTTTTCTACGGAATTTTGTTTCTGCAAAAAAGCATTGCTGTTAAAGACACACAGTATGTCGCGCTTCAAGAACATTTGAAAGTAACCGAATTGAGAATTAAAAACGGCACCGCAACAGATTATGACGAACTGAGTACTAAAACACGTATGGTTGAAATCAAGAATGAAAAAATTGATTTACAAAACGAAAAGAACAAACAAGAACTTTATCTTAAAGAATTGATAGGTATGGATAGAAGTAAAGAAATACTCATTTCAGGCTATCTTGATCTTCCAAAGTACATCTTAAATGATGATTCGCTTCTTACAGCGGCTTATAGTCAGAGAGTAGAGTTGAAACTCGCTTCGAGTGAACGCAACACCGCGAACCTTCAAAAAGAAATGGTTAGTCAAACTGATAAACCGGTAGTGAAGGCAGATTTAGGCTATGGATTTAAAAACGGATTCGAACCTAATATTGAAGTAATGAGAGGGAATTGGTTTGCGGGTGTCTCTCTCAATGTCCCGATTTTCAACGGGAACCTTACAGAAAATAAAATTAATGAAGCTGATGCCGCAATAGATGCCGTTGATCAAAAAATCAAACAGGTCAAAGAATCAATATCAACTGACGTTTACCAGTCAGAAAGCGATTTGAAATCAAATGTAGAGAGAATGAACTCTACACAAGAACAGATTAATTATGCTCGCAGCTCACTTGAACGCGCGAAGCTTCAATACGAAAAAGGTGCCGGAACAAACCTCGAAGTGCTGGATTCAGAGACCGCATTAACACAAGCCCGTCTGCTCAACATTCAGGCAGAGTATAAGAGTATAATAAGTTATTATTCTCTTCACAGAGCAATAGGCGATTTAAGAACTATAACCAGCCTGTAAAGAAATCATTATCGTAGTCAAATGATTATCTTTTCAAAGGTTTTACGAAGGGTAGATAGATCAATTTATCTTGACATGTGATATTAACGACTTATATCTTTTTGAGATGGTGAAAAATTAAGCTAATTTTACAACGTAATTATTTGTAATGCTTCAGTGACATACCTTGTTTGTAATTCTTTATAAGATATTCATTCATCTCTCTGCTGATCCAAAACATAATAAATTTTTAACAAAACGATTTAGAAGGAAAATGAATTAATGTCATTCGAAAAAATCAATCTTATTAAACCAATTCAAAAAGCTTTAGCAGAAGAAGGCTATACAATTCCCACGCCTATTCAGAAACAGGCAATCCCGGTTATACTTGAAAGGAAAGATCTGCTTGGTTGTGCTCAAACAGGAACTGGCAAGACAGCCGCATTTGCTGTTCCAATTCTACAAATTCTTTATAATGAAAAAATTGAGGGCGAAAAGAAAAGAACTATCCATTCTTTAATTGTAACTCCAACAAGAGAACTTGCAATTCAAATTGGAGACAGTTTTTCCGCATACGGTAAACATACCGGACTAAAAAATGTAGTTGTCTTTGGCGGTGTTCCGCAAAAAGCACAAACGGATAAATTGAAAGCTGGAGTTGATATTTTGATCGCTACTCCGGGAAGACTTCTTGATCTGATGAACCAAAATTATATTAGTCTTCAACACATTAAATTATTTGTTCTTGATGAAGCCGACCGCATGCTTGATATGGGGTTTATAAATGATGTAAAAAAAATAATTTCGAAGTTGCCGTCTAAAAGACAATCATTGTTTTTCTCTGCGACAATGCCACCGGAAATTGTAAAACTTGCAAATACAATCTTGCACAATCCTGTTAAAATAGTAGTAACCCCGGAATCACCAACAGTGGAAGCAATTCAGCAAGGAATCTACTATGTAGCAAAGGCCAATAAGAAAGCTCTGCTTATTCATCTGTTGAAAGATCCGTCCATTGCATCGGCTCTTGTATTCACCCGAACTAAACATGGGGCTGATAACGTGGCCAAAGTTTTGAATAATGCGAAGATACAAGCGGAGGCTATTCATGGTGATAAAGCACAAAACGCACGTCAGCGAGCGTTGAACAATTTTAAGACTAAGCAGACAAGAGTTTTGGTAGCAACAGATATTGCAGCGCGAGGAATTGATATAGACGAACTTTCGCATGTAATAAATTTTGAAATTCCAAATATTCCGGAAACTTATATCCATCGAATTGGACGAACCGGGAGAGCGGGATTAGGCGGAGTAGCCCTTTCACTTTGCGATTCGGAAGAAAGAGCATACCTTAGAGAAATAAACAAACTTATTTCAAAACCAATACCGGTTATTGAAAATCATCCATACGTTCTTACGGAGTGGGTTTGGGAAAATCCAAAACAGTTAGTTGATAAAACTGATCACGCAAGATCAAAAACAAAAAAGATTTTCGGCGCTTCGGCTTCAAAACCAAAACGAACCAGAAGAAAAGAAAGCAAAGTTTGGAATAATAGAGGAAGAGGTTGATTCTTGGAATCAAGAAGCCGTCAGAATATTAAGAAAGGTTTGCATGTAGCCATCGTACTTAAATCAGATCAGCGGAGTCAAAAACTAACGGAAGGCTTTGTGAAAGATATTCTTACAAATTCTTCCAACCATCCTCATGGAATTAAAGTGCGCCTTGAAACCGGTGAAGTCGGACGCGTACAAAAAATAATTGAGTAGTACGCATTTAATTCATTACCGGCTTGTCAACAAAAATTAGAGATCGATTGCAGAAGAATGATACAACTCAAGACGCTGCTTATTTATTCCCGCATCATTTAAGTATTCATCAAATGTCTTTCACCCATATATTTTATTCTCCTCATTATTTTTTTGATAGACTGCTTTAACGAGTAACTGCTTTACATACATTCCAAGAAAAGAACCGGCTACAAGAATCACAGCTACTGTAGTCGATAAAAAGTTTTCCCAATCGGCAGCATTTGCATGAAGATTTGTATTAAGTAATACTGTCTCGAATGTTAAAAATACCAGATTAGTAGCTACAGCGAAAGATAGTAAGGACATGTATGAATGTGCTACTTTTGGTGAATAGGTTTTTAGACCATACCAGGCTATGTAAGCATTGAAAAGTAATAGCGGCACTTCGTAAAGATGAAAAATAATATTGCACCATAATTGATCTCTGCAGCCATCGCATAATGTCCACGGATGACCCATGAGATAAGGAATGTGTGTTACAATTGCTCCGTACAAAACTACTATGACTGTTATCCATGAATATATTTTTACCCAACGGGCTGCTTTTAGCCATTGTGGATTTAATTTATTTTCCATCAGATTTTTCTCCAAAAATAATTATTGAAACAATCTGTTTGTTAATGAAAATTGGTGGAGGATCAGAAAAGGAAATAATAAGAGACTTGATTCATATCGAATATACAGTAATTATTATTTGTATATCAATTAAAATTATAAATCTATCGCTGAGGCATGGTACAGTTCAAGATGCAGCTTCTTTATTCCGGCATCATTTAAGTATTCGTCAAATGTCATTCGTTTATCAATAATTCCCGAAGGTATAATTTCTATTATTCTTGTTGCAATTGTATGAACGAACTGATGATCGTGAGAACTAAAAAGTACGGTTCCGGTAAAATCGATTAGACTGTTATTAAGCGCTGAGATTGCTTCCAAATCAAGGTGATTCGTCGGTCCGTCAAGGATCAGAACGTTCGCACCGGTTAACATCATCTTTGCAAACAAACAACGCACTCGTTCTCCGCCGGAAAGTACACTAGCTTTCTTCAAAGTTTCTTCTCCGCTAAAGAGCATTCTTCCAAGAAAACCCCTTATATATGTTTCATCTTTTTCTTTTGAATACTGACGCAGCCAGTCAATAAGATTCAAATCGACGTCGAAAAATTCAGCATTGTCTTTTGGAAAATATGCGAATCTAGTCGTAGCTCCCCAAATAAAGTTTCCCTTATCTGCCTTCTCTTTGCTTGTAATAATATTAAATAAGGTCGTTTTTAGTAAATCATTGGGACCGACAAACGCAATCTTATCACCTGTATCAACTTTGAATGTAAGATTGTTCAAGAGAATTTCTTCACCGTAATTCTTTGTGAGGTTATTGATCTCAAGTAAATTATTGCCTGCTTCACGCTCCGGCTTAAAAGCAATGTAAGGCATTTTACGCGAAGAAGGTTTGATGTCTTCGAGTGTAAGATTTTCAAGCTGCTTTTTTCTTGATGTTGCTTGCTTAGATTTAGATGCATTGGCGCTGAAACGAAAAATAAATTCTTGCAGTTCAGCTCTCTTTGCTTCTATCTTTTTATTTGAATCCTTTGCCTGCTTTGCAGCTAGCTGACTGCTTTCCAGCCAGAAATCGTAATTGCCTGTGTACATTTGAATCTTCCCGAAATCAATATCTGCTATGTGCGTACAGACTTGATTAAGGAAATGTCTATCGTGAGATATTACAATTACAGTATTTTTAAATTTTTCAAGAAAATCTTCGAGCCAACCGATTGAAATAATATCAAGATGGTTTGTTGGCTCATCCAGCAATAAGATATCCGGATTTCCGAATAAAGCCTGTGCCAGAAGGACTTTCACCTTTTCATTACCGGTTAATTCTTTCATCAATTTTGTATGCTGTTCGTCGCTGATTCCAAGACCGCTCAGTAATTCGGCAGCTTCTGATTCTGCTTCCCAGCCGTACATCTCTGCAAATTCTCCCTCAAGTTCAGAAGCTCTGATTCCATCCTTCTCGCTGAATTCAGCTTTGGCGTATAATGTATCACGTTCCTCCATAACAGAAAAAAGTTTCTGATGCCCCATCATCACAGTTTTTAAAACCTGGTATTCATCATATTCAAATTGATTTTGTTTCAAGGTCGTAAGTCTTTCACCGGGTGTTACAATTACGTCTCCGGAGCTTTGCTCAATTTCACCCGAAAGAATTTTTATAAAAGTAGATTTGCCCGAGCCGTTAGCGCCGATAATACCGTAACAGTTTCCCGGTGTAAATTTCAAATTTACTTCTTCGAATAACGTCCGTTTACCGAATCTAAGAGACAGATTGTTTGTGCTTATCATTTATTCTATTCAATATTTTGTTTCGAAAATAGTGAGCTGTTTCTGCCAAGTTGCATAATTTTTTTGACTTGTTTACCACGGGAACTATTTGCATAAATAAGTATTTGCAAAGACGAATAAGATTGGTTAAGTCAGGTTAATCTTGAAAAATGATGAGAAAAGAAACAAGAATTTTTTCGTTTAGGAGTGTTCTTATTCAAAACTCCGGTACAAAAATACTAAATAATTCGGTTGGTCACAAAACAGCAGCAGCTTATCAAAGCATATTATATTTCACCTGGACCTAATGTACTTTTGAAAATCTCAAAAAAATTCCGGTTCATGTAAAATCGGACTAATCTATTCATTCGGACTCGAGCATTAACTG